>JACVXU010000183.1 GCA_015661185.1 Bacteroidota bacterium
AGGGACACACTTCGTTGTGACCTCCTCCGGGCGGACGTGCAGAAGCGCATCCCCCCAGCATGTTTCAAGATTGTCATGGCAAACACATCGAACAAGAGATCGGGGCCGCGGCCGGTGAGAAAATCGCCGATTCATCTCCCTGTTCATGCAAGCTTCAACCGACCTGTCATTATCTTCGTGACGGCATGTACAAACAGGCGGAAACCTATTCTCTGCGCAGAGGATACATACCAAGAAATACTGCACGCGTGGCGAGAGGCGGATGCATGGCTGGTAGGTCGCTATTTGGTCATGCCGGATCACGTTCATTTCTTTTGTGCTCCGGCGAAGGAAGAGTTTCCTGAGCTAAGAAAATGGGTTCAATACTGGAAAGCCATTGCATCTTTCTCTTGGCCGAGGTCGAATGAGCAACCTGTGTGGCAAAGATCTTTTTGGGATACGCAACTTCGCGATGGCGCCAGCTATGAACGTAGGTGGGAATACGTACGCCAAAATCCTGTACGAAAGGGTTTTGTGAAAACCACCGAGGAATGGCCTTATCAGGGAGAAATGAACAAGCTGGAATGGTTCGGATGAAGGATGGAGGGTCCGTCACAGAGCGGATGCGAATGGAGGGACACATTTCATTGCGTCCGCCTCAGAATGACCATGACCATCATCATTCCACAATCACCTCATCCACAAACAACCACGCTTTATCCCCCACGCCTGGATGCCAGGGCGGACATGTACCAACATTCTTTGCGGCGACCTTCACAAATTTCGCTGATACGTTTTTGACGGTGCAGGAAAAATCCTTTACAACAACGCTCTCTGTTTGCTTAAGCACATTACCCTGATTCCCCACCGCTTTCCATTTGGTTCCATCGTCAGAGGCAAAGAACTTCACTTCCGGTGGCAGAAAAATCCACGATCCCTGTTGCTGCAAAAAACCGATCGCAATTTTATGAATGCTTCTTGACTCTCCCAGATCAATCGTCGCAATTACATCGTCCCCGTTGAATCCCAGCCACTCCTTGTCCTGAAAATCCAGAGAACCGCGCCTGCCATCGATGATCGTGGTGTCCCCCCGACCCGGATACTTTGCGCTGCACGGCTTTTCGAAGACTACCGATTTCACTTTCAGGCACTTGGTAAATAGCGCTTCAGAAGACTCGGCGGCAAGTTCTCCTCCAAGGGAGGCAACCGCTTTGATCTGAGTGGATCGGGTCAAATCGATTGGTCGTGTGTACCGCTGCGATTTGAGCGTCGGTTCACTGCCGTTGAGCGTGTAGAAGATCGCTGCGTTCTTCGAATCGGATGAAAGTCGGACGCGGAGACTGCTCTCAAATGAACCTCCGTTGGGCTCGATAGTCACTGTCGGGGGTGACTTGTACAGTCCAAACTTGAAAAGCGTTGGACTTGTCCGTGATGAATCGATCACCAGTTTCACCTTCTGAGATGTCACCGGGGGAAAGCGGAGCAACCGTTTGTAGCCAACCGTCGTTCCCCGGGCAATCATCCTCCAGGCGTTGTCAGACCATGCCTCAAGCCGGAACGATTCGATCCGCTGGCCAATACTGATGTTCTCCTGGAGCATCAATCGGTCAAACGTTCGGTTGTTCGGAAGACGGAACTCGAGCGTCGCGAATTCGATGTCGTCATCAGTTATCCAGTAGCTTGTCGGATGTTGTTCAATAACAGCGGAAGCTTTGTGCCCTGGCTTTTCATTGGAAGCGATGATTGTTGCGCCGCTCGCAAGGTTGGCTTTGAATGTCTGATCGAGGATCTTGCGCATTCCTCGCAGGCTCCTGATATCGTCCCCTGCGATCCGCCCTCGCTTGTCGGGAGGAATGTTAAGCAGAAGGACGGAATTGCGTCCAACCGAACTGTAGTAAATGTCGACCAGTTTCGTCGGTGATTTCACAAGATTGTCCTGGCTTGAGTGATAGAACCAGCCGGGACGGATAGAAACATCCGTTTCCGCGGGATACCAGACGAGAGCCGAGGCGTTCTTGATTTTCTCCCTGCTACCGAGATCATCCGCCATCAAATCTTTCGGAGCAAAAGCTCCATCGACGGGAAATTGCTGAGAAGAAGCAGCGACTGCATCGAGATTCTGCGTGATACTCGGAACGACGCTCCACTCCGTTTCTCTGCCGTAGCCGGACTCGGTGCCAACCCATCGGACATCGGGACCCATGATGGCGATGACAGACTGCGGCTGCAGTTCACGAATAACTTTGTAGTACGACAGCCAATCGTAGATCTGCCTCTTCCCGTTCGGCCCTTCCCCATTTGCGCCGTCAAACCAGACTTCCGAAATTTCACCATAGTTCGTGAGGAGCTCGCGCAATTGATTGCGGAAGTGTTCGCTGTAGGCAGGAGAATCTCCGAACGTCGGCTCGTGCCGGTCCCACGGCGAGAGATACACGCCGAATTTGAGTCCTGCCTCCCTGCAAGCCCGTGCAACCTCGCCCACGACGTCCCCTCTGCCCCCTTTCCATGGACTGCGCTTGACGCTGTGGTCAGTGTACTTGCTTGGCCAGAGGCAGAATCCGTCGTGATGCTTCGCGGTGATGATGAGCAGTTTCATCCCGGCGTCTTTGATTACCTTGACCCATTGCCGCGCATCAAAATCGCTCGGATTGAACGCGGAAGGGCTTTCGGTTCCCTTTCCCCACTCCTGATCCATGAATGTGTTCATGCCGAAGTGGGCGAAGGCGATGAATTCCTGCTGCTGCCAGGCGAGTTGGCGAACCGAGGGAGTGACGTTGGCTGCTTTGCGGATGACCTCCGGAAGGGATTCGCCGGGTTTGATGATGGCGAAGTTGTTTTCTTGCTGGCTGAGGGCGATGGATGCGAAGAGAGCCGTTACAACGAGCATCACGCGGGTTCTTATAGAGACATTTTTCATTTGTGTGTTAATTCCTTGGGATGGCACACTGATAACAAGGATGTAACGAGATTACCACTGATTGCCTTCACTGAATGTGAGGATCACTGACGGGATTTGATTAATCAAATCCCGACGGGAATCCCCCACAACAACAAATCATCGTCATCCTGACGTCCTTCTCTATTTCGCTATCGAGCACCAACTGCGGCCTTCAAGGAATACACCGGCAACCCCGCTTTCGAATCGTTGGCACTAACTTCAAATGTGAGCTTCTTCCCCGGATCAACTCGCGCGGGAACATCGAACACCTTCTTCCCATACCCATTCAGCGTAAATGTCCCGAATGACGCCTCTCCTTTAATCGCAGTGAGCGTGACAGACTTCTTCGAGCCGGTCCTCTTCATGGAAACCATCCCGTACGCATATCCAGTCGACCAAAAATAGTCACCGTCTTTCGCTGTAAATGACATTTCCTGGTTGACCGCAGAATAGTGAAAGCCAGTCAGCGCCAGAATCTCTGCCCAGCTTATCATCGCCCGACCGTAGTGATGACCGCACTCGGCTTCGTCATACGGGTTGCGCTTCAAGCCGTCGTACCGATTGCGCAAGCTCGTGATGCAGGTCAGTCCGTTCTCGCCCTGACCGTCGTACAGCATTCCAATTGCTGCCGTATACTCAAATCCCGTCATCACTTCAGTAAAATACGGGAAAGGGTTCTTCGGACGATCTTTCGGATAACTTGCCATCAGGAGCGCCGCCTCGTCTCCCAGTGCGAACGTACGGAGGCAATTGAAATGATCGTTCAGTGATTTCTTATAGTTGTATTTCATGATGCTCGCCAGCGTCGTGCGGACATGGTTTGGATCCGTCAGATACCCAAGCCCGCACACGTGAGCCATCACCTGTCCTATGAGCTGATCGACGAGACAAGCATTTCCGAGCTGATAATCTGGATTGGCATAATCGCTTGAGCCCATGCCAACGAGGAGACTGGGTGCGATATTCGATTTGTCACCCGGCGGCATGATCTTGTGAATGTAATACTCACCATTGAAGAGAGCGCTATCTATCCATCGGCTGCCGTGCGAGAAGAGGGACTTGCAGGTTGCTGCAAACTCTGCGTCGTGCATGAAAAGCGCCATCTGCTCAGCCGATTTCAGTGCGCCGAGATACCAGATTCCCATCTGTGGATTGGGACCGTAGTATTCGACATCCATCGTGTTGTGCTGGCATCCTTCCATTACTCCGTCTTTGTTTGCGTCCCAGCCTCCTTTGATCCAGCAGAATTCCAATGCTTTCTTGACGTTTGGCCAGAGAGAGGTCAGCATTGCGTTGTCGCCAGAGAGCTGCCAGTCACGATAAACCTTCATGATGCAGCCCATCTGTCCGTCCGCAGCGGCTTTGCCCCACGCTGCGCTATCAATGGGAAGCTTTACGCGGAAGCTCATCAGGCCGGTATCGTCTGTCTCCTTGCCGAACTCGACTTCCCGCATCGACTTAGCGATCGATCCAAAGAGAAATGCGACGGCCTGTTCGTAATTCCAGACGTGTGTGCACGTCCCGAAACAACATCCTTCCTTATCGCCACATCCTTCCCAGGCAAAGAATCGGCCATCTTCACTCCTGAAGCAGGTCTGAGTTCTAAGCGTGCTGAGGTTGAACAACGCCGATTCCTTTACGACTCGTGGCAAATCACTTCTGGTCAGAGCTGCTACAAACTGTATCGTTTGGTCTTCCAGGCGACCAAGCTCAGGAAGAGTTTTTTCAATGACGTTCCAGGCATCTTTGTACTGAGTTGTATAGTAGTTTCCGATTCGTGTCGGAGACCATGCGTATCGGTTTGGGAAATGCCACGTGATAAAAAAGGTGAACCCCTTTGTTCCTCGTGCAGGTATTTTTTCCAGAATCGCCAGTGAAGCTTTCGGTGTGTTTGCGCCCGGGGGTCGGTTCTCAAGAAGTCCGTCATCGCCAAAATCATCCCAGAAATCAAGTATGGGAGTGCCCCATCCGGCATTTAACCACGCGGAGCGATAGGTTACGCCGCTGCTCGCCGTTGTCGTTAACGCCATGGTTCCCCATCGTTCATCATCCGGTTTCACGCTGTCGGACGACATGAATATTCCCTGGAATCCTGTTCCCTTCCGAAATTCATTTCGGTTCTTCGAAGAGACGTTCTTGACTCCGTCGTTTCCAATGAAGTTCTCAACGGTTCCGCACACGGAAACACTAAGTTCGGATGCAGTCAGGTTTGTGACTTCATAAGTGACCGCGACGATCGGAATTCCACTCGCGTCGGGATCTGTCGGTACCAGCGGATTGAATGCTTTGATCCTGACCTTCACCGGCATATCAGGATCGGCGAGATTGACGATCCCGAATGGATAACTGGCATCGAAGCTGCAGTTTCTGAAGCAGGGGAGAGCGGGGTTCGTAGCATCCTTGACGCCGAACGCACCGGAGTACAGGTGTTCGTCAACGGGACCCTGGAGTGCGCGCACGGCGCTGCGGCCATTTGTCGGCTTTACCCGGATGGCGAAGAATGGTGAGCCGGGGTTGAATCCCTTCGCAGGACGATTCATGATCTCCCAGTCCCTCCAGTCGCCTCTCCCGCCAAGTGAGATTGTTCCCGTGCCAATCCCTCCGATCGGAAGAGCAATTTGGCTCAGGTGTTTTTGATCATAGTGTTTGATGATGGGCCATGATTTTGTGGGATTTCCGGCGAATGCTGCGGACACCAGGAGGAACATCGCAAAGCACGAACCAGGAGTGATAAATAAGGTAGGGGGAGTCATAGGTCGCCTCGTTTTGATGTCGAAGGAGGATCGATTGTGAGGGCAGCGGAAAAAGCGAACAGTGATAACACAAATGTTACGTGATTTTCAAGATCAAATAAAAGCCCAGTTCAAAAACGAATGACCGTCGGTCTGAGCGTAGGCTCGATGTCCTGAGCGAGCGGAGCGAGTCGAAGGATTCATCGAGCTGAAGTCGAAGACTATTCCTGGCAAAGGCGTTGTGGCTGTGCTTAGGGTGGATGACGCCCTTCTTCTATTGCGACTCGTCAAGACGAAGAAGATGCATCTGCCCCCCGGACATGCGACACAGCTCCCTTCCAAGTAGAACGCTTTCGAGTTCAGTTCTAGTCTTTCGGCACCAGGCACTTGTTGTTCTTGTTGTTATACTTCTTCAAGATCGCGCAGTACACCGCCTGCTCTCGTCTACAGGCCCCGGATACACCCCGCTGGCCGAATGATGCATACCTGCAACTGAAGTCACAGTACAACGGGAGATCTTTGGGAACCTCTCTGCCTTTCTTCGTCCGCATGTCTTCTGTCACACTATCATTTTCTGAATAATCAAGGATTGAACTTCGGCACGACTTTACACGTCTGAATCGACCAAGGCGTCAATGCAAATTGAATCTCATCCCCTGGAGAGCATTTTCTACAGGTTCCTATACCACCAGCTTTGCACACTCCAGCCAAAAATCTTTGTACTGCTTCCAGAATGCGAAATTACACCCCCCTACAACCAATCTCCCATCGGTGCGGTGAGCTTCGGGTCGATGACGTTCCCCGTGTTACGCACAGCAGCCGGCTCAAACAGCAGCACGTGCGCTTCCTCCGTCGCCACAGTCCGATGTTCAACCCCGCGAGGAACGATGATGAATTCGCCGGGCTCAACCGTGACAACGCGATCTCGAAATTCGACGCGAAAACTGCCGTGGATGCCAAGAAACAGTTCATCTTCCCGTTCATGATGATGCCAAACAAACTCCCCCTGGAACTTGACCAGCTTGACCTCCTGGCCGTTCAGCTCACCAACAACCTTCGGTCGCCAATGATCAGAGATCTGATGCAGCTTGTTCGCAATGTTGACTTTGTTCATCTCCAACTCCCTCTGATGCTCCTCAGAATGACCTATACTCTTTTGAGAGACCCACCTGACAGCAGAACGCTGGCAGCCTGCTCTTAACAACAAGATACTGAAGTGTTCAAGAAAACGGTGGATCGTTGTTGCTTCCGAGTAACGATGTGTCGGAAGAACGTGTCGGGTCAAGAGAACCGACTCCACCCACGATTTCAGCAATGCCGATTAGAAGCCGGTCCAAAAAAGCTGACATACTCTTTGTCCCACCCCGATTGAGCCAATTGCCCGGCGC
>JACVXU010000184.1 GCA_015661185.1 Bacteroidota bacterium
CTTGATCATCCAGGACTTCGTTGGCGATGGAGACCTCGCCTCGGATTAGGTCCTGGAAAACCACTGCCCCTTCCAGGGGCACCTTCATTCGTATGACGCTCCTCCCACCCTGCGCCAGAAGTTCCTCCACTTCCGGCTTCGCAAGATCCCGGCAATGCCGATCGTACGAGATTCGCTCTTTTGAAGCCGACTGGCGTTGACGCAGCTCTTCCAACCGTTCGGGGGAACAGAAGCAATAGTACGCCTTTCCCTTCGCCATCAATTTTGCCGCGTGGTCTCGGTACAAATCAAGCCGCTGCGACTGGATGTAGGGCCCGTAGCCGCCGTCTCGATCGGGTCCTTCGTCGTAGTGCACTCCAGCCCAACCCAGCGTTGCCATGAGGTTTTCCATTGCTCCCTCAACCCTGCGGGCCTGATCTGTGTCTTCTATGCGGAGGATGAATTTGCCGCCGTGGTGCCGCGCAAAAAGGTAGTTGTAGAGAGCGGTCCGAAGGCCGCCAACGTGCAGAAATCCGGTCGGACTGGGGGCGAACCGAACTCGTATCTTGGAATTCATAGGTTGATGCGGTCTGCCCGCGGATACAAAAAAAGCGTCTCGGAAACGAGACGCCTGCTCCATGCTCTTCCGCGACGAGCAAGGTACAG
This sequence comes from Bacteroidota bacterium, assembly GCA_015661185.1. GTDB lineage: Bacteria > Bacteroidota > Ignavibacteria > UBA10030 > UBA10030 > UBA9647. The sequence goes on from JACVXU010000184.1 coordinate 646, forward strand.
TTTCAGATCATTTCATTGGCTGAATTTAACGTTCAGGAGCCGGAAAGTCAAATGACGGGGTGTCTGGAGTTCTCAGGCTTGGATATTGCGGGTTGACCCGAGGAAGCCACTCCTCTCACCATGAGAATCAGGGAAGGCGATGGAGGTACACAGCCGTAATATCATCGCTTTGAGGAGCAGATCCGGTAAATCTTCTGATGTCGCCGATCAGTTGGGCAATGAACGATTCGGCCTTCTCAGGCTTGTGCTGCAGAAAGAAATCGCGAAGCGGCGCGTGAATGTCATAGAATTCTTCGTGCTCATCCGAAGCCTCCGTAATACCGTCGGTGTAAAGCAAAAGACGTTCCCCCTTCACAATCGTCACGCGTTCGCTTTGGTACGGGAAATCCATGTCGAGCATGCCAAGCGGAAGCCCGACGGCGCCAAACTCCTGGACAGTGCCATCCTGTCTCAGCAGGTAGGCCGGATTATGCCCTGCGTTCAATACCTCAAGTTCACCTGTGTTCGGAAAAAGAATCCCGAAGAAAGCTGTTATGAACTTATCGTCCGTCGATGCCCGCCAGATGACCTTGTTCAGCCTCTGCACAAGCTGGCTCAGCGGTATTCCTCCTTCGAGATACGCAGAAAGGTAGGCATGCAAACTGCTGACCAGCAATGCCGCAGGCACGCCTTTCCCTGAGACGTCTGCAATGATGAACGCATACGAACCGTTGGCAAGTGGAATACAATCGTAGTAGTCGCCACCGACGGACTTGGAAGGGATATTGACGCCCGCAAGATCATAGCCTGCTAAAGCAGGGAGCTGCTCCGGGATGATTTTTTTCTGGATCGCAGCGGCAACAGCCATGTCCTGTTCAAACCTCTGGTTTTCCAACGCCTTCTCGAGGAGGAAGCGGTTCTCCAACGACGCGTGCACCTGACGGGCCAGGGCATCCAGGAGCATTTGGTCGGTATCCTCAAACGAGATGATGCCGCCTCGGCTCTCTTTTTCGAAGAGCTCGAACGTATATGTTCTGTTTGCGAAGGTGAAACTCGTCGCGATCGTCTGACGCTCACCCAGACTGCCCTGAACCTGAAGCTCATCAGGGAAGAAGCTTTCCTCCACAATCCGGTCTCCTTCTTTCACGCGGACGAGGCCTTTTGATGCGTTGGTCAAAGACGCAGCCCGCTCGAGAGCAAGCTGCTGCAATGAGGCCCCCTGGTCGAGTTTCGAAACTTCGATGCCGGTGTCAATGAGGCTGTTGAGTTGCAGGACGCGATGGTTGAGCGAGAAGACCAGCGCTTTTTCGTTTCGACGGTGGAGGAGCGCTTGGTAAGCCGCCTCAAAGAGGTGCAAGAAAACGCGAAGAAGTGCTGCATCAACATCGGAGAAGTGTGTCCGGGAGGTAGCCCCCTGCACGGCTACGCCGACAACAGACTTATCCCCCATGGCGGTCGCGGCGCACATTCCAGTCGAGCTCGTACGAAGCGTGCATGCAGAAAGTTTCCGGCCCCCGAGGACGTCATGGAGCCGATCGAGGCCTTTCGCCTTCCCATTGACCAGCAATTGCCATTCAACAGAATTCTGAGGCCTATACGCGAGATCGACCTTGGATTTCTTGAAGAGCCGACGGAGAACACGAATGGATTGTTTAGCAAGATCGGCCAGCGTGGCAGCGGCGGAGATTTTCTTGAAGCCGTTCTGAAGGGATTCAATCTGGAGTGAAAGCTGGTCTTCTTGAGATCTAAGGAGCCGGTTCGTTGTTCGAGCCATTCTTCACTTCCCAGCTGCGAGTGATTTCAGAGCGCGTCCTCGACGGTTGGTTCTTTTCCCGCGAATGTGAAGAGACCCATGATCGCCAGCATCTTCTCAACGGCCGGATCAAGCTCGGCGAAGACGAGCTTTCCTCCTGCTTCTTCGAGCTGCTCGATGATTTCGATCAGAAACGACATACCAATCGAATTCACCACCTTGGACTTCGCCAGGTTGATCACAACCTGCTTCGTCCCCTTTTGGAAATGGCGGGTGAACTCTTTTGCGATAGCTTCTCCGCCGACATTGTTTACGTATCCTGAGGTGGCAATGATAAGCCGATTATTGCGGATCTCTGAAGTCAGCGAGAATTGTTGTTCCATGGAGGTCCTCTTAGCGCAGCAGCTTTCGAATGGTGATTTTTGTACCGCGGGTGGTCGACTCGATCCGGAAATCGTCAGACATCGATTTCATGACTTTCAGTCCCCAACCTCGCTTGCTCTTCGACGTTACTTTACTCCTGATGTCCGGTTCCTCGATGGACGAAGGCTCGAAGCCCTTGCCATAGTCCCGCACAAAAATCACGAGATCGGTCTTCGTCATCGTGAACTCGACCCGTACATTCGGATTTTTACTTCCGGAATGTTCAAGTCCGTTGATGATGGCCTCCGTCACCAGCAGTTTCGCCTCCCCGGTTTTCGCCTCCGCAATACCCATATGGCGAGCGAGCCGATCCAACCCCTCGAGCGCAACGAGTTCGATATCAGGCACGTTGGGCAGTTCTATCTTCAGCGACACCGTTTCTTTCACAGGCTTCTTTTTCGTCGATCTGCTTTTCATGGGTCCTCTCATTCGAGGTGCTGACGGTCGGACATCTGCCTATTCTTTTACCTTGACGACCAACATCGTTATGTCATCGTCCTGAATTGCGCCCCTCATCCACTCCTCTCCTTTATTCATAAGATGCGCAATGATGTCGTCCGGAGACGCCCCCCCGATATCGGTGAACGATTCCTTCACTCTCGTGTAGTCAAACATCTCTCCGGCGGCATTTTTCTGTTCAGGAAGGCCATCCGTAAGAAGCAGGAGCGTATCCCCCTTCTCCAGGCTGGCTTCGTGCAAGGCATACGGGAAGTTCTTCATCGCCCCAAGGGGCATTCCCTTCAGGAGAATCTCCTCCACCTGCCGGGAGGACTTTCTGTAGAGATAGACCGGGGGCATTCCTGCGCTCGACAAATATACGGAATTTCCCTTCAGTCTGACAAGCGTGAAAGCCATAAAGAGCCTGCCGAGCCTGATCTCTTTGATCGCACGGCTGCAATGATTGAAAAAGGCCTGGATCTCAAATCGCGACGCGTCGGAAAGGAAGAGCCCTTTCATCAATGTCACAATGGTGCCGGCCTGCATCCCATGGCCGGTAGCATCGCCGAAGGCAACGTTCAACGTTCCGTCCTCCGCGACGCTGAAATCGTAGTAGTCTCCGCCCACCTCCGTCGCAGTCTTCATGAAAACGGCAATGTCGTACTTGGGAAGCCGGGGGACATCTCTCGGCAGCATGGAAAGTTGCAGCATGCGTGCATCTTCCAGTTCCTTCGTCTTGCGTTCGTTCTCCGCTTGCAGTGCGCGCTTTTCTGCCTCGGCCGCCTTGGCCCGAAGCTCAGATTCCCGCACTCTGGCCTTTTGTTCACGCCTGTTGAGCTCAAACCTGCGAAGCGAGTAGAGAAGGCCGAAGACCATCACAGCATAACCCCCGTACGCCCACCACGTCTTCCACCAGGGAGGGTTGACGATGAGCCGGAGGACTGCGCCCTGATCGTTCCAAACGCCGTCGTTGTTTGAACCTTTCACACGAAGAAGATACTCTCCTCCCTCTAGATTTGTGAAGGTCGCCTTCCGCTGAGTTCCCAACTGGATCCAGTTGTCGCTGAACCCATCGAGCTTGTAGGCGTATTCATTATTGGAGCTATTGTAGAAGCTCAGCGCAGCGAATTCGAAATTCGCGACATTGTCCTTGTACGAGAGAGTGATTTGCGGCTTGACGTCCATCCCCCCTTCCGCGATGGGCTTTCCTTCTTTGTCGTCCGTGTTGTACCTTGTGAAGGCAACAAAGGAGATCTGCGGGATGTACGGGTTGTCTCGTACGTTGTCCGGTTGGAAGTAATTGAAACCATTGCTCCCCCCAAAATACATCTCCCCCGTCCGAGGATCCCGCGCAAACGCATTCTGGTTGAACTCATCTCCCTGCAAGCCGTCATTGTAGTCATAATTGCTGAAGGTCTGACGCTGAGGATCAAACCGGGAGAGCCCTTTGTTGGTGCTCAGCCAAAGGTGACCATTCCCGTCCTCCAGGATTCCGAAGATCACATCGTTCGGTAAGCCATCCTTGACGCGGTACGGTTTGAACTTCCCGGTTGAACGATCGAACCGGTTGAGACCTCCCGTTGTGCCTACCCAGAGTGTTCCCGCACGATCCTCGTGCAAGCTGGCAACGAGGTCATCGCTCAAGCTGGCATTGTCAGCGGGATCGTGTCGAAAATGAGTGAACGCGTTCGAGTTTCGCTCAAACCGGTCCAGGCCCCCTCCAAACGTTCCAACCCACAAGGTCCCCTCGCGGTCTTCGAGCAAGGCAAAAACTCCTCTTGCGCCCAGGCTTCCGGGAATGGAGTCGCTGTGGACGTATCTCGTGAATGTGCCGGTTGCCGGATCGAACTTGTTCAAGCCGCCCCGGTACGTTCCAATCCAGATCGCCCCGTTCTTGTCTTCGCACAAAGCATACACCCTGTTATCACTCAGGCTGTTGGGGTTCGCAGGATCATTCCGATAATGCGTGAACGTGCCGCTCTTTCGGTCGAACCGATCGAGGCCGTTGCTCACTGTGCCGATCCAGAGTGTCCCTGATCGATCTTCGAACAGACATTGCACAAGGTTCTGACCGATGCTTCTGGGATTCGCAGGCTCATTCTTGAAATGCGTAAAAGTACCTTTCGCCCGATCGAACCGGTCGAGACCGCCACGTGTTCCCACCCAGACAGCGCCCGTACGATCCGCATACATTCCAAGGATGTTGTTATCGAGAAGGCTGCCTGGTTTTGAAGGATCATGCGCAACGTGAACGAACCCTCCAAGCTCGGGATGAAAGGTATCGACGCCGTGGTCGTTCATCCCCACCCAGATCAAGCCAGATCGGTCCTGGTAGAGCGAATACAGTTGGTTTCCGCCCAGACTTCTCGGATCAGATTCATCGTGTTTGAACCGCGTGAATTTCCCGGTGGATCGGTCGAAGCGGTTCAATCCCCCGTTATAAGTCCCTACCCAGAGCACACCCGAACGGTCCTCCAGAATCGGCCAAACCCAGTTATCGCTCAGACTATTCGGATCCGACGCTTCGTGCTTGTGGTGTATGAATGTTTCTGTCTTGGCATCGAAACGGTCGAGACCTTCCTTCGTGCCTATCCAGATCGTCCCGTGGCTATCGCCGTAGATCGAATATACTTTGTCGTCGATCAGGCTCTTGGGATTCCGCGGGTCGTGCTTGTAGACGGTATTCTTGCCTGTGGCTGGATCGAATCGAGTGACCCCTTCGCCTAGGTCGCCAGACCACCTGACGCCCGAAGCCGCCATAAACCCTGGCTTGACAGAATTCCTCCGGGCTCCAGCCTCTTGCAGACTGTCACGCGGAATCAGCGTGAACTTCCCCGTTGCACGATCAAGCCTGTTCAACATTCCAGGACTGTTCTGGGTTCTCACCCAGAGCGTTCCGCTCGAGTCTTCGATGATGGAGATGATCCAGCTGTCATCCAGACTGGTCGAATCGGAAGCGTCATGCCGATAGATAACAAACGCCTGACCATCATAGCGGTTAAGTCCGTCCTGCGTACCGAACCAAACGAACCCCTGCCTGTCCTGGAGGATGCAGTTCACACCCCCTTGTGACAAGCCGTCTTTGACGGTCAGATGTTGAAAGACGATTTTCTCCTGCGCCCGCATCGCAGGAACGAGGGCAAGTACGGCAGCAACGATGAGAAGATGATTCCAGGTTCTGCTGGAGTGCGCGCGCAACTTTCCGGAAGATCTTCCGGTTCCCGCGGCATTCTGTGGTTGACTGAACATGCTCTTGCTCCAGTCCAGAGATGTTAACAACACGCCAAGCTGCCACTCTCATTGGAAGAGGTGACAGCCTGGCGCATGGGAATGTTGCCTTTCGGCAGGGCTTACTTCAGGAATATCATCTTCTTGCTCATTGCGTGTCGCCCAGCGCTGATTTTATAAAGATAGATGCCGCTCGAGACGTGCAAGCCATTGTTATTCGTTCCATCCCATCGGACGACGTACATCCCGGGCTTCTGCGATCCCTGTACGAGGGTCCTGACTTCCTGGCCCAACATGTTAAACACAGAGAGCCTTACCTCGGACTGATCAGGAAGTTGATACCGGATCTCTGTCGTCGGATTGAACGGATTCGGATAGTTCTGTTCAAGTGCAAATGACGTCGGGACATCGCTTCCTGCGAGGAATTCGGCCCCGCTGGCGTTGTTCCCACCGCCACCAGACCCATCGGGATGTGCGAGGAAATAGCTGTTCAATGTCAGCGAGCAACCCTCACCAATGGTCACGTCTTCGGCGATGATTGCCCCGCGATAGATTGCCTTTTCCTTCACGTTTACTGAGCCGAAAGGAGCATAGAAGTTCGCAGCCACCGTAGACTTCCCACCGATTTGCACTGCATCGTGCTTTCTCGTTGAGCCTGAAACGTAGAAGACAATGTCCGCTCCGCTATATGAGGTGTTCGAAGCAGGGCCGACGATCGATTGCTCACCGAGATCAACTGTCGTCTGCACCCGAACGTCGCTTGGGCCGGCAAATGACAGGGTGGTTTTTCCTTTGGCTTCGATAGCGTTGAAATGGTAGGTCCCTCCGCTAAAGACCACCTTTCCACCTTCCTTGACGCTCAAGTTGCGATACGAACCGGAAGCGAGCGTCCTGGTCTGATTGTTCCCGACACTCACATCCTGAGTCCCGGGTGTCGCAGACTGGAAGAGCGGAAGATGCTGTACGACGGGAAGCGCGAGCGGTGAATGGAGGAGAGCCGGCGCAATTTGAGCCTTACTGTTCAGCGTATTGCTGAACACGTCGCTCTTGATCACATCCTTCTCCTTGAAGATGATGGAAGACGCTTTCACGGCATACCCCGCCGGCGTCGTCACCCCCTCCTTGAATTCCAGCTCGACTCCGCTGGCCACGCCCTTCGATTTGAGTTTGTTGTTAACGATGATGTCACCGGACTTAACGGTGGTTCCCTGCCTGAGGACGGCGCTATTGGTCGCAAGAACTACTGCATTCGAATTGAACGGCGTCGTCACGAAGACCGATTGCTCATACAGTCGACTGTACGGCTGCTGTGTCCCGGGAAGTTCTCCTTCGGCGGTGATTCTGAAGTTGTATGTTCCTCCCGCGGAAGTGCTCCCAAAAGATCCCGAGTAAACACCGCCGCCACCATTTGTCAAGGTGATCGTCTGCGGGATTCCGGAAGGCGGCGTGACAACCATTTGCACAGAAGCATTGGTGACCGCGCCGTTGACGCTCTTGTTCTGACCGCCTCGTGATAAGGCAGCCTGGACTGGACCCGTCCCACCCTCAATAAGAGTCGCCTGGATAAGAACCTGATCTCCCTGCACATAGTAAGACTTGTTGAAGGAGACGCTCATCGCCACCTCTGTGACAGCAACCAGGGAAAGATTCAGCGGCTCAACCTCGGTCGTGTTCGTGGGATCCCCTACAGGGATGAGAGTCCATTGGCCCGGTTTGGGATTCTTCACGATGTAATAACTGTAAGTCGGACCCGACACATACTCGATGTCCGTGTAGAATTGATTGGGCTTCGGAATGTATGCAATGTTGTCCGGTGTGAACACTGAGAATTGCGGGGGTATAAATCCCGTATAGCTCGGGCCCCACACATTCGAAGGCGGAAGAACCAAACCTGCCTGAGGAGGAACCAGACCGAGCACGCCGGAGCTTCCCTGCCAGTTGAAGCCTGGGAGAATCTTTGTCGTCCCCGGATCAGTCAGCGCCCCTTGCCAGTTGAACCCACCTTGCCAGTTGAATCCACCCTGCCAGTTGAAACCACCCTGGTAGTTGAAACCGCCCTGATAGTTGAAACCGCCCTGGTAGTTAAAACCGCCCTGCCAGTTAAATCCTGGTGAGTTGGAAGCGAATGTCGTGTCTGCAAGCAACTGAAGACCCGTCAGGCTATTCCACATTTGCCCCACGACTTTACTGATCGTCGTATCAACGGCGAGATAATAGGCACCCGCTGTCGAGTCGGCAAGTTTGCTGTTCAAATTCTGTCCGGTGCTCTGGGGGAAGCCCATGGTGAACACTCGGGTTTCGGCGTTCCTCAGTCCTTGAATCACCGGCGCGCTCAAAGCACTCGGAGAACTGGTTTCCTCTCCCGCGCTGAAGAGAATCATCGCTCTGCCGTGATTGGGCAAGGGACTGGCATTCGAGAGCACCGTGGTGCCGGTCTGCAGCCCTGTACCGATATCACTGGCCCCGCCCGCCGTCATGGCCTCGATCTGAGATGCCAGCGTCACACGGTTGCTGGCGTCGAGGGTTGTCAGAGGAGCGACAATCGTATTCGGCAGCCGGACAACTGCAACGCGATCGCCGTCACGCATTTGCTTCACGAGCGAGCTTCCGCTCTGCTTCGATGGGCCAAATCCGTTATAAGCAGCGTCGAACGTTGTCGATGGGTCGTAAACCAAAACCAGGTCAATACGATCCTGGGGAACACTTTGGTACACGAAATTGATCCCCGCCGCATCCGGACTATGAATGACTCGCTTCGATATTTCGTTTTTCCTGATATAACCGTACATCGTCACCGTATCGTTGGCCGCGCCCATAAACGGAACGTACGGGGGATACCCGGGATTGTAGATGTCTCCCAATCCGCTGAAGTGACCAACTTCATGCGTGGCCACGTTTTGAACGTCGTGGACCGAATCCGGGTCGGCAGTATTCGTCACGATACCCCAACCATACGCG
>JACVXU010000028.1:0-1381 GCA_015661185.1 Bacteroidota bacterium
AACGACAAGATGGTTGAGGCATACAAGGCAGCGTACATCAAAGTGAAGGGATCGGACAAGGGCTTTGAAGAATCAATGGCTCAGGCAAAGCAAGCCGCCAAAAGTGATTTGAAGAAGGAACTCGCCAAGGGCCGCGTTAACAAGCCGGCGGTCGATTTTGCGCTGAAAAATCTGGAAGGCAAGATCGTAAAGCTATCCGATTTGAGGGGCAAGGTTGTCGTGATCGACTTCTGGGCAACATGGTGCGGGCCCTGCAAGGCATCCTTCCCGTACCTCCAGCAGGTCTATAACAAGTACAAGGACAACCCGAAGGTTGTGATCCTCGCTGTCAATACATGGGAAAATGTCTCGGGCAAGGAGAAGGAAGATCTTGTGAAGAAGTTCATGGCCGACAACAAGTACACGTTTCCCGTGCTGTACGATGAAGGGTTTGTCGAGAAATACGGTGTCTCGGGCATCCCGACGAAATTCGTAATCGACAAGAAAGGGATGATCCAGTTCAAGACGATCGGATTCACCGGCGAGAAGATGGTGGAGGAAATGATCATGCAGTTCGAAATGCTGCTCGATGATAATTTCTACTCGTCGCTGAAGTAGTTCGACGTCCGACCCGGCCTCAATCGTGTGAAATCGGATATCTGCAAGGTCCCACATGAAAAACAGAGCCCCGTCCTGGCTCACCAGACGGGGTTTTTCTTTTGCGCTGCAAGAAGTCCGACTTCTGCAATGTGTGATCAGGGTAGAAGTCGGACTTCTACACTTAGCTGTTCCTCGCCATCACAAAGTCGACGAATTCGAGCAGGGCTTCCTTTGAATCAGAGTCAGGGATGGTAGCCAGATCTGCACGGGCCAGGTTCGAAAATTGCATCGCCCGCTCGACCGAATAGTCAATCCCGCCCATGCTCCTCACGAAATCGACAACCCACTGAACGTCCTTCTGCTTCGCGCCGTTCTTGATGATACGGATCGCCTGCTTCGCGTCGCTTCGCGGCCCTTTGCTGAGCGCATGGATCAACGGCAACGTCAGCTTCTTTTCCTTGAGGTCGGTGCCGGTTGGTTTGCCGATGATACTTCTGCGCCCGAGGTAATCGAGCAGATCGTCCCGGATCTGAAACGCCATGCCGACGTGCTCTCCGAAGTCGCGCATCTGTTGCCTTCGTCCGGCATCCTGCGTCGTGCTGGCGGCCCCGATTTCGGTGCATGTGGAAAGCAGGGACGCGGTCTTGTCGCTGATGATCTTGAGGTATGTCTCTTCGTCGATATTGAGTTGGCGGCTCTTCTGGATCTGAAGAAGTTCACCTTCGCTCATGCGCTTCACAGCGTTGGATGTGCAGCGAAGGAAAGTGTAGTCATTGTTGTCCAGTGAAAGCAGTAAGCCGCG
>JACVXU010000028.1:1391-22882 GCA_015661185.1 Bacteroidota bacterium
CGCAGGGAACGACGGCAACTTTGTTCTTCCAGACCGCGTTGATCGATGCCAGGCCCCGTCGCGTGTCAGCGTCATCCACAACATCGTCGTGGATGAGTGTGGCGGTGTGTAGGATTTCGACGAGTGTTGCGGCGCGAAAGGTGCTGTCATTCACCTCGCCGCATGCCTTCGCGCTGAGGAATACGAGAATTGGCCGTACGCGTTTGCCTTTTTGCCGGACGATGTACCGGGCGATCAGGTCGATCAACCCAACGCGCGAACGCATCGCATCTCTGAAGAATTTCCCAAAGTCCTTCAGCTCGGCCTCGATCGGCTGCTTGATGTTTTCAAGGGAGGCGGCGGAACGGCGGGTCGGATTTATCATAGCTCTTCATCAGATTGTGCCGTGTCTTCGTGCGTGCTGGTCGCCTCAGCCTTCTCCTTCTCTTCCTTCTTTTTATACACGAACTTGGCGATGAAGATGCTCAGCTCGTACAGAACGAACATCGGTGTTGCCATCAAGAGTTGCGTAACCATATCCGGAGTGGGAGTTACGACGGCGGCGATGAGCAGAATGGCGACATACGCATGTCGACGGAACTTCCGCATGAAGTCCGCTGATACAATCCCCAGCTTCGCCAGGAAGTACGTCAGCATTGGGAGTTCGAACACGAGCCCCGCACCGAGTACCAGAGCGAGAAGGAACGAGATATACCGGTCGACAGCGATATTCAGAGCGATGTTCGCTGTTCCGAAGCCCGCAAAAAATGTCAGTGCGGTGGGTATGAGAACGAAATATCCAAACGCACATCCGGAGAAGAAGAAGAACGAGGTGGAAGCTACGATGCCCGACACATAGCGCCGTTCGGCAGGCATGAGTCCGGGCGCTACAAACTTCCAGAGCCAGTAGAGAGTATTCGGCATACTGAGGACCAGGCCGCAGACAAGCACAGCCTGGATATACAGCATCACGATGCCGTAGGGGGCAAGCACCTGCGCCTTCAGTCCCACGGCAAGAAGCGGCGCGAGGAGAACCTTTTGGACGATGAATTCCACAAAGAAACCGCACAGCGCCATCGCAACGACGAGGCCGATCGCAGCTTTTACGATGTGCCACCGCAACTCTTCGAGGTGATCGAGGAAGGACATTTCCCTCTGATCGAAGTCGAAGTTTTTGGCGCCTTTGCCGCGCAGTATACGAAGGAGAAGTTGCCGGATCACGTTGAGCGACCTGCTATGGTTGTCTTAATTCTGGATAGAGGGGGAATGATGCGCACAGGTGCCGGATGTCGTCTCGTACTCGGCCGTATTCAGCTTCATTCGCTATGTTTGTCACGACGCGGTTGATGAAAACCGCGACGGCTTCCATCTCGCGTTCCTTCATGCCGCGGGTCGTCAAAGCCGGTGTTCCAACCCGGATGCCGCTTGTAATCAGCGGGGACTTGTCATCGAACGGTACGGCGTTCTTGTTGACCGTGATCCCGGCCAGATCGAGAGCTTCCTGGGCATCTTTACCTGTGACATTTTTGTTGCGCAAATCGACGAGCATAAGATGATTGTCTGTTCCACCTGATATGATGTTGAAGCCCTGTTTCACAAGCGCAGCCGCAAGTGACTGGGCGTTTCGGATGACCTGTTTCGAGTATTCGACAAATGAAGGCTGAAGGCTCTCAAGGAATCCAACGGCTTTCGCGGCAATGACGTGCATCAGCGGTCCGCCCTGAATCCCCGGGATGACCGTCGAATCGAGCAGCTCCGACATCATCTTGGTGCGGCCCGATTTTGGGGCCACCAGTCCAAATGGGTTCTCGAAGTCCTTGCCCATAAGAATGAGACCGCCACGAGGTCCGCGTAGAGTCTTATGCGTCGTCGAAGTAACGACGTGGCAATACGGAATCGGGTCGTTGAGCAGCTTGCTGGCGATAAGGCCGGCCGGGTGAGCGATATCGGCGAAAAGGAATGCCCCCGCCCGGTCGGCAATTGCACGAAAAGCCTTGTAGTCGATGTTGCGCGAATATGCGCTTGCACCGACCGTGATCATCTTTGGCCTTTCTCTCTTCGCGATGGCCTCGACCTCATCATAGTCGATCAAGCCTGTATCTTTCGATACGCCGTATGCGGTGAAATTGTAGAGCTGGCCCGAAAAATTCACGGGGGAGCCGTGCGTGAGGTGGCCGCCATGCGAGAGGTTCATGCCGAGCACTTTGTCGCCGGGCTTGAGGAATGTGAAGTACACCGCCATGTTTGCCTGCGAACCTGAATGCGGCTGGACATTCGCATACTCGGCACCGAAAAGTTTCTTGGCTCTGTCCCGTGCCAGATTCTCAGCAACGTCGACATATTCACACCCGCCGTAGTAGCGCTTGCCGGGATATCCTTCGGCATATTTGTTGGTGAGAACGGAACCAAGGGCTTCGAGTACGGCGAGGCTGACGAAATTCTCCGATGCGATCAGTTCCAGTTTGGCATGCTGTCGGTTGATTTCATTTTGAACGGCCGTGAAGATTTCAATATCGGTCGATTGAAGATGCCCCATAGATCGTGCTCGTTGTTCAACGATGGTGTGCAGTGGATAGACCGCTCGAGGAAACTCTGCTCCGGCACGTCGGTTGATTCGGTTGCATCGCTGCCGGCGTGATGCGACGACGAAGTGACCCGCTAGAGGTTCGTAAGTGTGTGAATCTTCTCAACCCTTGTTGCATGTCGACCCCCTTCAAACGATGTCGAGAGGAAGGTCTTCACGATATCAACGATAACTTCCCAACCGGTAAGCCGTTCACCCAGCGTCAGCACGTTGGCGTTGTTGTGCTGGCGTGCCAACCGGGCCGCAGAGACTGACTCGCAGGCGGCTGCCCGAACGCCTTTGTGTTTGTTGGCGACAATGGACATGCCGATTCCTGTGCCGCATATCAGGATCGCACGTTCACATTCGCCGGTGCTCACTGCTTGAGAAGCCTTGTGCCCCCAATCGGGGTAATCGGTCGATGCATTTGTCGGCGGGCCGAAGTCTTGATGGGGCAGATTCAATTCATCAAGAAGCTTCTTGATATTCTCTTTGTACTGATAGCCGGCGTGATCACTGGCAAGAGCAATCATGGTTTTTCACTCACCCTAACAAGTGTACTATTCGTCTTGCACTCTCATGAACCAGATCTCGCTTGCGCTCACCGAAACCGTGAGGCGCAGGATGGTATCCCTCTGCAGGCCGTTGGAAGTGGTCCCTCGAGCGCCGAGATGCAGATTGACGTCCAGACGGGCATCAGGTCCAATGGGGATGCCGACGCCGCCGGTAACGAACATTTCGTTGATCGGTGTGCCATTGAAGATGTACGATGTCTGATTGTAGTAGAACCCGCCGCGAAACGCTATCCGCTTCAGGAATATCTCAATGTCCCGCTGTGGAAGTGCCTCAAATCCCACGCCGAATCGCGTGGTGTTCCTGATTTCAGGCAATGTCCTCCCGAAGAACTTCGCATTTTCCCACTGCTGGTGGTAAATGTCCGCCGTGATATAGTACCGGTCCGCGATGAGATACGAGAGCCCGGCGCCGTACGAGAGCGGTAGATCGACTTGCCCGGCATTCGTCGCAGTCGTATCAGTCGATTGGCTTGTTGTCAGGACGCTCTCGCGGTTGACGGACAATTTCGTCGGTATCGTAAAAACGAATCCAACCGCAAGGCGTTGAAGGACGGAAGACCCGAGAAGATCCCCGAGGCCTTCGTAGATGCCGCCCGTCGTGAAGTTGAATCCTGAGTAGAAATCGGACCGCTGGATCTCACTGTTCGTGAAGGATGCATCGAGAAACGTGAAGTTGCCCACCTGGCGAAGACGCCCGTACACGTAATTGAGCTTCGCTCCAAGCGTCAGCTTGTTGAAGGGTGAAACGCTCGCACCCAGTGAGAGGAGCGACAGGCCGCCTGTCCCGTAAAAATCCTGCTTTACGACGTCGTCCTGGGTCTGCGTTGCATAGTTTACGTTGGAGTAGGGGGAGGACTCCAGAAGCATGGCGATTTCATACTCCTTGTCTATCGGGATTCCGAACGCCACGCCCTTGAAATTCCCGCGCGCAAACCTCCCGCTTCCCAAAGCATCGGTCGAGCTGAAGTTTGAATACTCGAATCCGCCCGAAAAGCGGGTGTGAGAGATCTTGCCGATGCCGGCCGGGTTCAGCAGATTGAGGAACCCATCACCTGTCAGGGCAATCCCTGCTCCTCCCATTCCGTCCAGACGGCTTCCCCCGTAGCGTACCAGGTCTCCAACCCCGAACCGGGAATACGTGGAGCCCCCGGCTACGGCAGGTGGAACCACAGTTGCCGACACGAGCAGAGCACACACGAGCATTCCCACCATCATACGTAGAATCTTCATTCAACATGCCTCATTGAAGGACTGAATAGATAATCGTCAGCTTGGGCTTGACCGCCTTGGTTGATTGTGCGCCGTAGAACGAGAAGAGATCCAGGGCAAAGTTCTCATCAAAGCCCGCGATTGCCATTCGTTTCAAGACAGCTCCCCGGACCCAGCGCTGCACGAAGGCTCCGACGGGGAACTGATAGACTTTCGAAGTGCCGACCTGCACCGGAGTGCCGACGCCTACAATATATGGGAGCGTTGCCCCATCGTCGCTTGTGAAGTACACATACGCCGAATCTGCCGTAAAGTAGTTGAACTTGGATCGCGGAGAGTCAAGCGTTAGTTCCAGTGTGGCCTTATGGACCGCCGCGTGGAGCGGGATGGCGCTGACATCGAATTCGACATATCCACGGTTCGCTCCACCGTTCTGGACCCAGAGATGTGTGCTGTCTGAAGCCCAGGCGGGATTCAATCCCGTTGTGACGAACCGGTGGCCTCCGATGGTGAGGGAGAGAGTATCGATCTTTCCGGCGGAGTTCCTCAATCGAAGGAGGAGCTTCGGACCAAGTGCAGGATTGGAGACCATGAATGAGCCAAAGCCCTTCACGACCCCGTTGTTGGTCGGACGAAGCAACACGCCGAAGTTGTTCAGCGTGGTGTCGTTGACAGTTCCCCACGACCGGATCATGGTTGTGTCGAGGGGGATCGTCAGCGTCGAAGTATCGCCGATGGAACTGGAGTTCCAGGCTCCGCTGGGTGACGTGCGATAGAAACCCGGGGCTTTCAGTGAATCGATTGTGAGCGAATCGGTAGCCCAGTTCATCAGGATCTGATGGACCGTCATCGAGAAGGGTGCAAGTGAGTCTCCGAAATGGTAGATAGTCCGGAGATCCAGTTCCGCACTCACGATCGGTATCGACTTGATGGAATCGGGAAGGAGACTGAAGCGATATATGCCCCAGCATTGAATGTTGTCCACGTTTCCTACAAGCACCCGGGGCGAAATGGATGTGGCGGGAAGAACAGTCCCATTGTAGCTGCGAGTTGCCGAGACCACTGTCGTGTCGAGACGCAGGAGGTCATCATTCGGGAGGAGCTTGGCCCCGACGGTGGTCGGAGTCTCAGCGCACCCGGCGATGAAAAAAACGAAGAGAATTGCGAAGAACGAAATGATAGGGTAAGATCTCAACTCTTTAACTCCAGACTTAGTCGTTAGCCGTGCACGCGCGCATGCTTGCGCTGCAAGAGCAAATCTTTAACTTGAAGCCACGCCTCGTATGCGTCGCGTGCAACAAAATCTACGTTTCGCGCTCTCATGCACTCTTCCCGCTCGACGGCCCCGTATCCTGTCAACACAAGCCCTGTCCTGCATCCCGCAGCTTTTCCTGCCTGCATGTCGATGCAGCGATCACCGATGACAAACGAGTGCGAGAGCAGCACGCCGTGTTCTTTTCCCGCTTTCTTCAGCATCCCTGGTTTCGGTTTCCGGCAGCTGCACGCTTTCTTGTAAGGTGTTTTCCCGTATTCCGGGTGGTGCGGGCAGTAGTAAATCGCATTGACCCGGGCTCCTTCTTGTGCCAGCACCGCGACCAGCTTCTGGTGAATGGCCACAAGATCCGTCTCAGTGAATAGCCCGCGTGCGATTCCGGACTGATTCGTAATAACGAATACCTTGACTCCGAATTCGTTCGCTTCTCGAATTGCCCGGGCAGCATTGGGGATGAGTTGAAGTTCTCCAGGACGGGAAATGAAATCCAACTCGGTGTTCAGAGTGCCGTCGCGGTCGAAGAAAAGTCCAACCTGGTCAACCTTCACGCGCTTATTGCTTGAGAAGTTCTTTGTAGAGGTTCACGTACTGTTTTGCTGAGTGCTCCCACGAGAAATCCTTTGTCATCCCGTTCCGCATCAACTTCTTCCACTCCTCGGGTTGATGAAACACCTTGAGGGCTCGTTGAATCGCCTTGAGCAACTCCTTCGCGTCGAATTTCTCGAACTTGAACCCCGTCCCTTTGCCGTTTCCGGAATAATCCTCTACTGTATCGTCAAGTCCGCCGGTCGCCCGGACTACCGGAATTGTCCCGTAGCGCATACTGTACATTTGATTCAGGCCGCATGGCTCGTATCTCGACGGCATAATGAAGATGTCACTTCCCGCCTCAATCAGATGTGCCAGCTCTTTGTCAAACCCGAAAAAGACACCGATTTGCTTGGGATACTTCTTTTGGAAAGCGTCGAATTGCTTCTCGGTGCCCTTGTCGCCATCTCCCAGCAGGACAAACTGGACGTTCATCTTCAACAATTCATCCATTATCTCAAGGACGAGGTCGAAGCCTTTTTGTTCCACGAGGCGGGAGATGGCTCCGATAACCGGAGCCCCCTCTTTATAGGGAAGTTTGAACCTGCCCACCAGTGAGCGCTTGTTGTCAGCCTTCGCATCGAGCGACTTTGCGTCGTATTTTCGGTAGATCAAATCATCCGTCACTGGATTCCAGACGTGATAATCGATTCCGTTGAGAATCCCGTGGAGGTCCTTTTTCCGTTTCGCCAACAGACCTGTCAGGCCTGAACCATATTCATCAGAGGTCGAGATCTCCTCGGCATATCTCCGACTGACCGTCGTGATTGCGTCTGCGAACTGGAGGCCGGTTTTCAAAAAGTTGAATTTGCCGTACGCTTCAACTCCGTCGACATGAAAGAGCGATTTGGGAAGCCCCGATTTCGGGAATGCATCGGGAGCGAAGTCTCCTTGGTAAGCCATGTTGTGAATCGTGAAGACCGTCTTGATCGGCTTGAGGAACGGATCGCTGCTGTAGAGCGTCTTGAGGTATGCCGGGACAAGCCCTGTCTGCCAGTCATTGCAGTGGATGATGTCCGGCTGCCATCCTAGGCGCTTGAGCGTTTCGAGCACCCCGCGGCAGAAGAAAATGAAGCGCTCGTCATTGTCCTTATAGTCCTTTCTTCCGACAGGACTCTGGTAGATGCCGTCCCTTCCGAAGTAGTTCGCATTATCGAGGAAGTAGACTTGGACTTTCTCTTTGAGGTTGCTGATGAAGGACGATTTGACGTTGGCTAACTCGGTCTGCTTGCCAACCGGGATGGGGATTTCTTTGAGTCGGATAATGTCGTGGAGTTTGTATCGCCGTTCGCTGATGAACCGGTACCGGGGCATCATAATGCGAATTTCGTGCCCCAGCTCTTTGATGGCTTGAGGAAGCGCACTTGATACATCGGCTAAGCCTCCGGTTTTTGCGAAGGGGTCGACCTCACTCGACAAAAACAAGACGTCTAGCGGTCTGGACATTGAACTCCATTTTAAGAAAATAGATGAAAACCAAGTAAATTTACCCAAGTTTTACCAGATACGCAATCAAAAAAAGCGTGCGCATTCAGTTCGCTGTGATGACGGCTCTTTGATCATTCAGATTGATCAACAGTGCCGCTGCAGCGATGCTTGTCTCACGTAGACAAAGCAGGACCTTTCGAAGACAGCGTATTGACGTGCAGTGCATCTCGACCGTCGTTCCGCGTTACATTGCCGGCGACGGTTCATCTCCCACACTTCTTGTTCAGCGTGACGCGTGCACGAATGGTGAAGAAGCGCCAGTTTGATGTCCGCCACACGCAATCAAAAAGGACTTGACTCTCTGCCGGATGGTCTCTATATTGCACCATCGAAACTATCAGGAGAAGGAGAACGCTATAGCGGATTTGTTAAAGGTTTGTTTCTGGGCAACATGGTAGTTGCATCTTGTTCAGAATCGAAACTTGTGATGTAGGCAAGCCTTTATCAGATTCGGTGTTCTTCACTCAAGTGTAGCCGGATGAGATGGCTTGTTACTGTCTCGTTCGGCTTTTTCGTTTCTATGAGACCTTTACTCGGCATATCGCTCATTCTCTTGTTCGCAGTTGGGGTGTCTGCCCAGCCTGCACAGGATCTCCGCGTTCTCAGTGAGAACGCAACGTCCATAGTCATCGAGTTCACACCTTCCTTTGACAATCGCATGATCGCGGGGAACGATGGCAGGCGGTATACATTCTATGACTTCCGCGGTTCGGCTCTCGATCGAGGCGAACCCGGATCGCCCCTGACTCCATACCGGCCAGCTCTCATTCATTTGCCGTCCCGTCGGTACTCAATGCAGATTATTGCTCAGGATTACGACGACCTTGCGGGCGCAAACGCGGCCAGTCAGCCTTCCTGGAAGCAGAACAAAGAATTCGGCCTAAGCCCAATCTATTCAGCCCCAAATCCGAGATTCGTGACGAACGAACGCGTTCCCCAGCAAGTCGCGAAGCTTGTCGATGTAGGCGAATCGCGCGGACTTCTGCTAGGGACGCTGAAGATCTTTCCGGTTCAGATCTTCCCGGGAAGGAACGAGGTCCGTCTGTACCGCCGGATTGTTGTCCAAATCGATTTTGCAGCGGCGAATCCCGGAGCACCGCCCGTGTCGGTCTTTCTGAAGAACCAGTTTCCTTCCAGCCTCGAAAAAACCTCTGTGGCGAAAGAAGAAAATGTTGCCGCCGATTCTCCGCTTGCCCAAGGGGACTGGTATCGAATGGAAGCGAACGAGACGGGGATCTACAAAATCGACCAGGCATTTCTGACAAAGGCCGGTATCTCTTCAAGTGCGGTTGGGAACATCAATTCGATCAGGATCTATGGCAATGGGGGGCGAGAGCTTCCGCAGGATTTGAATGCGCCGAGGCCAAACGGGCTCGAGGAAATTGCGCGGCTGGTCGTTGACAAGAATGCAAACGGCGTTCTCGATACGGATGACTATGTTCTGTTCTATGCAATGTCGACTCGTGGGTGGAGTTACTCGCCATCTGAGAAAACGTTTCACCACTTTATCAACCATTATACAGAGACGAATGTCTATTTCCTGACCTACGGCGGCACAGGTCGCGGAAAGAGCATGGATGCACTCACCTCGACGAGTCTTGCCGGCGCGTACAAGCCGACCGATTTCCAGGGGAAGCTCCTCGTTGAACATGAGCTTTTCAATCTCGTCAACTCGGGAAGGCAATGGGTCGGCGAGTCCTTCAACATCGCGTCGAACTTCAACGTGTTCACCAACAATCTTCCGGCTCTCGTCCCGACTAAACCAATGCTGTATCGATTCGCTTTCTTCAGTAGTTCGGCAACGATCGACTCTTTCGTTGTCCAGGAGAATGGTAAGACCTTCGGTTCAATCCCGATGTACCCCATTGATGTCGGATCCATCGTGGATGTGAAGGCCTATGAGGCGCCGGTCACTGAATTCAGCCGAGTGGGTGCCCTTGCAAATGATAGAAGTGTCCTTCGGTTGCAGTACGTCACCCGCAATTCAGCGGCGACGGGATACCTTGATTGGTTCGAGATCTTCTATGCACGCCGATTCGAAGCAGACAACGACTCGTTGTTCTTCACCTCTCCCGACACGAGCGCGATCGTCGAGTATACTGTCTCGAAGTTCTCGTCGCGAGACATTACCGTTTTTGAAGTCACGGATCACAAGAATGTGAAGCAAGTAACGAATCTCGCGTTCGATCAGGCGGACGCTTCTCTCGCTCGATTTCAGGTGGCGCAGACCGGTGGATCGGTGAGAGAGTTCGTAGCTATCGGGCCGAAGGGATACAGAACAGCTACGAATGTGAAGCGTGTATCGAATTCGAATCTGCACGGACTCAGCGGTGGAGCCGATTTCGTCATCCTCTCACCGCCGGAATTCCTCACTGAGGCTGAGCGCCTTCGGGCACACAGGCAAAAGAATGATCAGCTCAGGACGCTGGTGGTCAATCTCGAGCAGGTCTACAACGAGTTCTCCTCGGGGATGCTCGACCCGATGGCGATTCGGGATTTTCTGAAATACGCGCAGACGTCATGGTCGCCAAAACCGCAATATGTTCTCCTGTTCGGTGCCGGCAGCTTCGACTACAAGAACATCAACAAACTGAGCGATCGCATCTGGGTGCCGCCGTTCGAGACACTGGAATCCAATGAACAAATTAGCACCCTTGCGAGCGACGACTACTTCGTCTTTCTCGATCCGGCCGTTCAGCGCATCTCACTGCCAATCGGCCGGCTTCCGCTCCGCTCAACAGACGACGCAAAGAATGTGGTGGACAAGATCATAGCATACGATACATCCACAGCATACGATCCGTGGCGTAACCGCATCACGTTTGCTGCAGACGATGGACTGACGTCATCGGGAGACGATGGTTTGATTCACACTGACCAATCTGAACGACTGGCTCAGGACTATACGCCGGACAGCTTCAGCAAGGAAAAGATCTTCATCGTGCAGTATCCGACTGTCAATACTTCGACAGGTCGCACCAAGCCGACGGCGAATCGGGCTATCGACGACGCCATCAATCGGGGAACGGTCATTTTGAACTGGACGGGGCACGGCAACACACAGCTGTGGGCGCACGAGAAGGTGTTTTCGATCGACCAGGATTTCTCGTTGCTCAACAACAAAGGGAAGCTCTTTTTCCTTGTTGCCGCGACGTGTGATTTTGCGCGGTACGACAATCCGAAAGAAATCAGTGCCGGTGAGCAGCTGATGCTGATGCCGGGCCGCGGCGCTATTGCTGTGGTTACGGCCAACCGTGTCGTGTACTCTGATCAAAATGCTCAGCTGAACTGGACCTTGTACCAGCACTTGTTCCAATCCGATGCACAGGGCCGGCCGGTCCGCCTCGGTGACGCGATGTGGCAGACGAAACAGGTGCTGAACAGCACGAACGATCAGAAACATCATCTCTTGGCTGATCCGACCATGAGACTTGCGGTCCCCCGCGCTCGTGTCTCGCTTGACAGCGTCAACGGCCAGACCGCCTCCGCACCAGTGACTGTGAACGCTCTTGGAAAAGTCAAAGTGAGCGGGAGTCTCAAGAAGCTCACCGGCACGTCTCTGAGCTCGGTTCAGGGACGGGCTATCCTCGAGGCATATGACTCCAAGAGGAGGGTGCCGGTTCCGGAGTGGGGAGACTACTCCTTCGTCACGAACGGAAGCCTGATCTACCGCGGAGAGGTTTCCGTCCGCAATGGTCTCGTCCAGGGAGTCTTCCCCATACCCAAAGATGTGTCGTACGGTGACAACCGGTCGAGGATAAACATCTACGCATGGAATGATTCGACGGATGCCACGGGCTACACAGAGAACCTCTCTATCACGGGAACGGCTTCTGCATTGGTTGACACTGTCGGACCATCCATACGCATCTACTTTGAAGACCAATCGTTCCGTCCGGGCGATGTCGTCGGCCCGGATGCTGCAATGATTGTCGATCTCGCCGACAGCAGCGGTATCAATACGTCTACAGCAGGGATTGGGCACAAGCTTGAAACGACGCTCGATGGATCTCAGCGTGCCATCGATCTGACAAATTTCTATCGCGGGAACCTCGACACATATCAAAGCGGTCAGGTCCGGTACCAGTTTAACGCT
Organism: Bacteroidota bacterium; assembly: GCA_015661185.1. Lineage (GTDB taxonomy): Bacteria > Bacteroidota > Ignavibacteria > UBA10030 > UBA10030 > UBA9647. Next base: position 13,163 of record JACVXU010000028.1, read on the forward strand.
TTGGCAGAAGGACGACATTCGATTGCAGTCAAGGCCTGGGACATCTACAACAATTCATCCAGTGCGGAGACATTTTTCGAAGTGCGCTCCACGTCTCAGCTCTCAATCTACAACGTCATGAATGTCCCTAATCCGTTTGTCCGCTCGACATCGTTTACATTCCAGCGGGGATCGACCGATCCGATTGACGTTGAGATAAAAATATACACGGTCGCCGGGAGGCTGATCCAGATCATCGAAGCACCTTCTGTGGTCGATCGGTTCGTGCAGATCCCTTGGGACGGCCGCGATCGTGATGGGAGTGAACTCGCCAACGGAGTCTATCTCTATCGTGTCATTGCGAAGTCTTTTGACAGGACTTCGTCGAGCGAGGTATTGGGGAAACTGGCGGTTCTACGGTAGCGTTTGTGGATGCAAAAGCGGTTGGTTGAAACTCACTCTAAAATGGACTATTTTACTCAAGCCGGCGGTTCGTCTGTCGGGATTTTCATCTCTTAGGAGGGTGTCTGTCATGGTAAAGAAACTCTTTGGGTTCGCGGTCGTGTTGGTTGCGGTGTGCGTGCAGTTGGTAAATGCCCAAGTCTCAACCTCAGCGGTTCCGTTTTTGCTCATTGCACCAAACTCTCGGGCCAGCGGCATGGGAGAAGGTGGCGTAGCGCTCGCTGACGATGCTTCGGCCCTCTATTGGAATCCAGGCGGACTGGCTTTCCAAGAGGGACACGAAGTCAGTATTTCCCACGCAAACTGGTTACCGGCGTTCAATCTCTCCGACCTCTATATAGAATATCTTGTCTACCGCCGGCCGGTTCCACAACTGGATGGGAATGTTACCGGAAGCGTCACGTTTCTGAACCTCGGGAAATTCGAGCGCACATTGGACTCACCCACGCCGCTTGAGACGTTTACTGCATATGAATTTGGCATTACGCTCGGCTATTCGACCAAGCTCTCCGATGAGCTTGGCCTGGGCATCAACGGGCGGTTCATCCACAGCCGGCTGGCCCCGTTTGGCACCGCTGAAGAACAGGGGACCGGCGTCGCGTCCGGATTCTCCTTCGACATCGGCATGCTGTATAAACCGAAGGCGCTGGAAATTCCATTCACCGGCCTCGATATCGGCGAGCACCTGACGGCGGGATTCAACCTGTCGAATGTCGGTCCTGCGATCAGCTACATCGACAGAGCTCAGGCGGATCCTCTCCCCACCAGCCTCCGGTTCGGTGTTGGTTACAAGATCCTCAACAGCGAATTCAACAAACTCACGGTGATTGCCGAAGTGAGCAAGTTGCTCGTCCGGAAACACGCAGATGGCTCGAGTGATCCCTTCTACAAGGCGTTCTTGACCTCGTGGGCGGATAAGTCGTTCAAAGAGGAACTCCGCGAATTTGACTCTTCTTTGGGTCTTGAGTACTGGTACGGCGGATGGATTGCGCTGCGTGCAGGCTACTTCTATGAAGATCCAAACTATGGGAACCGCAAGTTCCTGACGTTCGGCGCCGGATTGCGGTACGACATTTTTGGATTCGATTTCAGCTATATCAGCACGTTCGAAGAGCAACATCCTCTTGGCGAAACGCTGCGCTTCACCTTGCTCATTTCGTGGGGAGGTACTCCGCAAGTCGGGGTGGAGTAAGCCCGGGATATCGGGTGGACGAGACGAATTTCCTCTCATTGAGCGATGTGGAGATCTATGCCGGTACGTAGCATCGTTGTTTGGCTCATCCTTTTTAGCGCCGCCTCAATTGCACAGGTGCGCCCAACCAAGCCTGGAACCGGGGTTTTTGCCCGCATGGCCCTTGAGCGCGCGCGACTCAACCAGTCGGAAACAAAGCCCTTCCCGGTCCAGCTTGGGACGCCGGACACGGTCAGAATTCTGGCGTTGATGGTCGATTTCCAGACCAACGCCAGCAGCCTGACGAACGGGGACGGGCGATTCCAGCTTGATCCGACATCATCACAGAATATCATCGATCCGCCGCCGCACGACTCGGCCTACTTCGCGTACAAGCTGCAATTCCTCTCCAATTACTTCCGGAAGGTTTCGAACGGCAAAGTGAATATCAAAGGGGATGTGATTGGGCGCGCCGTCACACTCTCGAAATCCATGTCGCAATACTCCCCGGCCAAGGATGGCAGTAACGACAAGCCACTTGCTGATCTTGTGACGGAGGCATGGCGTACCGCAGACTCGCTGTATCCCTCCATCCAGTTTGGCAAGTATGATGCATTTATCATATTCCATGCAGGTGTCGGGCGGGATATCAACCTCGTGCCTACGCTTGGCTATGACCCGGCGCCGTACGATATTCCATCTCTCACGTTCAACCTTCATACGCTTCGTAACTTTCTCAATGATCAGTCCTACTTAGGTATTCCAGTCAATCGTGGAGCGTTCCGTATTACCAACACGATGGTGTTGCCGGAAACGGAGACACGGATTCTGAAATCGGGAGGAATCGCTGACACACTGCAGGGGAGCATCAACGGCCTCCTGGCGAACTCGTTCGGCAGCTACCTCGGTTTGCCTGACCTGTTCAACACAAAAACAGGAGACTCGGGAATCGGTCAATTTGGTCTGATGGATATCGCTGGTGGATTCGTCTTCTATGGAGGACTGTTCCCCCCTGAACCGTCGGCCTGGGAAAAAGTGTACCTCGGCTGGGTCACGCCGATCACGATTGGACCTGGCTCCACGGCGATTTCCCTTCCGGCAGTGGGGCTGAAAACCGGACGCGACACGGTCTACAAGGTCCCGATTTCTGATCGGGAGTACTTCCTCATCGAAAACCGGTTCCGTGATACGAAACAGGACGGGCAGCGGCTGACGATCCGGAAGGGAGGAACCAGCGTCACCCGGAACTTTGCGCAAGATACGACCGGATTCAACTTCTACGACGTAAGTTCTATCTCCGGTTCGGTGATCGATGTCGAAGATTTCGATTGGGCTCTCCCGAGCCTCACGAGCATCGAAGACTCCACCTATGTCGGAGGCGGAGTTCTCATCTGGCATATCGATGAAGATATCATCGCCCAGGGATTGGCGAACAATATGGTAAACGCTGATCCATTGCATCGTGGAGTTGACCTTGAGGAGGCCGACGGTTCTCAGGATCTTGGCCGGTCCTATGATCCTTTTTCCGAGCCGGGATCGGGAACGGAATGGGGCTATCAACAGGACTTCTGGTATGGTGGGAATGTGATACGTGTCTACACAAACCTCTTCGACAAAGACTCGAAGCCCAATAGCCGAAGCTACTCCGGGGGAATGAGTCTCGTGACCGTTCGGGGCTTCAGCAAGAGGGCCCCGCGGATGTCCGCAACTGTAGATATCGGAGACAACCAGGTGCATCGGCTGCAGGGATTCGCTCGCAGAATCTTTCCGAACACTGTTGTCACATCACCGAGCGCTTCCGGTTCGGGCCTGCTCTTCGGAGCGGATGGAAAGATCTACGCGTTCCAGGCAGATGGCAGCAGCAAGACGAAAGACTCATCCGGCCTGCTGTTTCCCAAGGGGGGCGGTCTCTCAATCGCATCCACGCCTTTTGCCAGCAATCTCCTCATCGCAGGCGTTGAGGACAGCACCCTCTATCTCCTGAACACCTGGGCCAAGAATGTTGATGCCGTTATCGACAGTGTGTCAAGTATCGTGATCCCGACTGGAGATCGTCTCACGACCCCTGCGATGTTCGCGGACCTCTTTATCAGTCCATCAGTGCTCGTCGGAACCGCACGCGGGACCGTCTGGTCATTTTCCTATACCGGTGCTCTTCAGAAAAAAATCGCTGTATCCTCAAGCCCTGTAAACTCGCTGACACAATTACCGACGGCTTCGCTTTCGAAACCAGCGGAACTGTTTTTCACCTGTGGTGGACGTCTCTACAGCGAGCAAGGCTCTGTTGCTCTCGGTGATTCGTCTCTGCCCTGGGTGGCCACGAGCGTGGTAAGCCGTTCGGGGAATTTCGTCGTCGTGGGACAGCTTGGCGGGCAACGACTCCTCGCGTTCAGTCGCGACCTGGGTCAAAAGCTGTTCGAAACCGCCGTGAATGGGGGAGGCATCTCTGCGTTGGCTGCGGCCGATATCGACGGTGATGGGGAAAAGGATGTGGTCGTCGTTGCTGGAGATCGCTTGTGTGCTCTAAATCGGACGGGAGCGTCCCTGGCAGGATTTCCGATCCTCGCACCGAACAGATCCAGATTTGTTGGCGATCCGCTTATCGGTGATGTGAATGGAGACGGGCAGATGGAGATCCTCGTTTCCCTCGCCTCCGGGAATGTCGCCGCGTATGACAACAATGGGCGCCTGTTGATCGGATTCCCGATACAGTTGTCTGCTACCGGTGAAACATCGCTTGCCTTTTTCCAGACTGCAATTGGAACGATCGGCGTTGCGGGATTGACGAAGCCACTCGTGATTCAGGTCATACCCGACGGCCCGGGTTCATCAAGCTTCAGATTGGCCCCTTGGTCGACGCTTCAGGCCTTGGAGATCGCTAAACAGTATCGCCCCGAGTTTATCGCATGGTCACAGTACCTGAAAGACGCGCGGCATTCGAACTATGACGCTACGGCCGGCGGGACAACTCCACCACCGAACGAGTTCTTACCCTTGTCTCGTGTCTACAACTGGCCGAACCCGGTCTACGGTACGACGACGCAGATCAGATACTATACCCCTGAAGATGCAGCAATCTCAATCAAGATTTTTGATCTCGCTGGACTGGTCGTTGCCGAGTTCCAGGTCCGGTCGAAGGGGGGGCTCGATGGCGAAGTCCCGTGGGATGTCTCGAGAATTCAGAGCGGCGTGTATCTGGCGCGTGTCGAAGCAACCGGGAGCAGCCGGAGCGAAGTTGCAGTCATCAAGATTGCGATCGTCAAGTGAGGAAGGAATTCCTGAAAGCGCTACCGACATGGCTGGTGGTTGTTGCGGCATTCGGTGGTGTGACCGGATGTGAGCGTGACCTGCCGTATATGGTCCCAGCCGGTCAGCCCATCAATGGGTACCAGCTCGAAGGGTACGTGACAGATCGACTTGGGATTCCGGTCAAGGGTCTCAGGATAGCCCTCTGGTATGGTTTCGACCCTCTGGATAACAGCACTCCGCCCAGTCGCCAGTTCATTGTGGATGATTCGAACAAAATTGCACGCGTGAATGTGGTTGATCTGAATAACAACCTGAAGCGTGTCTTGTACGAAGGGCGGGCAAGGCTTGGATTTCTGGATTACGAGTGGGATTTGAGGGATTCTCTTGGGCGCCTTCTCCCAACGGGCGTCTACATGGTCAAGTTCAGCATGAACGGGATTCCGAACGGATCTTATACAGTCGTCATCAACGGAGCAGTCACTGCCGTCACTGACTCGCTTGGCCACTACTCCATTTCGAACGATTTCTTGCCGGTCGGGTTTTACCCCGTGCCGCGCTATACCAGTGATGGGACGAGATTCCTCGGCAATTATCGAATCACACCATTCGTCATCCTGGAATTCTATCTGACGGTTCACCGCTCGGTCGCTCTTACTTTAATCCAGGATCAGGTTACACGCTTTGACTACCGAATCTGAATGCCCACGCTGAAAGAGATTTCGCTTCTTCTCCTCGTTATTGTTTTTGGCGCAACTGCTGCGTTCGCTCAGGAGGACGACTTCCCACGCCCCGATCTGAGCTGGCAAACCATCGAGACCGCCCATTTCCTCGTGCATTTCCATGCAGGTGCTGAGCGCAGCGCCCGGGAAATCGCGTCAATTGCCGAGGATGTGTACGGACCCATCACGACGTTGTACCAGCACGAGCCGGACAACAAGGTGAGTCTTGTGATTCGGGACCACGACGACTACTCGAACGGTGCGGCATATTTCTATGACAACAAAATTGAGTTGTGGGCTCCCGCGCTTGATTTCGAGCTTCGCGGAACTCACTCGTGGCTGAAGGATGTCGTATCTCACGAGTTCACGCATATCGTCCAGATACAAACTGCTATGAAACTGGGTCGCACAATCCCGGCGGTGTATTTCCAGTGGCTGGGGTACGAGGCCGAGCGACGGACCGACGTGCTCTATGGATATCCGAACACCATCGTTTCGTATCCGCTGTCGGCCTTTGTCGTGCCTGCGTGGTTCGCCGAGGGAGTGGCACAATACAATCATCCGACGTTGACGTACGATTACTGGGATGCCCATCGGGACATGATCCTGAGGATGTACATGCTCGAGGGGAAACCGTTGACGTGGGAGGAGATGGCGGTCTTCGGCAAGAACAGCCTGGGGAATGAGTCGTCGTACAATGCCGGGTTCTCGATCGTTTCTTACATCGCTGAGACGTACGGGGCGGACAAGCTGAAGGACATCTCGCGTGCCTTGAGCGCCCTCCCGCGTGTGACGATCGACGGAGCGATTTCAGAAGTGCTTGGGATTTCGGGAGAAGAGTTGTACGAAGCGTGGAAGAAGGCGAAGACCGGGCAGTATCAAAAAGTGGGAACCGTCGTCGGAGCGGAAAGAACGGAGGGAGAGTTGATTGAAAAGGAGGGATTCGGGAATTTCTATCCGACATTCGCGCCGGGCGGAAAGCGGATCGCCTATGTGTCGAACAAGGGGAAAGACTATTTCGGATTGAGCGTCGTGTGCGTGTACGACCTTCCGACAAAAACCTCACGGACGCTTGACGTTCAGGCGCGATCATCGCTTTCGTTCTCTCCCGATGGCAGGTACCTGTATTACTCGAGGACCAGCAGAAAGAACGGCTTCTGGGCGAAGTTGTTCGATCTGTATCGATACGATCTCGTGAATGATGAAGAGGAGCGGCTCACGCATGGTCTGAGAGCGTGGAATCCAAAGCTGTCCGCTGATGGGAAGAAGCTGGTCTTTGCCACTGGCAGTGACGGCACCGCAAACATCGGCATCTGCGATGCTGACGGAAAGAATTTCCGGCAGGTGACGAGGTTTACACAGGGAGAACAAGCCTTCACCCCCGACTGGTCGCCCGATGGCAAGCAGATTGCCTTCGGGTATTCCTCTGACGACAATCAGTCAGCGGCAGTCATCAACGAGGATGGGACGGAGCTCAAGGTCATCGTCCACGGTGTCGACGCACGCAATCCCGTTTTTTCCCGTGACGGGCGCTCGGTTATCTATGCCGCAGCTGAGGGGGGTATCTTCAATATCTCTGCCATCGATCTTGCCTCCGGTACCGAACGGCAGCTCACCAATGTTCTCGGAGGTGCGTTTCTTCCGACTGTCAACAGCGATGGCGATCTTGCGTACGCATCGTACACATCGACCGGTTACAAGATCGCATACTTGCAGCAACCGAAATCCCTGGCTCTCTCAACGCAGCTCCAGACGCCCGACTGGATCCTGAAGAAATTCAACCTAGTGGATGGCAGTGTCACCTCTGTTGAGACCAGCGCGGCCGGATCGGCGGACGGAATCGTGGAGCGGGATTCGGCCATTCATCGTTCTTTGGCGGCGCCCAGGCCGTATCGAAACACCTTCTCGAGCGTCTCGATCATCCCGATCGTGCGCGTCGACAACTACAATCCGCGGAACAAGGGCATCGATGTCGTTCGCCCGGGATTCTATTTCGTGTCGAGCGACGTGCTGGACAAGTTCTCGTTGTTCGGTGGTGCCGTCATGAACCGAAAATTCGAGCGGGATATCTTTGGGATCCTCGAATACCGCGGCGCGATTCCTATTCTCTACCAGCTGGGACTTGCGCCAACGCTCTCGATCGAAGCATACAACATCTCCCGAAAAACCGATGTCGCGTTCTCGATCTTCACCGACGTTGAGCATAGTATTTCAACGGATGTGACCTACAACCTGCTCGAGTTCGACTTCAGTTTGCGGCAGAAGATTCTTGACGATATCACGCAGCTTAAGATTGGTTACGCACTGAGTCGGTACAATGCCGACATCGGATCGTTTCTGGTGCCCGGTTCCGGGCTTTCTCCCGGATTCCGCAACCTTTATCTCATTGGTAATGTTCTTTCAGCGCAGGTCACTCATAACGGAATTGCTCCTTCCGTTGACAAGGACATCAACCCGGTCGGCAGGACGATCACGCTTCGCTATAACTACGAATTCGATAAGTATAATTCGGAAGGAGAGTACTCGATCGAAAACGGTGTGCTCGTGCCGCACTACACGAAGCCGAGTTTCCATCGACTGGAGATCCTCTGGAACGAACATCTGGCACTTCCAATCCCGAGGCATACACTTACCTTCACTGCTCATCGCGCCAGTACTCTGGGAAAGCAAGTGGACGATTTCTTCGATTCCTATGCAGGGGGCTTCGTCGGGATGCGCGGATATCCATTCTACGCCCTGGGAGGAAATGACATCGCCGTCATCGGTGCTGCCTATCGCTTTCCGCTCTGGACCACGATCAACTTCCGGTTCCTCGAGTTCTACTTCACGAAGTTATATGGATCGGTCTTTGCGGACTATGGCGACGCGTGGACCGGCTCAGCACCGTCATACAGCCGCTGGAAGCGCGATGCGGGTTTCGAGCTCCGTCTGGAGGCATTCTCCTTCTATCAGTATCCGACCCGTATCTTCTTTTCCGGCGCATACGGCCTGGACCGATTCGACCGCACGTTCAACGATGTGGCTGTGACGTACGGTAAAGAGTGGAGATTCTACCTTGGTGTTCTCTTCGATTTTGAACTGAATACGATCAGCCAACCGCTTCAGAATGTACCATACCGGGCGAGGTAAGTGGATGGGAAGTCGGGCAGTAGCGATGATGTTGGGAGGAATCGTGTTGCTCGTGTCAACGTCCGCGACTCAGGTTAAGAGATCGCATGACTTGAACAGGGGAGGACAGGTTGTTGTGACCGGCAATGCGCGACTCGATTTGCTCTCAAGTCTCGGAAGCGTTATGGTAATGGATTCGCAGACCGGTTGGAAGAGTGACTTCAATGCCGAGAAGAAATCCCCCTTATTGGCGGGCGCTCTTTCGCTGGCAATACCCGGTGCAGGCGAGTACTACACGAAAAGCTACTGGCGCGCCGGGGGTTTCATTCTGGCCGAAGCCGGGCTCTGGGTGTTCTACGCGTCATACTACTCGAAGGGCAATAAACAGACAGATTTCTTCCAGAACTTCGCCGATGACCACTGGTCTGTCGTGCGCTACGCGGAATGGATTCAGGGCAATGCGACGAAGTTGAATCCCGACGTTCCAGGATTCACGGGCTACATGATCTCCGGCACGGAGAATCGCCCACCCTGGGAGCGCGTCGATTGGGGCAAAATCAACGCTGTTGAAAACGCAATTGCCCAGAGATCCGGCAATGGCTTCACTCACCAGCTTCCTCTTCGGCCTGAGCAGCAATACTTCGAGCTCATCGGCAAGTACGCGCAGTTCGCGGCAGGATGGGATGACTCAGGAATGATGACTCCAGAACGGATCCTCAACAGCGATGTCTCAGCCCGCTTCCTGGAATACTCCAAGATGCGCGGCAAGGCCAATGACTTTTACAACATCGCCACGACGGGGTCTGTGCTCATCGTCGTGAACCACCTTCTCTCCGCCCTGGATGCGGCCTGGAGCGCGACGCAATTCAATAATCAGTTGAAATTCGAGGCGCACCTCCAGCCAACGGTGCGCTCGATCGACTTCGTCGAGTTCGTGCCGACCGCCCGGATGACAATTACCTTTTGAAGAAGCGCACACACACAGTTGTTGTCCGACAGTTTAACCGTCTAAGAACAACCGTGTTTTGAAGC
>JACVXU010000185.1 GCA_015661185.1 Bacteroidota bacterium
ACCTCTATGTCTTGGAGGCTGGGAGCAATGGCAGTGTTGTGCGCTCATCAGACGGTGGAATCAGGTGGAGCACCCCCATCAGCACCGGTGCTACGTCGGTGGGAGCATTGACATTTGTGTCGCCGGATGCCGCGATTCTCGTCGGCGGTGGTCCTACGAGCAACGCGTACCTGTCGACCGATGGCGGCGTGACCTGGGCTGCACGCCCGACGAACGTTGCAGGGACGCTTTATGCTGTCTCCTTTGGTTCACTATCGGCCGGGTGGGCAGTGGGTGACAACGGAGTCATCTTGAAGTGGATAGGTGGAAGGCTTGGCGGGCCACTGACTGAGACCGAGCCGAACAACACTGCAAACCAGGCAAATCCGATAGTCTTAAAAGATTCTCTGGATGCGTCGATCAGGCCGAGCGGAGATGTCGATTACTACAAATTCAGTGCGTCGTCAGGTGACACGCTCGAAGTCTATGTCCAAGATATCAATGGTTCTTTGCTGAGCTCAGAAATTGGATTGTACGATAGCAACGGCAATTCGTTGGAGTCGAGCTACACATATGTTCAGGGGACGGACTCAAGAATCGTGTATGCGTTTTCTTCCGCCGGTACATACTACCTCCGAGTAGCTGAACTCTACAGTGGTGGGATCTTCCCAAATTCTGTAGACGGGTCGAAACAAATCGACGTAGAACAAGAAGCTCGCAAAGTGAACAAGAGTCTTAGAACATTTGATCCAACAGGTGACTACAGGATCAGGCTGTCTCGGTTTGTCACATCTGCTCCTTTCGCCGTAACTGGCTACAGTGTCAATGTCTATTCGGATCGCCTGGTGGTGGTCGCGGACGCTTGGCCAAACGGCCTGTCGACGACAATATCGATTCAATATGGTCTAACCACGAGCTATGGATCGACAGCAACGTGGGGTACGACAAGTAGCGGTGTTGTCGGTGCTTGGGGTTACCCCATTAAACTTTCAGGACTTGCTCCGAACACGACTTACCATTTCCGGGTGGTTGCGACGAACTCCAAGGGAACATCCTTCAGTGAAGATGGCATATTTACGACAGCAGATTCTCCGCAAGGATGGTCAAGGCAATCGACCGGTGCACAGGAGACACTCTTGGGAGTGTGTTTCTCAGATGCCCTCACAGGGACTGCCGTGGGGTTCAGCGGAACTATCCTTCGAACAACGAACGGTGGTGTGACGTGGACAAGTCAGCCAAGTGGAACGGACGTAAATCTCTACGGTGTCTCTTTCGTCGGGGCAAACATCGGGACGGTGGTCGGTACTGGAGGAACCATTCTCCGGACGACAAATGGTGGACTAACCTGGACTCAACAAAGCGGTACGACGAATTCATTGCGGGGAGTGTACTTCACGGACGCTACCACAGGGACCGCCGTGGGGTTCAGCGGAACGATTCTTCGAACGACAAACGGTGGTGCAACATGGACAAGTCAGCCAAGTGGAACGACCAATAATCTCTACGGCATCTCGTTTACTTCTTCCACGACAGCGACTGTCGTTGGGACTTTGGGAACGATTCTTCGAACGACCAACGGCGGTGCAACGTGGGTGGCTCAGTCGAGTGGGGTCACTGATTTCATTCGACAAGTGTATTTTACTGATGCGAATACTGGGACTGCCGTAGGAATGAATGGGATGATTGTGCGGACAACAAACGGAGGAACGACGTGGACAGGTCAGACAAGCGCGACGAGCGAATACCTTCTTGGAGTCGTTTTCAGTGATATCAATGCCGGTGTGGTGGTAGGTACATCGGGCACAGTCCTTCGCACGACAAACGGTGGTGCTACATGGACAAGTGAGTCCAGCGGGACCTTCAACGATATCTATAGTATTTCCTATGCCAGCAACACATTCAACGTGGTGGGCGATTATGGGTTGGCGCTTCGGTATTCAACTGTCCAAAACCAGCCAACTGTTGTGACGACTGCTGCTTCATCCGTGTCGTCAAATTCGGCAATACTGAATGGCAGCGTCAATCCGAACGGATTGTCTACGACCGCCAGTTTTGAATGGGGGACAATCGCAACGCTATCCCCCAGCAGCACTACACCGTCTCAGTCCGTTGGCTCAGGAATGTATGCAGTAGCTTTGGCAGCGAATCTGACTGGCCTGAGCCAGGGCACAACATATTACTTCCGAGTGGTGGGACAGAATAGTTTCGTCACACAGAGAGGCTCGATTGTCAGCTTTACGCCGGTTGCCGCGGTGCCAACGATTGCAGTCTCTGCTTCATCGCTGGCGTTCGGGACCGTGAGTACTGGGACCAGTGCCCAGAAGACATTCACCGTGAGCAACTCCGGCACGGCAACGCTGAATGTTTCAAACATCACAAGCAATGATGCAGCGTTTGCTGCAATTCCCGGAAGCTTTTTCATCGCCTCTGGTGGAGGTGCACAAACCGTGACGGTAACGTTTACCCCCGCAGCAGCGCGAACGTATAGTGCCACCCTCTCTGTGACGCACGACGCAAGCGGCAGTCCGTCCCTCATCAGTCTCACAGGCACGGGGAGCGGATCAGCGGTGATATCCCTCCCGCAGTCTTCTATCTCATTCGGAACTGTCAACCTTGGCAGCTCAACTTCGAGGACGCTTACTGTGACAAATTCCGGGAACATTGCGCTTATTGTCACGAACATAACAATCAGCAATAGCTTCTTTGCTGTCAGCCCAACTTCGTTCACACTCTCGCCGGGTGCATCACAGACACTCACTCTCACCTTCACACCAACGAGTGGAGGAGCAGCTCCGGGTGCCTCGCTCATTTTCGTTTCAAATGCTGCTTCCAGTCCAACATTCACGCTTTCAGGTACCGGGGAGACGCGGCTTTCCGCATCCTCAACACAAGCGGGACGGTTCTCTAGCGGGATTCCGCCTTCGACTTGGGTGCTTATGAGCATCCCCTACAAACTCGATGACGCTGCAGCTGGCATTTTGTCGTCTCAACTAAGTGGCCAGAATCCGTGGGTGATGTACACATACCAGAATGGTCAGATGATTGATTATTCCCAAAAGAACGACGCATTCGCCGTCTTGAGAGGGATATGGTTCAAGACGATTGTGAAAAGCAGTTCGTTTAACCTTAGTTTCGGATCAGGTGATCAGATCGGCGGGTCCTCCTACCCGGTGACAGTCTCGACCGGCTGGTCGCTTGTCGGACCGCCATTCCATTCAGAGGAAGCAAGCTGGACACCGGTGAACACAACTCCCGGATCGGCCGGAATCCGTGTTTACAAGTACTTGCATGAAAGCAGCGGATGGCAAGTGCTGAATCCGACGGTGGAGAGAATGAAGCCGTATGGCGGCTACGCTGTCTACAACGGAACGGGCGCCCCAGCGACGTTTACGTTTGTTCGTAGCGGCCCATTGACAAGCATTCAGGAGTGGCAAGCAGGTGACGGCTGGTATGGTGTTCTTGCGATTGGAGAGACTAAGCTCAGGATTGGTCAACATAAGCTGGCATCTGCGGGAGAGGACGGACTCGACTATCCCATGCCTCCGCCGCGGCCCGAAGCTCAAGAGACACCCGCTCACTTCGCCGGTAACCTCTGGAGCGACATACGGCCGACAGGTTTAAGCGAAGTCCTGAGCTGGAAAGTTGTGATTGACCCGAGAACAGCAAGCTCCATCAGGGTGACCGACCGGATGGACATTCCAGAGGCGTTCAAGATCGTAGTGCAGGGCATTCCCTACCTGGGCCCTGTCGATATAACATCGAAGGATTCGATTGCTCTGCCGACAACAATGCAGGGAGCGTACACCGTTACAGTGCTGGCCGGTAGTGCTGAGGCGATAGCGGAGAAAATTGCGCCTCGTGAGCCGATGATCCTGCAAAACTATCCGAATCCATTCAACCCAACGACCTCGATCCGCTATCAGATCGCGAGCGAGTCGGCTGTCTCTCTCCGGATATTCAACTCACTTGGCGAGGAGATCACAACATTGGTGAATGGTCCGCATCGGCCCGGCTTCTATGAGGTGCAATGGGACGGACGGAATGCGATGGGTAGCTCAGTCTCATCGGGCATCTATTACTGCGTGTTGAAGGCTGATGGTTATGTGGCAGCGGCGAAAGTGGTTTTGTTGAAGTGAGGCACAGAGAGGTGCCACGCACCTTCCTGGTGCGTTCGGTTTGGGGTGCGTAGCACCTTACAGAGCGCCTTCGTTGTGAAGTGAGGAAACAAAAGAAATTGTCTACCTGCCGGGACTGAAAATCCATGTGTCGGGAGTTCTCCGCCAAGAAGCGTGGCGGACAGGGATTCACTTCCCGTCCACCAGAAACGCCGAGCAATAGCTCGGCGTTTTGCGTTTAGGCGCAGTCCTGAGCGGAATCCCGAGCGCTCCTTTGAGGGGAGGGAGCCAAAGGGGCTAAGGGCTGTCCACTCCAGGAACCCGATCGAGAGCTGGGCTTTTCTTTGGTGCGCCTGGCTAGATCGAATTCCAGATTTCTGCGCATACGGAATGAATTTGAGGTGCTATTTCAATACCTTCAACTAGCATTCTGACATCGTATGACTCAAGGAATCCTCGCTCTCATTGCATTCACCCCCATTTTGCTCATCTTGGTTCTGATGGTCGGATTGCGCTGGCCCGCCACAAGAGCTATGCCTTTGGCATGGGGGGCGACGATCCTTCTGGCAGCTTTGGTTTGGAAAACCCCGACCAACTACCTGGCAGCCGCGACAGTCAAGGGGATCAACTCGGCCCTCGAAATCCTCACAATCATCTTTGGTGCTCTTGTCCTTCTCTTCACACTCCGCGAGGCAGGGGTGCTGGTGGCGATCAATCGTGGATTCCGCAGCATCTCAAAGGATCGGCGTGTGCAGGCTATTCTCATTTGCTGGCTTTTTGGCGCATTCCTTGAAGGGGCGGCTGGATTTGGCGTACCTGCCGCATTGCTTTCTCCGCTTCTGGTGACACTTGGTTTTCCGGCCCTGGCCGCAGTGACGGTGTCTCTCATCGCAAATACGACTCCGGTGTCTTTCGGACCCGTTGGAGTGCCGACAATTCTTGGTCTGGGAACGCCTCTCAATACGTCAGTTGTCCAGGTCGCACTCGCAGAGAAAGGATTGAGCTTCTCACAATTCATCTATGAGATTGGATTCTGGACCGCTGTTCTTCACTCAGTGATGGCTGTGTTTGTCCCGCTCATCGCCGTCTCAATGATGACGAAGTTCTTCGGAACAAAGCGAAGCTACAAGGAAGGTCTTCAGATTTGGCCGTATGCGATTCTTGCCGGGTTAAGCTTCGTCGTACCGTATATGCTCACTGCATGGCTCCTGGGTCCGGAATTTCCATCACTTTTCGGGGGGCTCGTTGGTCTCTGCATCATGCTGCCGGTGACGAAAGCTGGTTTCCTGGTCCCGAAGGAACCATGGGATTTTCCCGATCGGGCACATTGGGAGAAGATTTGGCTGGGAACCTTTACGATCGATGAATCGGAGGCAGAACCCGGGATCCCTCTTTGGAAGGCCTGGTCACCGTATGCTCTTGTTGGACTCTTGCTTGTGGTGACACGGATCGATGCGCTTCCGCTCAAGGCGTTCTTGAAAAGCATCCCGATTACCATGAATGATTTGTTCGACACAGATCTCAAGACCAAACTCGAGCCTGCCTACAATCCCGGCATATTCCCTTTCATGTTCGTTGGACTGCTTTGCGCTCCATTGTTTCGCATGAAGAGTTCAAGTATCACGAAAGCTTGGAGGGAGTCAGTTACCAGGATCAAGACTCCTGCCATCGCATTGCTTTTTACTGTCCCGATGGTAGAGGTGATGCAGGCCGGTCATTCTCCCCAGGGATGGGAGAGCATGCCTATCGTTGTAGCTCAGTACATCTCCCAGTCGGTGCAGGGAGCCTGGCCCCTGACCGCACCGTTTGTGGGAGCATTTGGAGCGTTCATTGCCGGCTCAAACACGGTCTCGAACATGCTCTTCGGTCTCTTTCAATATTCGGTTGCAGAGAAGCTTCGTATCTCGCATATTATCATATTGAGTCTGCAGAATGTAGGGGGATCCTTTGGTGTCCTGGTGTGCGTCTTCAAAATTATCGCAGCCAGTGCCACCGTCGGATTGAGCGGCGTTGAAGGATTGATCATCCGCCGAAACATTGTACCGCTGGTCATCTACGGTTTTGTCGTGGGAGTTACGGGAATGGTCCTGGTCAATTGGTTTCTGCCGGGCTTGTTCTAGAGAGCCGGTCGAAAAGTGTCGCCACGCCTGCGTGCCGAAACGCCGCACTTTGGCGTGCAGGCACGAAGTCACGAAGACACCAAGGTGAGAGAACTTCATTCATTCTCCTCTTTCTCTTTGTGCCTTAGAGGCTTTGTGGTCCCGCTCTTGGATTCCGCTCATAAGCGGGATTCAGAGAGCGAACTAACAAGGGGTTTTCGTCTATCCTTCTAGCTTCACTGAAGAAAGACACGTCGATAAATCACCGTGTGTTCTCACATGTGGCGCCGTACATGGGAGGTATCATGAAAAGTCACTGTATCGTACTGTTGATGGCTGGGTTAATTCTGTGCGCGTTCATACGCGTTGATGCGCAGGTCGCAACCAAGAAGGCAGTCACACTCGAGTTGGCTAAGAAAGTGGCGGCTGCAGCGGGGGCGGAAGCAAGAAAGAATAATTGGAATGTCGTTGTTGCCATCGTGGATGATGGAGCTCACCTGGTCTGTCTTGAACGAATGGATAACACGCAAATTGGGAGCATCGAAGTGGCGATCCAGAAGGCGCGTACGGCGATCTCCTTCAAACGACCAACTAAAGCGTTCGAAGACATGGTCGCAGGAGGGAGAACAGCAATACTTGGCCTGCCCGGTGTCGTGCCACTTGAAGGGGGGCTGCCCCTGGTTGTTGATGGGCAGTTCATTGGCGCAATCGGTATCAGCGGAGCTACCTCCCAACAAGACGGTCTCGTCGCCAAGGCAGGCACTGAAGCTCTGGGTCAACATTAGCGAGGTTGTTGAGAAAGGCAAGCAA
>JACVXU010000429.1 GCA_015661185.1 Bacteroidota bacterium
TCCTGGATCAGAGTCTCGAGACGTTGAAGGACTTCCGGACCATGTTCGAATAGCGAAAGTGCTCATGACGAATCACTACGCGGTGATCATGGCTGGAGGGGTCGGGTCGAGGTTCTGGCCGAAGAGCCGGGAACGCAATCCGAAGCAGTTCCTGGAGATCCTCGGCGAAGGGACGATGATCCAGCAGACGGTACGGCGATTGGGGTCAATGGTGCCGCCGATGAATACGTTCGTCGTGACGAATGTGCTCCATCAGGATCAGCTCGCACAACAGCTCCCCTTTCTTCCTCGCGAAAACATCCTCGTCGAACCCGTCGGGCGGAATACCGCACCTTGCATCGGGCTCGCGGCCCTCTGGATCCAGAATGTGGATCCGGATGGGATCATGATCGTGCTTCCGGCGGACCATTTGATCAGGAGCCAGGATGAGTTTTTGCGGGTGCTTCGGACGGCGACATCTGTGGCACAGGAATCGGGCGCACTCGTCACGATCGGCATTCGGCCAACTCACCCGGACACCGGATTCGGATACATCCAGTATGACGATGCGCCGGAGGGGAATCCGTATCACAACCGAGAAGTCTATACTGTCAAGACCTTTGCCGAAAAACCAAACTTGGAAACCGCCGAGCGCTTCCTCGCCAGCGGCGACTTTGTGTGGAATAGCGGGATGTTCATCTGGAAAGCGTCGACCATTCTGGAAGAGATCAAACGCCAAATGCCGGACCTATTCTCGCAGCTGCAGGGCATCGTTCCCACCATCGGCACCGGATCATACAAAGGGGCGCTGGAGCAGGCGTACGGCAAGATCAAGGGGATCTCGATCGACTACGGAGTCATGGAGCGTGCGTCGCGGGTGTATGTGCTCAAGGGCGATTTCGGCTGGAGCGATGTCGGATCCTGGGACGAAGTGGCGCGGTTGTCGTCCAGTGACGATCTCCTGAATTCCACGAAAGGGACGGTCCTTGTGCAGGGTGCCCGAAACACCTTCATCGATGCCAGCCATCGCCTCGTTGCCGCCATTGGGGTGGAAGATCTCATCATCATCGAGACCTCAGCCGCCGTGCTGGTATGTCGCAAAGGGCATTCGCAGGAGGTCAAAGAGATCGTCGATTACCTGCGGCGAAAGCAGATGAATGACCAGCTGTAGACCAACAGTGCTCCCTCTGGTCTGCACGCTGATTCTCCTCGGTGGAATCGGATGCGCGTCGTCCCCCCGATTCTCACGGGATTCCGGCAGCAGCCGTGCATCGAATCCTCCCTCGTCGCCCTCATCGAATCGCCCGCCCCCCCGGACCGGATCGCTGCTGACGCTCGAAGGCGTCGCTTCTTTCTACGCAGATGATTTTCACGGAAAACAAGCGGCGAACGGGGAGCGCTTCGATATGAACGCACTGACCGCCGCGCACCGGACGTTTCCATTCGGGACACAGGTGCGCGTGACGAACCTCGCAAACGGTAAGGCGGTGGTGGCACGCGTCAACGACCGGGGTCCGTTCAAAGAGGGCCGCCTCATCGACCTTTCTCTTCGTGCGGCGCGCGAGTTGGACATGATCTCCTCCGGAACTGCCAAGGTCCGTATCGAAGTGATCAGGTGGGGTGACGGTACGCTCTACCATAACCAGTGATCTTTCAAGGGCGGGGGGTCCAGCCATGCCGCGCATTCGTGTCCACGCAAAACCCGGATCCCGAACCGAGGGCGTTGAGCTGCGCGGCGACGGCGTCTGGGTTGTCCGTGTGAGGCCACCGGCGATCGACGGTCGGGCGAACGAGCGCATTCGCGAAGTGATTGCGGACTTTCTGGCCTGCCGAAGGTCCGATGTAGAATTGGTGTCAGGCACGACTTCCCGCCTGAAGACATTCGAAGTGCCCCGCCTCCCGACGTGACGTTTCCTCCTTACCCACCATCCTCTGCGACAGAAACGATCTCATGCCATTTCAGTGTCGTGGGAACGGGACTCCACACGGGTACCCGCACGTGACTCGCGTCCTGGGCTTGCAAGGCCGCACCTCCGGAAGTTATCGTCAGGGCCCTTGAGATTGTGTTGTCGCCGAAAATCAGTGAAATTCGCCTCTTACTCGATTGTAAGTTCCCCAGAACTTGGAAATGAGCTGTCTCTTTGGTATGTTGAGTTCGAATTCACTGCTGTTCAACCAAGGGAAGGCTCAACATGGTACGACTGAAAGAATCCGTTCTTCTGCTTTTAGTCTCGGTGGCGGTTGTCGGCTGTCTCCAGACCCCATCTACTTCGGAGATCGTTGGGCGACCAGACTTGGCAGTTGACGCAGACGTTCAGTCCGTCCAGATTCAATCCGTGAGTGCTGGTGGCGAGAAGTTTGCTCCTGTTGTCAGAAAATATGCAGAAAAATTCGGCGTTGACTGGGTTCTAGTCCTGGCTGTCATGCACCAGGAGTCAAGGTTCAATCGGAATGCCCTCAGCCACAAGGGTGCCTTTGGTCTCATGCAGATCATGCCTCAAACGAGGCTCGAATTAGAAGAGAAATTGGGGGTCGATGAGACACTCACCCCGCGCAACAACATTAGGGCTGGTATCTACCATCTGAAGCGTCTTTCGAAGTCATTTTCCAGCTCATCAATAATAGGTAGGACTTCTCGTCTTGTTTGTTCATACAAAGTTTCATTTCTTCTTATAGTCTCTTCTGCCTGATTTCTAAATTGTCTTTGTTGTTCTTCGTAGGCTGCTGGATCATAGGTGGTGGAAGGTACAGGTGGTTCATCTGATTTTGGCTTTTTATCTGGGTTATCTGCTGCCTCGGTTGCTTCTCTTTTAGCTTTTTTCTCTGGATTATCAGATAGCTTACCTTCCAAACGCTCATCCAGCTTTTTTTGATATTCTTCTATTGCTTGTTTTGCTCTTCCTGCCAATTCACGTTTTACATCTTCTGGTAGGGAATCAACGTAGTCTTGCAGTTTTTGTTTTAATCCTTCGGATAAGGAATCTAAATCAATAGGGTGGGGTTGACCCTGACCTGATTCTGAAGGTGCTCCATTCATTGCATTCTCTAGGGCTTGTTCTAATTCCCGTTTTT
>JACVXU010000186.1 GCA_015661185.1 Bacteroidota bacterium
AAATCATTGGATGAATATGTGATCGGCCAGGAAGCGGCCAAGAAAACGCTTGCCGTTGCTGTCTACAACCATTATAAACGAATCGATTCAAACGAGCAGCTGCAGAACCTCGACGATGTCGAGATCGAGAAAAGCAACATCATGCTCATCGGCCCGACGGGTACAGGCAAGACCCTTCTCGCGCAGACGCTCGCACGAATTCTGGACGTACCCTTCGCGATCGCCGATGCCACGACGCTCACCGAGGCGGGGTATGTCGGCGACGACGTCGAAACGATTCTCGTGTATTTGCTGCAAAACGCCGACTACAATGTCGAGAAGGCTGAACGCGGCATCGTCTATATCGACGAGATCGACAAGATCAGCCGGAAGAGCGACAGCGCTATATTCTCTTTATCTGTGGAGGGGCGTTTGAAGGACTGGAAAAAATTATCGAGCGAAGAGTGAGTCAGAATCCAGTCGGGTTTGGAGCCGACGTTCACGGGAAGAAGGGGAAAGGCCGTCAGCGATATCTTTCACAGGTTGAGCCCGATGACCTGCTGAAGTATGGGTTGATTCCCGAGTTCATCGGCAGGCTTCCGGTGACTGCGACTCTTGAACCGCTGGACGAGGTTGCCCTCTTGAATATCCTGACAGAGCCCCGCAATGCCATTGTGAAGCAGTATCAAAAGCTCCTCGGTCTCGAAGGGGTGGAACTTCAATTTGAGGAAGGCGCGCTCAAGGCTGTCGTCGAAAAGGCAACAGAGAGGGGAACGGGTGCACGTGCCCTCAGGTCCATCATCGAGAATATCATGCTCGACGTGATGTACCATCTTCCATCCCGCAAAGGAACCGATTTACCTCTACGAGGAACGCAAGTCCGCATAAGCTCTCCGTCCCATCTTTTCGATTTCAAAACGTTCCACTATCCTCAGTAAAACCCTCTCTGGCTTCCCTGCTTTGTGACCTTTAAGTCCTGAAGTTGAGGAGCCTTCACACGGATCTCAAACCTGTAATAGCTGTATGTGCCGAGTGGGATCCAATAAAAGCTCATTTGCCAACAATGGAGGTCGCGTGTGACTTGAACGGTCGAAGCGGAAAACTGATTGTTCACGAAGTCATAGTTCGTGGAGCCTGAGATCTGCCACAGGTCGGTCAGATTAAATTGCAGGCTTGCACCAAGGCTGGAGGTTCGCGACTTGAATCTCGGGTCTTCCTGAAACTGAGAGAAGTTGTAGCTCAGGCTAAGATTCCATGGGATGCTGAAGTCAGCCTCTTCCTGGTCAAAGACATTCCGGTAGACTCGTTTTTCCTGCTGGACTTCGCCAGAGACGCGGTCCTGTTCTTCTTGAACCTTGGAAGGGATGGATTGGCCGGATGTCTTTTGTTTCTTCTCACCGCGCAGGGATGTTGACACACTCACCGAAATGCTGGTCAAATCTGCGATTTTTCCAGTCTCGGAGAACAAAAACCTGTTCACACGTGTGCGGGCGGCCGGATCGAACACGTAAAAATTATGCGTCGTGGATGCGCTGATCCCAAAGGCCGACCCGATGTCGGTCCGGTAGGTCATTCCCAGTGAAGACAATCTCAGGCTGTCGGCAGCAAAATTGTACGACAACCCCGCCCCGATGTTCATAAGCTGGATTTTTTGTTCTTGAGCCGTATCGCTCTGCTGATACTTCATTTCGAAGTTGTTCCCGACGCTCAACGAACCGGTCATGGAGTACTTCGGAATGTTCTGGCCATACACCTGTTTGTTGTAGTTGACACTGAGGGTTGGGGTCAACGTGTGGCGGATGGATGTGACTCCAAATAGTTGCGGCTGAACAATTCCGAAGAGCCGCGTGCTGGTGGCGACTCCCGCGCCGAGACTCCCGACCACCGTCTGCCTTCCTTTGAACCAAGATCCAAAATCATCGGATTCGATAGAGAACGTGCTGTCTGAAGCATTTCGTGTCGGGGTTTCAGTCTGCTGGTACGTGCGAGAATCGTTAAAGGAAAATGAAGGAGAAACAGTGAAATTGCCCAGCTTCGGAGAAATGGAAACGGAGGCGTTCTGGTACAGCGATTGAGTATTTGTCCGTCTGAATTCTGTGACCGTGCCCAGCAACAGGGGGTTCAACGGATCTATTTTCACGAGAGGCAGTGCCGTCGATACCTTTTCACGGGAATTCGAAAAACTGGCTCCATAGTTCAAACCGATCATTTCAAAAAAATCCAGAGTTTCTGATTCCGACGTCAACCCGCGAGATTTTGTTCTCTTCCTGAATGGATAGATCTGGTTTTGGCTGAAGGACAGGCTTGGGAGAACTTCCCGAACATCGCCGTTCACAAGGCTTTGGTCACGGGAGAGGTTGATGGACAGGGAACGGTTCGAGTTGTTCCACGACTTGAATAATGTCGCGTTCGAGATGAGATTCTGCCGGAGGATGTCGTTCAGGTTTGTACTGTAATTCCGAAAGTAGCTTCCCGATGCGAACGTGAAGTTGACATCGACCCGGGCTGAAGGGTCGATCGTCTGGTGATGGGTCACCGCAATATTGTAATCCCGCTGTTCTGACCGGCGCGGGTCGTTGGGCTCGCCCTCGTACGTGCTGGAAACGTTCGCGTTGATGGAGCCGTCGAAAATGTAGCGGAGGTTGTACCTTAACAGGGAATGGTTTAGCCAGCCGCCGCGCGTGTACCAGTCGAACGTTGTTGAAAAATCCATGTAATCGTTGATGGACCAGTAGTAGCCGAAATGGCTGAAGAAGTGGCCGCGCCGCGTATCGTCGCCGTAGGCGGGCGCTATAATTCCAGAGGTCCGTCCGCCTTTGCTCGGGAAAACGCCGAACGGCAGCGCCAGCAGCGGAACGTCTGCGATGTAGAAATACACAGGTTCAGCGATGACTTTGTCCCGGACAATCACCTTCATCCTCGGGCTTGCAAAATAGAAGTGCGGATGGTTGGCATCGCATGTCGTGTACCGTCCCTCGGAGACAAAGAGCTCGTCGACGCCTATTTTTTTAATTTCATCACCGCGGTAAAATCCCTGTTCGATTTCTGTTGTTCCAACGGTGATCTTGCCTTTTTTGGTTTGAAAATTGTAGGCAACTTTTGTCCCGCGGTATTCTTCTCCGGCGTCGATCATGACCGGATTGCCGAGAGTCGTGTCGCGGTCTTTGATCGAGGTATCTCTGACACCGGTCGCAACCAATGTTGCATTGTCCCAATTCACGCTGACCCGTTCTGCCTTTAAACTCATCGTCTGGTACTGGATGTCCGAGCTGCGGTAGAGGTTCATGAAGCGAGTCCGCATGGAATAAATGATGGAATCTTTGGCGCTGTATGTTACCAGCGTGTCAATCCCCGAGACAGACACCGGAGCCGTCGTGTCGGGAACAGACCCGAGCGAGTCTGATGGGGAGCGGGAGGGAAGCTGGGCGATGGCTTGCGTAAGAAGCAGGGGGAACGCGGCGAATAGACGAAACCGGGTCATTCAGGAATCAACTCACAACACCAATCCGGCTGCCCCGAGAATGCCGGCATTGTTGCCAAGTTGGGCCTGGAGCACCTTGATATCACGCCGAAGTGGTGTGAGCACGCGCGATCTGACAGATTCCTCAACTGCCTGCAGGACAAAACCGCCCGCAGCGGAGATGCCTCCGCCGATGATGCTCACGCGCAGATCCATCGTGTTCATGACTCCGGCGAGGGCAACTCCGAGAAGCGTTGCCGCCTCGGCCAACATCTCACGTGCGAGCCGGTCGCCCTGCTGCGCCGCCTGTGCGATGTACATCGGTTCAAGTTTCGTAAAATCACCGCCCACAAGTTGCGCAATCATGGATTCCGGCTGGTCTTTCAATCGTTCGGCCGTTCGCTGGGACAAGTACCGCTGGCCGACATAAGATTCTACGCAGCCGTAATTCCCGCAGTTGCACTTAGGACCTTCATAATTGATCGAAATATGGCCGATTTCACCCGCCCCGCCCGAAGGACCTCTGTAAATCTTGTGATCGAGGATGATTCCCCCGCCTACACCGGTTCCCCAGATGACGAACAGGAAATCCGGAAATTTCCTGCCAGCGCCGAACTTCGATTCAGCGATGGCAGCGGCATTGGCGTCATTTTCAACTTTGATCTGATATCGGCGAAAGATCTTCTTGACCTCGCGGGCGAGCGGGACTTCATTCCACCGTTTCATATTCGGCGGCCACTTTACCACGCCCTCATCATCCACGACGCCGGGTGCACCGATGCCGATGCCGGCGGGCTTTTTTCCGTCGGCGTGCACCATCGCATCGCGCACAGAAAGTTCAATTTGCTGGATAACGGCAGAGGGCCCCAGATGGCCGTTCGTGGGCAGTTTGTTCTGGTAGAGGATTTTACCGGAGCTTGAGACGAGTCCGGTTTTCACCGTGGTGGCGCCGAGATCGACGCCGATGGCGAACTTGGGTTTCATACGAAGGGAAATTAGGAAAAAAAGAGGAGAAGTTCAGCAGAGTCAGAAGTCAGACTTTTTGCAGGCTGAAGCAGGTCAAAAGTCTGACTTCTACAATGGCTCATTGCCGGCGTCGAGGAAACCTGAATCGGTGAGAACTTTACGAACGTCAGCTTTTTGAGAGTCATCTAATGGCCGCAGCGGGTTTCTTACGAACCCGCCTTCATACCCGAGGAGTGTGCTGGCATACTTGAGTCCAGGAACACCGTGTGTCACGGCAACAGCTGCATTGACCGGCACGATTCGCTGGTGGAGCTCCTCAGCGTCATTCATGTCCTCCGACCCAAAGAGACTCTGGATCTTTGCGCATTGATTGGGGAGGCAATTCGAAAGAGCCAGGATTCCGCATTGGACACCCAGCTTGAGCGCGGGATACAGCGCCGAAGCTGTTCCGACAATCATGTTGAATGGGTCACCAACAGCCTTCTTGAACGTGGTGAGCTGCTCGATGTTGCCAGTGCTGTCCTTCATCCCGAGGATGTTCGGATGTGCACTCAATGTTTTCACAACATTGACGGACACGTTGACGTGTGTGAACTTGGGTACATTATAAATGAGAATTGGAATATCTGAGTGGTCGGCAACTTCTTTGAAATAGGCGATGAGGGCCTCGTCGCCCATTTGATCGATGTAGTAGAATGGGGTGAGGACCAAGGCGGCCTGGGCTCCGAGTTTTGCCGCTGTGTTTGTAAAGCGAATTGTTTCGCGTGCTGATTCGAGTCCTGTTCCAGCGAGAATTATTCTTCCTTTCCTCGCGTTCTTCACCGTGAGCTCGATGAGCTTGAGTTTCTCTTCCCAGGAAAGGAACGCTGCCTCGCTGTTCGAGCCGAGAACGAGATAACCCGATAGCTGGTCGTTATTCCAACGATCGATGTTGCGAATGAATGCGTCCTCATCAACATCGCCGTTCTGTTTGAATGGTGTGATCATGGGAGGGATGATGCCCGTGAGTTGAAGTTCGCTCATTTCTCCAATCCCATTTTCTTCAGCAGCACAGCATATCGGGGATCGGAATGGATTGGGTCGTATCTCACATCCGTCTTGAGTCCGTGCAGCCACGCGTCGTGTGCTTGGTACGCTTGCTCTAACCAGTCGAACGCCAAATCCCTCTCTCCCAGAGCGATGTAGACCATCGCAATCCCTGTTGGGGCGACATATCTTTTCTTGGATTCGTTTATTAGGTCGCGGAGAATGCTCCTGGCTTCCCGCTGCTTCCCCATACGAGCATATAAAGCGGCAAGTCCAAAGAGAGGCTGCCCGGGCATTAGCTTCTGCACCTTCATGTATTCATCCAGAGCTTCCTTGAGCATTCCCTTCTCCCGATAAGCGAGACCTACCTCGGAATCAGAGTAGAAGAAATTTGGATCAAGCTCAACGGTTCGCTTATGCTGTTCGATCACTTCGTCATATTGACGTGCATATTGGAGAGCAATCTCCTTAGTCCGACTAGCAAATGGATTGAGGGGGTCGAGTGCAATTGCACGATTGGCCTGAGCGATGGCTTCGGCGCTACCCGTTCGAGTTGCAAGATATATGGCAGATAGATAGAGAACATCCACTGAATTTGGATTGAACTCCATCGCCCTGCGGAATTCTCGTTGTGACGAAAGCTGATCTCTCTCGTACGCTCCCAGGATAAAAGCGAGCGCTGCACGAGCCTCGGCATTCGTGCTATCGAGTTCAAGCGTCTTCAGAGCCGCCGACTTGGCTTTGGGATAAGCATCTTTCGGAGGGAGATAGGCGTCCGCGAGTTCTGCGTAAGCATAGGCGATTCCAGCGTAGGGAGGAGCATACGATCGATCTTTTTCAATGGATTTCTGGAAATAGTCCAGGGCGCGGTTCAGGTTTGCTTCGTCGGATTTATGAAGAAAGAAGTTGCCGCGTAGATACAGGTCGTATGCTTCGGTATTCTTGGGAGCGGTTGTTACCATCGAATGTTGTCGAGAAAAAAGTAGATTGAGCTTGAGTGCCTGCACAATCGCGTTTGAAACATCATCCTGCACCACAAACACATCTTTCAAGGTTCGGTCGTAATCTTTCGCCCAAAGATGAAAGCCGTCATCCGCCTTGATCAACTGAGCCGTCACGCGAATTGTGTTGCCCGATTTCCGAACGCTTCCTTCCAACACATGCGCCACGCCTAACTCATTTGCAATCTGCTGGATCGTCTTGCCCGTGTTCTTAAACTGCATCACCGAGGTTCGGGCAATGACTTTTACGTTCGGCAGGTTCGTGAGATTCGTGATGAGCTGCTCCGTCATCCCGTCACAGAAGTATTCCTGCTCTTTGTCCGAGCTGATGTTTTTGAAAGGCAGGACGGCGATGGAGTTTTGCCATTCTGATCTTGGTTCGGTTTTTGGTTTCTCGATGCTTGATGAGCTGCTACCTTTGTCCGTTTCTGGAGCTTGTAACCCCATATTCTTCAGCAAGGCAGTGAATCGGGGATCCGACCGAACTGGCTCGTTCTCCGGTGTTACCGCGAATACTACCAAGATAACATCTCGGTCTTGGTAAGCACGGTCAAACCATTCAAACGCTCGATCTCTGTCACCGAGAGAAGCGTAGATCATACCGATCGTGCTTGCCGGGACATACCGTTTCGTCGAGTAAACCTCTAAGTCACGGAGGATTTTCCTCGCTTCTGTACGCTTTCCCATCCGAGCGTAGAGTATCGCAAGACCATAAAGTGGTTGCTCAGGCGCCGAGTTCTGAACTTTTGAATATTCGTCGAGCGCTTCTCTGAACATGCCTTTTTCCCTGTAGGCGGCTCCCACAAACGAATCCATATAAAAGAAATTTGGCTCCAACGCCACAGTTCTTTTATGCTGTTCGATTACTTGGTCGTACTTGCGAGCCAATAGCAAGACCTCCTCCTTCGCCCAACTGGGAACGGGAGAGAGTGGATCCAAACTCATCGCATGATCCAATTGAGCGAGTGCTTCTGAATGATCCAGATGCGTGCTGAGGAAAAATGCAAAAAGCGTACGGCCATCCACAGAATTCGGGTTAAAATCGAGAGCACGACGAAATTCGCGGTCTGCAGATGCAGGATCTCTGTCGTACTGACCCAAGGTGAATGCCAGAACGGCGCGAGCGTCCGCGATGGTGCTATCGAGCTCCAGAGCCTTCAATGCTGCTACCTTAGCCTTCGGATACGCATCCTTTGGTGGG
>JACVXU010000430.1 GCA_015661185.1 Bacteroidota bacterium
TATCAGCTTTTGAAAAACAGAATCATCGTCACACTGAGCGCCCGCCTGCTCGCCGACGTCGCTCCGTCGCTGAAGCTCTGGAGCGTAAGTGACCGAAGGACTCAGGCGAGCCTGCCTCATTGCTTGCTCAGAGGCGGGCAGGAAGTCGAAGTGTGAAATCTGAGGCGCATAACAGGGTTTTCCCGCCGTTGGTGGGACTCACCTGACGCAGATGATCCTTAACAAGCCTTTTTCAACAACCTGCTAGCAGTTAATACGCACCACGCCCGCTGATGACGGCGGGGATTGTCTCGAACAGGATTTCGAGATCAAAGAGGAAGGTTTGGTTTTCTGCATAATAGAGATCGAGGATTACCATTTGCTGGAAGTTGAGCCCGCTTCTGCCGGAGATCTGCCAGAGACCTGTGAGCCCTGGCTTTACAAGCGCTCGCCTCTCAAAAAGAAACGCAACAGCTCCTGTGGATGGCAGTTTCCTGAAATCCACGAGAGGAAGCGGACGAGGCCCTACGAGACTCATTTCCCCTCTTATCACGTTGAGCAACTGGGGAAGTTCGTCGATACTGAACTTCCTCATCAATCTTCCGATGCCTGTGATTCTGGGGTCGTCGGGCGATTTCAATAGTGTATTCGCGCTCCCCTTCGAGCCGTCCGTGCAAATCAGGTAGTAGAACTCCCAGCCCTCCTGCGACCATCCGCTCCCCGCAGACTCGAGGCGAATGGCGAGCGCAACAATCGCGAGAAACGGAGAAGTTATCACCACGAGCACAGTGCTCAATACAGCATCGAAGACTCGTTTCAATGCACGGTACCCGGTACCGATGACGACGCGTGCCGGCCCCGAAAGGGCAATCCCGCCAAAATCATAGAGGCGCATGCGTGTGAGGGTTTCATGAACCTCCGGGGTAACAAGTCGGATCATAATGTTACCAGCGTAAGGTTGCGCAATCAGATCGGACAATAACGGTGAGTCGATGGAGTGAGTGCCGAACATGAGACAGGTTGCATCATGTGCCGCGAGGGCCTGGTCGATGCTCTGACGCACTAAAGTGGTGTCGAGCCGTGATATGTCTATCACGGAACGAACGTCGAAACCGACGAAAGGACCTGCGGAAAGATTTTGGGGCAGGCCAGATCCTTCTTCATCCAACAAAACAACAACGGTGGTCTCCAATCCCCACTTCCGCTTGTACAGCGTAGCTCGCAGCCTGTCGAGTATCCATCGGCCGGTCAGGAACACCAACGGGATGACGACAATGTAGGTAAGCAGGACGCCGTTCGAGTAGTACGTGTTCCGGAACAGGAACAGCGTGGCAAAGATAATCAGCGTGCCGAGGGTGTATGATCTCGCGGCCGCGGCAACCTGCAAGCGAAGCGCTGATGTGTATGCCTGCCTGTAGACACCGAGTGTGGCGCTCAGCCCAACATAGAGGACGGTGCTATACAGCACCAGCTTCCACTGTTGAGAGAAGAATCTCTCGAACGAAAAACGCTGAAAGTTGATCGCGTATCCGATGGCGAGCGAGAAGAAGATGACAATGGAGTCGTGCAGAGCGGTCAGTGAAGCAAAGAGTGATCTACGGGTTCGTTCACGCTGCGAACTGTTGGGAGTTTTCATCCTGAAAAATGTCGGGAGAGTGACAACACGGAGAGAATTGGCTACGGTCGCTTCATTGGCCGGGCAGGGACGCCTGCGACGACGACGTCGGGAGGAACATTCTTCGTGACAACGCTGCCAGCCCCCACAATTGCCCGCTCACCGATTGTAACGCCACACATGATCGTCGCGCTTGTGCCGATTGAGGCCCCGCGCTTTACCAGCGTTGGAACCACCTTCCAGTCGGCTTCGCTCTGCATGGTTCTTCCCTCGTTCGTCGAGCGAGGGTACCTGTCGTTGATAAACGAGACATTGTGCCCGATGAAGACATCGTCCTCGATCGTGACACCCTCGCAGATGAACGTGTGCGAGGAGACCTTGACGTTCTTCCCTACTTTCACCCCCTTCTGGATCTCGACGAACGCGCCAACCTTGGTGTTGTCTCCAATCTCGCAGCCGTACAGGTTCACGAAGTCGAATATCCGGACATTCTTGCCGAGCTTGACATCCGGGGCAATCTTCTGAAACTTCATGCTGCCTCAGTCTCTCGTCGCAATCACAGGTACACCATCCTGCCATTCTCTTTGATGGAAAGCTCGGCAGCTTCAAGAATGCGTACAATACGGAGGCCGGTCTCGCCATCCGCAACAGGTTTCCGGCGAAGCTCGATTGCATCGAGAAAGTCCTCGACGACGAGGCTCAACGCTTCCGATTGATCGAGCTTGGGAGCGAACATGTCGCCTGTCCGGTACTCCACGAGCGTCTTGTAGATCCCTTCACGCGTAACGACTTTGACGCCGGTGTCATACACTTTCACCTTTTCGCTCGGCTCCATGTCGTCATACACGATCATCTTCTTGCTTCCCCCGATGAGGATGCGCCGGATCTTGACCGGTGCAAGCCAGTTCACATGGACGTGTCCCATCATCTTCTCGCCGAAATGTACCGTGAGGTAGGCAACGTCTTCCGTATGGTTGTAGTGGTTCACACCTACAGCGGAGACAGCCTTTGGCCGTTCCGAGAGCATGAAATCCATGATGGAAAGGTCGTGCGGTGCAAGGTCCCAGATAACATTCACGTCGTGCTGGAACAAGCCAAGGTTGACGCGGACGGAGTCGAAGTAATAAATGTCCCCGACGTCTCCACGCTCGACAATCTCCTTCATCTTTCTGACGGCGCCGGTGTACAGGAAGGTGTGGTCAACCATCAGGATCCGCCCATGTTTCTCGGCGCAGCGAATCAGCTCCTCGCACTCGCGTGCGGAAGTTGCCATGGGCTTCTCCATAAGCACATGCTTCCCGCTTCGCAATGCC
>JACVXU010000187.1 GCA_015661185.1 Bacteroidota bacterium
AAGGGCATTATTTCCGTGCCAAGCGAGTACAGCTTTTCAAGCGCGTTGGCATCTGGTGACTGGCCCAGGCACTATGCGCGTGGCATTATCGAAAACATCGTGCGTCCATACCTAGGGAAGACGTCTCGCCAAAACTAGAGTGTCCAATCAGGTGCACACGAATCGGACGCCGGCGGCTAACAAACGGCAACAGGCGCTCGCACGCTGGAAGGGCAATGTTGATACCAAGATTGGCTAAATGTAAAGTGCTCGCAACGGCGGTTTGCCTAAACGATGGGCAACATTCGCGCAGAACGCTCATAGGAAGAAACGGCAATGGGGGCAATCATGCAATTTTTCATCATAATAGTATTCTTACTCACCACAATTCCAATGGAGTTAACCCGTTCACAGGGAAAACCAAACGGTGTTATTGTCACTCTTGGCAATATGCAATCTCAGAGGTTTGCGCACACATCGACACTGCTTGCTGATGGCAGAGTTTTCATTGCTGGCGGTCAGGCGGCTGGCTCACTAGCGAGTACGGAGATCTACGACCCCAATTCGCGTACATTTTCGGACGCACCAACAATGAGCGTCCCACGAGCAGGTCACTCTGCTACACTGCTCCGAAACGGAACCGTTTTATTGGCGGGTGGATATAACGGCGCCTACCTTTCGAGTGCTGAAATCTATCACCCGAAGACGAACTCATATACTTCAACGGGTGGGATGATTACCGCCCGTAGCGGACACGAGGCGATCCTTCTGAGCAACGGAAGGGTGCTGCTCGCCGGTGGAGTCGGACTAGGATGGATTTTTCTAGCAAGCGCTGAGCTTTATGACCCTGAAACTGGCACGTTTACTCCCACAGGCAGTATGACCACTGCCCGTGAATCTCATACCGCAACGCTCTTGAAGGATGGAAGAGTTCTTATCACGGGAGGCCATAAAGACAGAAGGGCCAACATGATCCTTTACTCTAGCACAGAACTCTATAATCCATCGACAGGAAGGTTCTCGCTTGCAGGAACTGTGACTGTCCGACGCCACAAGCACGATGCAATGTTGCTTTCTGATGGCCGGGTTCTTGTCGTGGGAGGAGCGGATGAACGAGATCGGGACGGCGCGTACACAAGCGCAGAGATATATGATCCTCACACGGGGCGATCCGTACCCACAACCAACATGAATCTCCGACGATATAAACTTCGAGGCACAACGATACTTCTTCAAGATAGAAATGTTCTCGTTGTCGGTGGATCAAACTTCGCCGAATTGTTTGATCCCGAGACTGGTGTGTTTGCTAAGGTGGAAGGAAGCATGGGAACAGATCGCTTATTTGCAACTGCAACCCTCTTACGCAACGGACAAGTTCTCATCACGGGCGGGTATGATGAGCGGATGATCACAAGTTCCACAGCCTGGCTTTACCAACGGTAAGAGTAATGGAAAGCGAACTCGATTGCGTGCAGGCGTATAATAAGCAAAACACCGACGCTCCGTTTGTTGATAGAGAACTATAGTGGTCGCTCAATGCTGTTGCTTCTTCCAAGTTATCTGTGGCTGATTCAAAGGATCAACATTTCTGTTACGCACCCAGTGATTTCAGGGTTGTCTTCAGCTTTTCTGCGGACAGGCGAAATCCTTCCTCTTCTTCCTGACTCAAATTCAGCGTGAGGATTTCTTCCACCCCGTTCCTGCCGACAACAGACGGCAAGCTGAGGCTCATGTCGGTCACGCCGTATTGCCCCGTCATCAGCGTGGAGACAGGGAGAACGCTCCGGTAATTGCCGAGAATCGTCTCCACGATTGCGACGAGACCCAATCCAATAGCGTAGTAAGTTGCCCCCTTCCTCTTGATGATCTCATATGCTGCATCCCGAACACTGATGAACAACTTGTCCATCTCCGCTTGATTATACTGTTTGTTCCGCATTGGAGCGAATTCCTGGAGGCGCACGCCGCCGATGTTTGCCAGGCTCCAGAGCGGAATTTCTGTGTCGCCATGCTCACCGATGATGTACGCATGAACGCTACGCGCGTCGACGCCATAGTACTGTCCAAGAAGAAACCTGAATCTGGATGTGTCGAGTATCGTTCCGGAGCCGACCACCTTCGCGGGAGGAAGGTGCGATTCTTTCAACGAGCTGTAAGTCAGTATGTCAACGGGGTTCGTTGCTATCAGGATAATGCCATCCGGGTTGTGGCGAACAACTTCCGGAACGATTGCTCGAAAAATCTGCACATTTCTTGCCAGGAGATCCAACCGCGTCTCGCCCGGCCGCTGCGATGCCCCCGCCGCGATTACTACAACCTGCGCGCCGCTTAGATCTGCATATTGTCCCGCGGTGATTTTCACGGGCTTACTGAACGAGAGGCCGTGGTTGAAATCCATCATTTCACCGACAGCCTTCTCGTTGTCCAGATCGACGAGAACAATTTCTGTTGTCAGTTCCCGGAGCATTAGCGCAAAGACGAACGATGATCCGACGAGCCCGGTGCCCACAACGCCGACTTTGCGTTTACCTGGAGTATTTGTCATTTTCTTGCCCTCTCCTGGTTCACTTTGTTGTTCTACTGCCATTCGAATACAAACGGTCGCCGGAATGCAAAGGTTCCGTTCCTGAAACCTTCTGCCTCGCAGGCTCGTTGGTACCTCTGATTGCATCCTCGGCCATTAATTGCTAGATTTACTCTTGCGAGATCCTTTGTCTCGCGGCTCGAATTGTTCTATTTTCAAAACAAGGCGGAACTGTTCCGCCTCTTTTTTCGTCCAATACGGGTGCGGAACTATTTTAGAGTCAACGACTTAGGAGGATCGAGTGGATATTAAGACAATCAACGAGATGATTCAGCGCGAGAGCGCCTTTGTCGATAGCCTGACCACCGAGGTCGGGAAGGTAATCGTCGGACAGAAGCAGATGGTGGAGCGGCTGATGATCGGCCTTCTGTGCAATGGGCACATTTTGCTGGAAGGCGTCCCGGGTCTCGCCAAAACACTCACAATCAAGACGCTCGCTTCAGCGATCAGCGCAAAATTTCAGCGTATCCAGTTCACGCCTGACCTCCTCCCCGCGGACCTCATCGGTACTATGATTTACAACCAGAAGGACGGGAAATTCTTCACGCGGCGCGGGCCAATCTTCGCAAACTTCATCCTGGCAGACGAAATCAACCGTGCTCCTGCAAAAGTGCAGAGCGCGCTCCTGGAGGCCATGCAAGAGCGACAGATAACAATCGGCGAAGAGACATTTAAGCTCGACGAGCCGTTCCTGGTGCTTGCCACCCAGAACCCAATCGAACAGGAAGGTACGTACCCGCTTCCCGAAGCACAAGTCGACCGCTTCATGCTCAAAGTCAAGATTGGCTACCCTTCGCGTGAAGAAGAACTTGCTATCATGCGTCAGAACGTTCTTGGGGATCAACGCGAGATCAAAGCTGTTGTCTCACCAAAAGACATCCTCGCCGCGCGGAACGCGGTCAAGAGCGTCTATATGGACGAGAAGATCGAGCGCTACATTCTCGATATTGTGTTTGCAACGCGTCAGCCCGCTGAGTTCAAACTCGAGAAAATTGCACCAATGATCAGCTATGGGGCGTCGCCCCGTGCGTCGATCAACCTGGCGCTTGCGGCGAAAGCGCATGCATTCATCAAGCGCCGTGGTTATGTCATCCCGGAAGATGTCCGCGCCATCAGCCTCGACGTGCTACGCCATCGCGTCGCCGTCACATATGAGGCAGAGGCGGAAGAGGTGACTTCTGAATACATCGTGCAGGAAATCCTGAACCACATCGAGGTACCGTAATTATTTCGAATTTATTTACGCCCATCAATGGAAACTAAAGAGCTTCTTAAGAAAGTCCGCCAACTGGAGATACGCACCCGCGGGTTGGTGAACCAGGTGTTCTCCGGCGAATATCATTCGGTATTCAAGGGGCGCGGTATGTCGTTCTCTGAGGTCCGCGAGTACCAGATCGGGGATGACGTTCGGACCATCGACTGGAATGTGACAGCGCGATTCGACCATCCGTTCATCAAGATCTTTGAGGAAGAGCGTGAACTGACGGTGATGCTTCTCGTCGATGTGAGCGGTTCGCAGTTCTTTGGGTCACAGGGTCAAATGAAACGCGATATTGCGGTGGAAATCAGCGCTATCCTGGCTTTTTCTGCGATGAAGAACAACGACAAAGTCGGAGCGCTTCTGTTTTCAGATCAGATTGAGAAATTCATCCCGCCGCGGAAGGGACAATCACACGCATTGCGGATCGTCAGGGAGCTGATCTCCTTCGAACCCAAGCACTCCGCCACCAGCATCAAGGGTGCACTGGATTACCTTAACCATGTCCTCAAGAAACGAAGTATCGTGTTTGTGATCTCCGACTTCATGGACAGCGCATACGAGACCTCTCTCCGCATCGCTGGCAAGCGGCATGATTTGATCGGCATACGGCTCCTTGACCCGAGGGAACGCGAATTGCCACGGGTGGGTCTCGTGACATTCCGGGACGCCGAAACAGGCGCTCAACGATGGGTGGATACTGGTGACCTGAAGGTTACCGCCGCCTATCTGGCCTATCGTCGCTCGGTGGAAGACTCCAGGAAAGCAACGTTCATCAAAGCAAAACTCGACAGTATCGATATCCGCCTCGACAAGCCGTATATGAAGCCCCTTGTCGACTTTTTCAGACTACGGGAGCGGCGTTGGTAGGAAGTGCTGACTCAAAACCCCTTGTGCGCATGAAGCGTTTAGCAGCAATCATGCTGTTGATATTCTGCAGTGCGTTGGCACTCGCTCAGGAGCCAACGATCGCGGCACGCACCGACTCCGCTCGGTACAAAGTCGGCGAGTGGATTCTTCTGCGCGTCGCGGCAGAATTACCTTCAAGTGTTGACTCTCTCGTGCCGGCCGCGAAGGACAGCCTTGGGTCTTTTGAAATCCTCACCGTCGAAGCATCCAGGCCGGAAAACGGCCACCAGGAGTGGGTTTTCAAGCTAACGATGTTCGATACGGGAAATGTGTTCATACCGCCTGTCGCTTTTTCATATAGAAATCGCCCGGATACGCTCCGGCGGGTCGCATATTCCAATCCAATTTCTCTTTCAATCGTCGCAATACCATTCGACCCAAAGGGGGATATCAAAGATATCAAGCCGCCTTTGGATGCACCCTGGAAGTTTGAAGACTTTTTGCCGTACCTCATTGCTCTTCTGGTGCTCGCACTTGCTCTGCTCGGCTATTACTATTACCGCAGGTGGAAAAAGCGACGAGAGGTGGGTTTTATACCTGTTCGGCCGGCAATTCCTCCAGGACAAGTCGCTCTGATGGCGTTGCGCGTTCTTGAAGACAAACACCTCTGGCAACAAGGAAAAGCCAAGCAGTATTATTCCGAAGTCACCGAAATCGTTCGCCGTTTTCTTGAGAATCAGTACGGTCTTCTCGCTCTCGAATCGACATCGGATGAAATTCTCTCGCAGCTCATGAAGCTTCCCGAGGCCCAGGAGCTGCTGAAGGACTTCCGATCCTTCTTTACAACGGCTGACCTTGTAAAGTTCGCCAAGTATTTGCCGCCCCCTGAAGAACATGACAATGAACTTCGATGGGCATATGAAATCGTTCGGGCGATGATCCCGAAACCGACACCTCAACCGGAGGAGCAGGAGGCAGAGAATGTTCGGTGATGGGTTCGCATATCCCTGGGTTCTGTGGGCTCTCCTGTTGATACCGGTACTCGGCATTCTGTTATGGAAAAGAAAACAGAAGATGGTCACCGAGTTGACCTTCTCCTCGCTGCAACCTTTTGACCACACACCGCGTACGCTGCGCGAAAGACTTCACCACGCTCCGCTCTGGTTGCGTCTGGCCGCTTTGGCTTTCTTCATCGTTGCTCTTGCGCGACCGCAGTCTGTGTCCAGCAGAGAAAATGTGTCAACAGAGGGTATTGACATTGTGTTGCTTCTCGACATTTCCGGCAGCATGCTCGCTGAAGATTTTTCGCCGAATCGGATGCAGGCCGCCAAGCAGGTCGCGGAGGAGTTCATCGACGGCCGTACCAATGATCGCATTGGGCTGGTTATCTTCTCTGCGGAGAGCTTCACGCAGTGCCCGTTGACAACAGATTATCCCGTCTTGAAGTCTCTTTTGAAAGAAGTCAAGAACGGCATGATCGCGGACGGAACGGCAATCGGGCTCGCGTTGGCGAACGGCGTGAATCGGCTCAAAGACAGCAAGGCGAAGAGCCGGGTTATGATATTGTTGACAGATGGAGTCAACAACAGGGGTGAGATTGACCCGATCACTGCCGCGAAAATTGCCGCGACATACAACCTTCGTGTTTACACGGTGGGTGTTGGCGCGCAGGGCGAGGCCCCGTACCCCGTCGAGACGCCGTTCGGCATTCAACGCAGGCTCATCCCTGTCGACCTCGATGAGAAAACGCTTTCAGCCGTCGCCGACATGACGGGAGGCAAGTACTACCGCGCTACCGACAACAGGAAGTTGAAGGCGATCTATAAAGAAATTGACCAACTCGAACGTTCGAGAATAGAGGTAACGGCGTACAAGCGTTATTCTGAGAAGTATTACGGCTGGCTGGCCGGGGGACTCCTGGTGTTGTTGCTCGAGGTGGGGTTGGCAGGGACGGTGTTGAGGAAGATTCCGTAGTGGTCAGCTGTCGGCGGTCAGCAATCAGCAACAACGTACAGATTCAAATGCAGGTTTGATCTCAGGAGGACCTCCAATGAAAGATTTCAAAACGCCTTCGGCTCAGCCTGCGAACTCGAGTATCTTATTTTGCTCACATCCGATCTGGAGATGCTTAAGAAGGTTGATTCCGAGAAGTTGTCCAACGACACAATCGAAGTGAAGAAAATGCTTGCTGCTTTCATCCGCAAGCTGAACGCTGATCACTGACGGCTGATTGCTG
>JACVXU010000188.1 GCA_015661185.1 Bacteroidota bacterium
CGATGTTGGTGGAAGGGGAAAAAGAAGCCGGCTTCTATAGGGTTCAGTGGAATGCGAGCGTACCCAGCGGAATTTATTTCTATCGTTTATCCGTCGTGCCATCGGCACGACGAGACCTCGTCCCGACCGGAGGTCGGAGCGGGCAGGCTGGTCAGTTTGTCGAAACGAGGGTGATGACCTTACTGAAATAGTGCCGGGCGGTTCCTCCAGGCAGTTTCTGCGAACATGCAGGCCGGAACTTTCAGCGGACTTGGCCGTTTTTATTCGAATCTCATTCAACGCTTCGGCATAACTCCCATCACAATTCATTGAGCTCAATGCACCAGAAACGCCTCCGGTTGACCCACAACGAAAACAGACTGCATTCAACCGCATCACATCCACCAATCTCTTCAATTCCTGGGAGGGAATCATGGCACGAAGGCTCCTTACCGTCATTTCAATTTTGCTCTGCCTTGTGATCGCCTCACAAGCAGCTGACAAAAAAGATTTCAAGATCCCGTACGAGAAGTATGTCCTCTCGAACGGACTGAATGTCCTTCTTCACGTCGACAAGTCCAACCCGATCGCTGCTGTCTACATTGTGTACCATGTCGGATCGGCGAGGGAAGAGAAGGGAAGAACTGGATTCGCTCACCTCTTCGAGCACCTGCGTTTCAACGAGTCACAGAACATACCGCAGGGACAGTGGTTCAAAAGGCTTCAAGGTGCAGGAGCAACGAACGTCAACGGATCGACGAGTAATGACCGGACGAACTACTACGAGGTGATACCGAAGAACGCCCTGGAAATGGCTCTTTGGATGGAATCTGACAGAATGGGCTTCCTCCTCAGCAAATTCACGGCTCAGACATTCACGACACAACAAAACGTTGTGCAGAACGAAAAGCGCCGGGGTGACAATAGTCCATATTCTCAATCCAGCTACATTGTGGACAAAATGATGTTCCCGGACACCCATCCTTACAACTGGCAGGTTATCGGATCGCTGGACGACCTGGCGAATGCGAAAATCCAGGACGCGATCAATTTCCATGACAAGTACTACGGTCCCAGCAATGCCACTCTTGTGGTCGCGGGGGACTTTGACGTCGCGCAGATCAAGAAATGGATCGACAAGTACTTTGCGGAGATACCTTCTTCGCCGAAACCGAAATCCCTTGACAAGATGACTGTCAAGCTGACCGAGACGAAGCGTGTCTATTACGAAGACAACCTCGCTAACGCTCCAATGCTCTCGATGTCGTTCCCGTCGGTTGAAGAGTACAGCAAGGATGCGTACGCGTTGCAGTTCCTCGCGCGGATCCTGTCGGTGAGAAAGTCTGCGCTGTACAAAATCCTCGTTGAAGAAAAGAAGCTCGCTCCCGCCGGGGGTGGAGGCGGAGGATTTGGACGCGGCGGCTTTGGCGGTGGCTCATCTGTGTCGGCATCTCAACGCAGTCGCGAGCTTGCGGGTTCCTTCCAAATTACCGTTCGGGCATTCCCGACCGTCAAGCTGGGAGATGTCGAGGACGCCATCAAAGAGGCGTTCGCACGATTCGAGAAGGAAGGATTCACGGACCAGGACGTTGAACGGCAAAAAGCCGGTCAGGAATTCCGGTTCTACAACACCATCGGCAGCATTTTCGGAAAGGCCAGTGTGCTTGGCAATTACAACATGATGGCCGGATCACCTGACTTCATGGCCACCGACCTGAAGAATACAATGAGTGTAACGAAGGATGATGTGTGGAGAGTCTACAACAAATATATCAAGGGCCAGAACTACCTGCTCGTCAACATGGTGCCGAGTGGAAAGGCGGATCTTGCGGCGCCGAATTCGACCGCGTTCATGGTTCCGGAAGAATCCGTGGAAAAAGCGGGAGCGAAGAAGGACGTGGGGACGTACAACCCCGCACCCATTCCTTCGAAGATCGACAGAACAAAGGAGCCGGTGAAAGGACCCGATCCGACGGCCAAAGTTCCATCAATCTGGACAGGCAAGACGTCGAACGGAATCCAGATGTTTGGAATCAAGAAGAGCGACCTCCCGCTCGCCGAGTTCTCAATTATTATCAAAGGCGGAATGCTCCTGGATCCACCCGGAAAGACCGGCACAGGATCTCTGATGGCGCGCTTGATGAATGAGGGGACGAAGTCGAAAACTCCGGTGGAACTCCGTGAGGCAATCGAAGATCTCGGTGCAAACGTCAGCATTTCCGGCGGAGAGGAGACAATCACGCTGAGCGGAAGCTGTTTGTCGGGCAAGCTGAAAGAAGTGTTTGCACTGGCCAAAGAGATGCTCTTTGAACCGCGATGGGATGAGAAAGAATTCGCGCTGAGCAAGACTCAGGTGATCGAATCCCTGAAGAGGACCGAAACTACTCCATCGGCGATCGCATCGAGCGTTTTCGACAAGCTGATTTACGGCTCGGAAAACCTGTTGGCGAAGCAAGCGACGGGGACTCAAAAGTCGGTTGAAGGAATTGCGATCGATGACCTGAAAGCCTACTACGACCAGCATCTCTCTCCATCCGTGGCGAAGATCATGGTGCTTGGGGATCTCTCCAAAGAAAACGCGATCAAGCTCTTCGATGGCCTGAAAGACTGGAAAGCGAAAGAAGTAAAACTCCCTGAGATAAAGATTACTGAACCTGCGAAGCCGGGCGTCTATTTCATCGATGTGCCGCGGGCGAAGCAGTCGGTGTTCAACGTTGGACATATCGGGCCGGCAGCAGCTGACCCCGATTTCTACAAAGTCACGGTCATGAATCACAAGCTCGGCGGCGACTTCTCCGCGATTCTGAACATGATCCTGCGCGAGACAAAATCGTTTACTTATGGCGCTCGTTCGGGGTTCGCTGGCAACTCGCATCCCGGCTCGTTCAAGGCTACCGTCGACGTGCAGACGAATGCGACCTTCGAGACAGCCCAAATTCTCCGGGACGAGATCTCCAAGTACCGCCAGGGGATCTCGGCAGACGACATGAATCTGGTAAAGAGCACGTTGCTGAAGAGCAACGCTGGCAGGTTCGAGACGCTCCAGCAGCTGGGCGGCATGCTGAGTCCGATCGTGACGTACGGTCTGCCGTTCGACTACATCAAGCAGCGCGAGTCGTTCGTACGGAAGCTGACGCTCGACGAGCAGAAGTCGCTTGCCCAGAAGTACCTGCAGCCCGACAAGCTGGTCTTCGTCATTGTCGGTGACAAGGAGATACAGTTTGACAAGCTGAAGGAACTGGGTTTGGGCGATCCGATTCTCGTGGACAAGGAAGGGAAACCGGTTTCTAAGTAGCTCTCGCGGAAGAATCATAGCCACCAAGGCACGAAGTCACCAAGAGCTTTGAATAATTCAAAAACTCATCATTCTTTGTGCCTTAGAGACTTTGTGGCGGTTATTTCAGCGAGAACTAACTAGCAGGCTTCAACAGGCAGAGAATCTCCGCAAAATGAAAAACCCCGGCGCAGTTGGCCGGGGCTTTTGTTTGGGGGCGAGCGCACTTGTAGGGGGCTTCCACGGGCCTGATATTGGCCCATTGGTTTCGTGCTTTGCCGCCAGGGCATAGGAGTTTCAGGGGCGCCGCAGTTCGGACGTTATCTGCAAGATGTAATCGGGCTTCGCCGGCTGTGGGATGTGCGATATCACCTCGACGATCAGAACTGCAAATCTGTTTCGCTTGACACTAGCTGGCGCAAAGTGTATGTTGCATCGCAGTTGATTGCGACCACCTCCTCTTGCACCCCTCTACTCGAAGAGGCACGTTATGTCAGCCCTTCCCCACCGCAGGCTCGTGAGAGCAATCGTCATCTCGAGCATTCTCATCCCACTCGTTTCCTTCTCGCAGGTTAGGATCAAGGAGAAGGTGGAGATTAATCCCATGTCGCAAGAAAACACCACGGGAAAGGCGCACTCATCCTCCCGTGTTGCAAGCTCGGCGTATTTGGTGATGTTTTGTGAACCTACGGAGTTGTTTGTCACAGACCTCGACTCGTCGCATATCGGCTACTCACTGATGAGAGATATCATAACTGAAGATGGCATTGAGATACATGAGAGCGCACTGCCTCAACCGCCTTGGGGGGCATATCAAATCACAGTGCGCGTCGATTCGAAGGGAGACTATGTCTTTCTAAGTTATCAGGACTTTGATATTCAATATGACTATGAAACCGACGGATACTCTCGGATTCCCGGAAGGTACGATGCGGGGAGGGAACTCACGGTACCTTTTGGGAAGGATTTCTATTTCATGGATGAGCAATTGTCAGTCTCGACGGGCGTCAATCTTGTGTATGACGATAGCAAGGGAACATTTGATGGATCAACTGATACTGTGTATGTGACTGTCACTGGATTCGGTCAGAGCAAGACGATTCCTGTTGTGCTGACAAAGGAGCTAACGTGCGCGCGTGTCGCGTTCAATCCCACAAACTTGTCTGTTGGTGAAACGGCAACGTTGGAGTTCACAAAGGAAGACGGCTCGGCATTTGCAGCGGACGCAAAGTTCGACGTGATGATCGTTGGGGGAGGAAGCAATCCAGGTGCGCTCCAGTCCTCGAGCGGCAGCGGGTCATTCCTGCTCAAGACGCAGAGTCCCGTAAGCTATGTTGCGCCAGCGACGATCGAGGGCGATTCGCTCGTGGTGCAGGTTGCAGTGTACGCGTATAATCCTGTAGGAGGTGGTGGCGGCGGCAATGGTGGAAATGAGCCGCTGACCTCGCGCACGGTAATGCCTGCTCTCAAAAACAAACCTGGTCGAGCATCAACGCAGTCCGCAACCTCGATCTCCAATCGAGCTTCACTTGAGAGAATCGGACGACTTCTTGCAGGCAATTCGTGTTCGGCGGGACAGACGACAGTGAAAAATAAAAGGGTCCCGACGTCGATTACGCTGGAGGTGACTCCGACAGAGGTGATCAATGTTGGGCAGGCCGTGCTGAAAGTGACCCTCGGGGACGGAAAGGGCAAAATCGAACCGGGTCAAACTGATGCAAAAATCGATTTCAAGGTAGGACAGCAAGCAAATGGCTTTGCAGTCTTCAAGAGCAATGGTGGAGCTCAGGGCTTGACACTTAATGGTGTCGAGTACGCTCTAGCAAGCAATGGATCCGTGACCCTTGAGTTGGATGGGACCAGATATGTTGGGAGGTTTCCACTGGGTATTGATGTGTCTGCGAGGACCTCGATCGTTGCCAAATCCGCGACACAAGCGGTGTATTTACGAGGCCCAAACACGAGAGGAAAGCGGACCCTGCAGACTGACGGAAACTGGGATACTCTGACGTATGATAAAAGCGCGAAGAAGATTGGCGACAAAGGCTGTGCACTCACATGTATTGTAATGGTGCTCGCTGGTTTTGGCGTCGATGTAGATCCCGCCCGACTAAACACGTGGATGAACGATTCCAATGGATATTCAAGTACTCATGACGTCAAATGGTCGACGATAGGGCGATATACTGGTAGCAGTGTAAAGGATGAAATCCCTGAAGGTGGAGGCTTAACATACGACGAAACAACGATGAGCTGGTGGTCATTCAATCCTCTTCCATCCATGACAAGGATGGACAATGTGTTGACGGCGGGGTCGGTAGCGATCGCTCAAGTATGGAATCCATCGACTAAGAACGCGCACTGGGTTCTTGTAACAGGAAAAACAACGGCAGGCGACTACACTATCCTGGATCCAGGGGGATACAATCGGGTGACACTTAGTACGTCTTATGAAACAATCTACAGGTATGTACCTATTAGACCGAATTGAGGCAGACCATTCTCACGAGAGGATACATATGCGTCCCGCAATCACCTTCGCTTACTTGACATTCGCGTGGGTCAGCTTGAGTCTAACCCAAGAGGTCGCGATGCAGATCAATTCTACTCAGACTGTCAATTTCCTTGTTATCGACTCCCTTGGTCGAAGAACCGGGGTGGATCCGCGGGGATCTATTTCTGGAAGAGACTGGAAGAGTTTCACGGGAATACCAAACTCCAACTATGCATCCGTTAGCGTCGGCTCGCTTGATACAACCGATGTGGTACAAGTGTCCAGGGAATTTGTGTATCATTTCACTTCGCCAATGCAAGATGGAGACTACAAGATATGTGTCATAGGAAACACGCTTGGCACATTTGATCTATCAGTCGACGCAGACGCCTACGACCGTGACCACCTACAGGATGCACACTTTGCAGTCTCCGCAGCGCCGATAGACAAAGACAGTATGGTCACTTACCTGTTTACCTATCATGGCTCGAAGGGCACAAGTGTCAGACTGGCGAAGGCTGTTTCTCCAAATTCCGCGATTCAGGATATCGGGGCAATGCATAAGCTGAACTGGCTGAGCACACAGTCGGCCGCCGACAAATACGTGGATCTTTTTCGGTCATTTGCTGGCCAATTTCAGGAGAACAACTTCGGTGCGGCGCAAGCTACTCTCCTTAGTGTTCTTGCCAATTTGAAAGCTGACAGTGGAACCGCCCTCAGCGCTGATGCATACAAATCACTTCGATCTGATGCCGAGCAGCTTCTCTCTGAATTGCCGAGAGTACTGGCGTCTATGGACACCCTGATCTCAGTCAAACACAGGAGCTTCAATCTGGGCTGGCTCGCCGATGCCAACTTCGTCAAGGAACTCGACAACGGACTGGATAATGCACAGAAGCACCTTGCGAAGGGAGACTCCGTCAACGCCTACAAGGAAGTGGAGAAGTTTCAGGAAAAGGTGAACAAGGAGTACGAGAAGACCGGTGACAATCAAAAAAAGGGCAAACCCCGCGACAAACGGTTCGTGACGGTTGAAGGGTGGAAGTTCCTTTACTACAACGCGCAGTACATCATGGACCGGCTGCCGAGCGGGAAGAAG
>JACVXU010000189.1 GCA_015661185.1 Bacteroidota bacterium
TCTGTTGCTTTTGACTGCCGCATGAAGACCATGCTGAACACGAAAAGGATCAGAAAGATGACGAGCGAGAGCGCCGCAGCATAGCTGAAGCTATAGAAATTGAATGCCGCTTTGTAGACAAAGGAGACAAGAATATGCGATTTGTCGGACGGCTCTCCTCCGTTGCTGACGAGCCAGACGATGTTCAGGTTATTGAATGTC
The DNA here is from genome assembly GCA_015661185.1 of Bacteroidota bacterium. GTDB lineage: Bacteria > Bacteroidota > Ignavibacteria > UBA10030 > UBA10030 > UBA9647. The sequence goes on from JACVXU010000189.1 coordinate 202, forward strand.
CAGACAATGCCCAGCGTAATCGCGGGAATCATCACCGGCCGAATCAAAGGAAGCGTGATCGTCCGGAACTTGCGCCACCAACTCGCCCCATCAATTTCGGCTGCTTCGTACAGCTCGGGCGGGATGCTCTGCAGGGCCCCCAGGGCGACCACCATCATGAACGGAAAGCCCAGCCAGACGTTCGTGATGATGCAGGCGATGAATGCTTCAGTCGGACTTCGAAGCCATTCGACTGCAGGCATGCCCAGGTACTTAGTGAGGATGAGATTGATCGACCCGTACTCGTAGTTGAACATTCCCCTCCACGTCAGGGCAACGATGTATTGAGGTATCGCCCACGGCAATATCAGGAGCGTGCGGTAAATCGCTTTTCCTTTGATCTTCTGATTTAAGAGCAGCGCGAGGAAGACACCCAGGACGACGTGAAAGGTCACGTTGGCCACCGTCCAGATAATCGTCCGGCCGAACACGGCATAGAAGTCCGGCTGTGAGGGCTCGGTAAAGATCTTGATGAACTGCCTGAGTCCGATCAATTGCCAATCGCGCATCTTCGTGAGATTCATATTCCCGAACGCGAGCAGCAGGTTGTAGATGAACGGATAGAAAACGACTGCTGCAAGAAGCAGAAATGAAGGGATAACAAGAAACGCGATAAAGGACTTCGTTCTGTAGGTGTTCATTCGTTCATGTCCCGTATCTTTCGCAGAGCTTGCGACTGCATGTCCTGGGCCGCCTGTTGGGGCGTCCTGGCCTTGCCCATAACTGCCTGGTAGCTCGGCCGCATCGCATCCCACACAGCGCGCATCTGAGGAACCACAGGCATCGATTTGCCTCTCGCAATCTGCAACAGGGAATTCTGGAGATTTTCATTCGAGAGAATGTCAGGATGGCGATACAACGCCTTCAGGGTTGGAGCAGTATTGAGAGCCTTTACTGTCTCGAGCTGACATTCCTCTGAAAGGAGGTACTTCAACAATTCGACCACCAACGCGAGCTTTTCCTCCTTCATATTGACGTTGACGGAATAGCCTTTCGGTGAGGTCATCGGGGCACACCACAATCCGGTTGCTGTGATTCTCGGAAGTGGCGAGATACCGATATCAATTCCCTTCTGAGCATATCCGGCCCATGACCAGTCACCATTGATCAACATCGCTGCTTTCCCGTCTTTGAATAGAGCATCGGCGATCTCATAGTCGGCTTCGTTGGGCAGGATTTTCTCTACATCCCTGAGCTGGCGCACAAAATTCAGCGCATCTACCATCGCTTTCGTATCGAGCGTGGGTGTTACGCCGTCTGCTCCAAAGACCCACCCTCCAAACCCAGTGTAAAACGGAATGAAGAAAAATGGCTCAATGTAGTTCCACGTAAGGCCATAGACGTTCGGACGTCCAGCAACATAGCCGTACCTGGTTTGAATGCTCTTGCTAAGTTCGATCAGCTCCTTATCAGTTTCGGGCGGCTTCTGGACGTACTTCTTGTTATAAACGAGTGCAAGATGGTTACCAATCTTGTCGGCAACCTGGTAAAGATGACCGTGATACCAGAGAAGAGAAGTTGAATCGAATTGGGATAGATAACTCGCCGGGAACAGGTCTTCAAGCACGCGAATGCTCTTTGTTGCTTCATAGACTCCGACCGGGTCAGATGGACCATAGACAAGGTCAGGCCCCTGCCCCGCCAGCGCCCCGACAACGTAAGCACTCCTCAGGGTTTCGGTTTCCTTGAACAGCTCTTGAACCTTGATCTCCGGGTGTTTCTCCATATACCGTGCGAGTTGACGGTGCAAAACGACCTGCTCATCCGGCCGCATCTGGTGCCAGATCACGATGCGGTTGGTAGTTAGTTCGCGACGCGAGCAACCCCCAAGTGCTAGGAGAATGGCGAGTGGTGGTACAAGAAACGTCTTTGCAAGGGCTCCCAAACGACTTCTGAACAAGACTCTAATTCCTTCATGAAAAAGAGATTAGCGCTGCTTACATCTTCCCAAATCTATCGCTTACTATCTGATGTGTGCCCGGTTCGACGTTCACTTTCAACTTCCTGTTTGAGGCCGAGAACTCTTCCCCCGGACTCCAGCTTCCTTCGGCGCCGCTGTTCGTGTATTTGTATTCGACTTCAAGACCTGCAGGCAGAGATACCTTTAGGGTCCAGATACTATCATTGGGAGTCAGATCTCCGTTCGTCCCGCTATCGTTCATCTTTACCTTGTTTGGCACCCAGTTTCCGAGCAACTCGTGACTGCCGGCAATGTAGACGGACTTCCGGACATACATGTCCCTGCAATCGACCTGAAACACCACAGTTACCAGGTCAGCCTGGCTCTGTGCCATCGTCCCCTGAGCAACATTTGGCTGGTCAAGTTGCTGATTGATGGGTTTGAACTCCCTCTTAGGCATCTTCGCCTTCGCGAGACGTGCAAACCGGTAGATGTTTTCGAGATATGTGATGAATGCCACGTCGAATGGTTTGTCACCGCCAGGGGCTGACTGATCTGTCCCATACCACCAAAACCAATCAGAGCCTTCAGCCGCATACATGGATTCCCATGCCTTGACACCGTACCATGCCCGTGTGCCCTTTCGCGGCATTGGAGCCTTCGGATCCGGAGCTTTCAAGCCGGAGCGAGCAAGGTCGGTGCGGGCGGTGACAAGATAATCCCAAGCCCGGTTTTCTTCATCATCGCCGATCCAGGTGTCATAGTTCGCATTGATCCAGGAACCCGGCCAGAGCCACGCCAGTCTCACCATGGATTCGATCGGATGTGGAGAGATGCCTCGTGACGGATTGCCCTCAATATACTCCGTCACGGTTGTCGTGACAACAGTCCGAGTTTCATAGAGCTCGGAAAGATTCCTGTAGAGAGCGTTCTGAAACTCTTTGCCATCGTTATCAAGTCGGTACCACTCCCAAGCATTCTCGCCGTCCAGGATGACGGTCAAGAGGCGGTCGGGCTCGTCTTTGGCAGGAGCATACTGCAAGATGCTCTGAATGAAATCGTTCGCAGCATCTTCTCCCTTGTAGCTCTGGTACGTGAAACCAATTTTATCCGAGAGCTCCGTATCCCGAAAGACAATAGCTACGGCATCCTTGGCTCCCTCACCGGAGAGTGCATAGGGATAGTACTTCGCCGTATTTTTTACTCTGGATCGTGCCAGGATTTTTTCGTCCGTGGCAATCCATTTGATACCATGCTTAGCGAAGACGGGGGCAACGTCGTGAGCGACAGCGCCCTCTGCCGGCCACATGCCGGTCGGTGAAACCCGGAAGAGCTTCTTGAAATACACAATCGCCTTGACAACTTGAGCTTCAGCGTCCTCGGGGAAGTGAAACCGCGCGGGCATTGGATCCTTCGACTGACACACCCTTGCCACGTCGCTGTCGTAAATGAGAGGCAGTATCGGATGGTAGAATGGTGTCGTGATGATTTCTACCTGTCCTTTGTGGCTGGAAGGCCTGTACATCAGCTTCCTGTGTGCTGGTATGATCGCCGCCAGCACCTTGTATGTTTCGGCGATAATTCGATTGCAGTCGTCCTCGGAAACTATCTTCCTGAGCTTGTAATTGCCATCGGGCAGTTTTTCGGTGAGGTCGGTCAGGTCGATCGTGCTTCCGCTCGCAAGCTTGACCTTCTGCTCGAGAAAATCCGGATCGAAGTTCGCGAGATAGAACCAGAATTTGATTTCCCGCAACTCTTGTACCGAGAGCGCCTTCACCCCTGACTGTCTGAATTTCTCCCGGAGCGCCTGATATTCCGGAAAGCGTCCGATGATCACATCGCTCACCGAGAAAGCGTTCCAGACGTTTGTGAGCAAGAACTCAAGGTCACGATTGTTGAACTTGTTTGTCGGCTTCAACGCCAAATCGATCCATGGATCAGTCTTCCCGCCGACCGTGGCGAAGTACTTCTTCGCATCGACCCGATTCTTCCGCAGATCGACGCACGGCTTGAGCCTTTCGACGTAGTACTCCTCCAGTTGAACCATCAGGGAAGATGTGAGGTTCACGGTGAAGTGAACGGCTGGATAACGATGCACGAGAGAGACCATGTCATAGTAGTCTTTCGTGCCGTGCGTGCGCACCCATGGACCCTGGAGTTGATCGCTCGCGGGGTCAAGATAGAGCGGTTGATGTTGGTGCCAGATAATATTGAGGTAGAGCGTCTTGTTGTTCCCTACTGTTTCACCACCCATGGTTCCCTGTGCACTCTGTTCGCGATTCGTGACCGGAGATGCCGCCGCTATTGACAAGCCAATAGCAGCCGCAACGCAGCCTAATATAAGCAGACAGAACTTAAATAGGTATTGGGACGAAGCGAATCCCTCGTCCTTTGTCTGGTGTTTCATTCGAAGATAAGTCGGGATTCTCATTTCAACAGGATCATCCGTTTCACATCGACGAAACTGCCTGCTACCATATGCAGGAAATATACTCCGGACGAGCATCTCATTCCTGTGGCTGTGACACCATTCCATTGGACACTGTGAACCCCGCGCTCCTGTCTTTCGCGAACCAGGGAAGCCACTTCTTCACCGAGAACATCGAAAACCCTGAGGATCACATTCGACTTTGATGAAAGCTCGTACGTTATGGTTGTCGACGGGTTGAACGGATTGGGGTAGTTTTGGTAGAGTCTAAATTCGGTAGCGAGAGTGGCCTCAGGCCCCTTCCGCACAGAAAGGAGGACCGGCAGGTTGAGCAGTTTGACCGAGTCGGAAAGGATGCAAACAGAACTTCCGAACGGCCGGAGCGCCAATCGAAGCGACGCCACACCCCCGGCAAATCTTACCGTGTATGAAGTGTCATTGTACAGATCGCTCAAAAAATAGACCTTTCCATCCTGAACCGCAGTCTCAAGAACCGAGGATGACAGACTCAATGTGACGTCCTGAGGCGTTGGGCTGAAGTTCACGGCGACGATCCCATCATTCCCGGTCTGCGGTCTCGAAAACGCATACACCAATCCATTGCCCGAGGAGAGTCTGACAAACTTCTGGGTCGAAAACGAAGAAAACTGGGCCCGGATTTGGGTCAACCGCTGATAGTGCGGAAGCAGCAGGCTCTTCCCCGGAGAGTTCCAGTTGATGACCTCTCTTGTCCTTAGGTAGAAATCGCTGATGTTGAAACCGTGGCCGACCTCCTGCCCCGAATAGATCATCGGCATACCGGGAACAGTGAATATGGTCGTGGCGACAGGCATCGTTTTTTGGTACGTGCTGTCCCTGTATTGGTAGACAATCCGTTCCTCATCGTGGTTCTCCATAAACCTCAAGTAGGAAGCGTTCGGGCCCGGATAGAAGTTGCTGTTGAAATACCGTGTGTGGAGGTTCTCGATACTTCCCTCATCAAAGAAAAAAGGCTTGATAGCCCCGCCGTACAGACTCCAGTCGTACCCAGCGTCAACTCCTCCATTTCGATCCGCAAAAATCCCTTCAGTCCCTGATCCCGTACCGTCATCTTCCGCCAACAGGAAGATGTCGGGTTTCAGTTTCTTCAGGGCCTTGCGAACGGGCGCCCCCATTTCAAGCTCATTGCCCGATCCCCCACCGGCCCGCCTATGCGGCCCCCAGTACACATCGAAACGATATCCATCGATATCGAATTCTCTCACCCACCATTTGAATACTTCGATCATATAGGTCCGGGCGTCAATATCGGACCAATTGTAATTGAGAAGCTGACTCGAGAAACCGGAGTAGTAAACAAACCCGTCCGACGTGATGCTCTGCCCGAGACCATTTGTATTATGTTGAATGATCGTGTGTTGATAGAAGTTCCAGTACGGTGAGTTCTCCCGGAACTGCCGCGCCTCAATCACAAAAGGATGCTGGTAGCTGGTGTGATTCGGAGTGACGTCGAGTATGACCTTCAATCCCAGACTGTGGGCCTGGCTCACGAAGTTCTTGAAGTCGTCGTTGGTACCGTACTCGGGGGCAACTTTGAGAAAATTCTTGATATTGTAGCCCGGTCCTGTCCGCGTATTGATGGGAGAAGCATTTTCCATGATCGGCATAAGCCAGAGAATATTGACTCCGAGGCTCTTCAGGTACGGCAACCTCGGAATTGCCGCGTTGATCGTTCCTTGTGGAGTGAACGATTTGAAGAACATTTCATACAATCGTCCCTGCTTCACCCACCGCGGAACTGTGGCTCGTGTGGATCCCTGGAACGTACCGTTTTCCAGAATCGTGAAGAAATGTCGCGTCGTGTCTTTGTTCCCATCAGGATCCGTGGCTATCAGCGTAAAGTAGTACTCCCCCAGAATTGTCGGCATGGGGATAGAGACCTGCTGGTTTTTCGACCCATCGACGCCGGCGAATCGCTGCGGGTTTCGGGAATCTTGCGACCACAGAAATGTGGATGCTTGTCCCGAATCGGGATCGATTCCCTGAGCATTGAAGAAAACATTCGACCCCGTACCGATGAAATAGATGTCTGCGTCCGGCGCGTGATTGACAAGGTACGTGAAGGAGACGGGGTCGGACATCTGGAGCGAGTTGTTCGCATCCCGAGTTACCGCCTTGAACGTATTCAGACCTTCGCGGAGTTGGACCGTGACGATGGCCTTTCCCAACGACACACTCGCGGTTACCGTGTCGAC
>JACVXU010000190.1 GCA_015661185.1 Bacteroidota bacterium
AGCGGGACAACACAACGGGCGACGGATGGTTGAATTTGTTCAGTCGGCCGACCGAGATCACCGCTAACCAGGGTTGGACGGTTCCGAGAAAGCTCTCACCAGAACTCGTCGGCGAACCATGGTGGGCAACTTTGAGAACATCGCTCGCGAGGATCTGACTGCATGTATGCACGAGCCGGTCCTCGACATTCTGGCTCGCGTCGCCGGGAAGCAGCAGCGAGGTGGCTCCGTAGGATACCTTGAGCACAAGCGATCGATTGTTCAGGTCCCCTTCCGAAAGACGCGACCCCGGGTGAAGCACAAAGATGCGAGTCTGGGGGTCAAATTGCAAGCACTCACCTGCGCGAGCGATCCGAATGGGAACTCTTCGCTGCCTGGCGGCCTCCAGCAATTCTCGGTACACCTTCGTGACTGCAGTCGTGTCTGCCACAATCAGCCCGCGAACGTCGAACGATTCGAGCAGGAAACGACAGCCGCCGATATGATCATCGTGGGCGTGGGACAGAATGACCGCATCCAGCGTCTCGATTCCCCTCCTCCTGAGATAGGGGGCAATGACCCGTTGACCAGCATCACCCGTCAAACTCTTCGGGCCTGCGTCCACCAACACGCGCCTCTTGTTAGGAAACTCAACCAGGATTGCATCCCCTTGACCGACATCGAGGGCAGTCACCGTCAATGACGGCGCACCGTATTGGAGGGCATCTCGGTAGATGAACACATTTATCGCAATCAGGCAACAAACGACAGCCCTGACCACCACTCGCGGGTTTTGAGCATTGAACGCAGCAGCGATAGTGAGGTAGTACATCACTGTAAACAGTGCCCCTGCCCCGAGAGTCTCCACATACGCCCAAGGGACGGTTGAGCTCCACATGACAAATTTCAGAAGGAAGGAAACCAAGAGGTCGTTCAGTGCCGCATAGCACGAAGCAGCCCAACCGGAGATGAATGAACATCCGACCGTGGTAATTCCCAGAAGAGTATTCAAACCGCTTAACGGGACAACCAGCAAGTTGGCGAGAACAGAAATGAGCGAAACGCGGCCGAAGTAGTATGCTGAAAACGGCAACGTGCCAAGCTGGGCAGCGACCGAAACGGCGAACAGCTTCAACGTTGACTCGACGATTGTGAGCCGGGTCAGTCGGTCGGGGAGCAATTTTGTGAGGAGCTCGAGCTTCGGGTAGAAATATACAATCGAGATGACGGCTGCGAAGGAGAGTTGGAAGCCGACATCGAGCAGGAAGGTTGGGTCCCAGGCAAGCATGAGCAGAGCCGCGAAAGACAATGAGTTGTAGATATCCCCCTTCCGTCCGATCACGGTCCCAACGAGAATCGAAGATGCCATGATCGTCGCACGTATGACGGAAGGGCTCAGCCCGGTGATGACCATGTACCACAACAATCCAATCAGGGTGCATGCCGTCGCCGCCCGCGATGAGATTCGCAGAAAGCCAACAAGTGAGTAGAAGATCAGAGCAACAACCACGACGTTTGATCCGGAGACCGCGAGTATATGGATCGTCCCCGTGTCCATGAAAGCCTGTTTCACTTCAGCTGTGAGATCTCCCCGATAGCCAAAAACGACCCCCTTCAGGAAGCTCGCTTCGCCCGGTCCATGATAACGATCGAAGATCCTGTAGATATTCTTCTGCGCTCTGCCTATGAAATCGGGTAGTGTGAAGGATTGAGACCTCGACATTCGGTGAACCGAATTCGTGTCGCGGACACTCACAAACCCCTGAATCCCATTAAGCACAAGATACCTTCCGTAGTCGAAGTCTCCTGGGTTCCGGGCTCCCGGCAGCGACTCGAGATGGCCGGAGAGACGGACAATGTCGCCGATCTCCAGCGAGTCTGGATCCTCCCAATGCGCCGTCCTTACGATGTGGATCAAGACACGGCGCTCGACCCGAACATCCGCGGAGTCATTGCCGATCAGGGCAGTGCGCACGATCATCTCAGAGCGGGACCCCCTTCGTACAGGTTCTGATTCAATCCTCCCTTCAACAAGTACCCGTTCTCCGTAGTATTTGGGATTCAGGACATCACTCTCGATCTGATTTCGACGCGTCGCTACGGAAAGAAGTCCCAACAGGATGAGGACGAGGTGAAGGCCAATGGAAGTCGATACGGTTGACCTCCATCGCCAATGTGCGAGGCCGACAACCAACAAACTGCCGGCAACAAGGAAAAACAGTAGCGACGGAGTTAGCCGGACGACATTGTCAAGCACTATGCCGGCAGTGAACAGGAGAACGACCCTGGCCGCCGGTCTCTTACTCCACCAAGAAGTGTTCATCTGGCCTAGAGCGCGGCGAGAAGCGCTGGTGTCACGTGGACGAGGTTTTTCAAAACGGCGCTGAGTTCTCTGCGTTTTCTCCCTGCGAGGATGCAGGGGACAGGATTGCGCGTGTGGGATTTGGTTGAAAGGTCTTCGATATTTCCGTGATCGCTGGTAACGATGAGTGTGCACTCTTTCGCATCAAAGTCCTCGAGCAATCCGCCCAGCATGCCATCGAACCGCTCGAGCGTCTCGACCGCTATTGCCATATCTCTTCCGTGGCCGGCGTAGTCGGTGAGCCAGTATTCGAAGAGCGTGAACGAGTGACGCAAAGCAATTCGCCAGAGATGCTTTCCGGCTTCGCGGGGAGTTATGATAGGAAGATCGGGATACCCAAGCTCAGGCCATCGCGCCCGGGTGATGTCAGCAGACACGGCTTCATTGCGGCCCAAGGAATCAGCGTGAAACAGATCGACCCCAGAAAACCGGCACGAGATTGTCGTCACACTCAACCTTCTGGTGCCTGATGCCACGTAGTCGAAAAACTGTTTTGGAAACGCGTTAGCGAAACAGACCGACCGTCCAGTGGACTTGATTTGCCGGAAGATGTTGCTCTTTTCAATCAAAGGATGAAGCGTCGTGGTGGGGTGTGGGCCGAAGTGTCTCCCGATCAGTTTTGCAGCATTCACGCCCGTGAACAAGCTTGCCTGCCCCGTGCCGCTCTGCGGTAAACCAGCGACTCTCAAGGTAGCGTTCAGAGGGATAGCATCGGCCAAATTGGATGTGATTCTGCGAAGGCCGAGATGAGGCAATTTGCCGCCGAGCAGCGACCTTAGGTGAGGAAGACGCGCACGAAACATCGGGTTGACTTCCGGATCCCGTTTTCCGAGGCCCACGCCATCCAGAAAGAGAAAAATCGTATGCAAGGAGATACCTCCGACTCAAGACTCATTGGGGAGTCTTGCTCTCGACAATCACCGTAACGGGTCCATCGTTGACGAGTTCGACGTCCATCATGGCACGAAACACGCCTGTAGCGACTTTTTCGCCACCCAGGGATAGTCTCAATCGGCGAACAAAGTGTTCGTACAACGCCTCCGCCTGTTCGAGAGGAGCCGCCTCGCTGTAACTTGGCCTATTCCCCTTCCTCGTATCGCCGTACAGGGTAAACTGAGACACAACCATCGCAGAACCGCCGACATCATTGAGGGCGAGATTCATTTTCCCCTGGGGATCCCCGAAAATCCTCAATGCTGAACATCGATCCGCGAGATACTCCGCATCCGTCTCTTGATCAGTCTGCTTCACGCCTACCAGAATGAGCATTCCTGAGCCGATAGAGCTATGGAGTATCCCTTCAATGCTCACGGAGCAACGACGAACACGTTGAATAAGCGCTCTCATTATACTCTGACGGTATTAACGTTTCTCGGAATCGTGTACGATGTCAATTCTGCGATAGACTGACTTACGGACAAACGCCCATCACTACGCGAGGGATGCCTTGCAGATCATTGACCGCTGAGAGGCCCTCGATGCCGGCTTCTTCGAAAATGTCCTGCACATAAGTTGCTTGTCCGTGTCCCACCTCAACGAGGACCCAACCATTCTTCCGGAGAAGGACTCTGCCGATCTGAGCGATGCGGCGGTAGAATTCGTACCCATCGCTCGAATCACTGACAGCCGTGCGGGGTTCGAAGTGGCGGATTTCGGGTGCAAGATGCTCCCACTCTTTCGCAGAAACATAAGGCGGGTTGCTGACGAGCAAATCGTACTTTTGAGGTAGCAATTCAACAAGGGGATCGAAAAGACTCATCTCCTGAAACGAGATTCGTTCAGCAACGCCGTGTGTGACAGCATTGACGCGCGCCACTTCAAGAGCTTCTGTGTTGATATCTATTGTTGTCACCTGAATGTTTCGCACAAGCTTGGCAATGGCAATTGCAATATTGCCGCTCCCGGTGCCAACTTCGAGTATGGACGCCGACTCTCCCTCAGGGCGCCGGTTGCAGAAGATCATCGCTTGCTCGACGAGCGTTTCAGTTTCAGGCCGCGGAATAAATGCCCTTTGATCCACCTGAAACTGCATCCCCATGAATCCTGTCGCACCGACTATATACTGCACGGGTTCGTGGTGTAGTCTGCGTTCGTAGAGCGTGCGAAATACTTTGAGCTCATCCTTGCTCAGTGGCTGATCAAAGTGAGTGTAGAGTTCAATGCGTTTGTATCGAAGAGCATGCGAGAGGAGGAGTTCAACGGTGAGCCGCGCCTCATCAAACACGTGGCGCTGCAGATGATCAATCGAGAACTTCATCAGGTCGCGGATCGTCCAAGCCTGGTTCTCCTGCTGGAGCGTCATTTTCGCCGGGATCGTTTGGACTGAGCACGAGAGGCGGGTTTCTTCGCTTGGGATTTTTTGGCGGCGAGTTGAGGCTTCTTTTTCTGTGTTTTCTTCTTCGCAGGTCCCTTCTTCGCGGCTCCCTTCTTTGCCCGGGGGGCAGAGAGTTTTTTGCCCGCTTGCTTGAGCGCGAGATCCAGATCTTTCATCCTCTCTGGTGAGAACGTGTTCTTGACTTCCCGCTGAAGCTTCTGGGTTTTCGCAAGGATGTCGAGCAACTGATCTTCCGTGTCCTGGTCTCCGTCGGGTCGGCGGTGCCATGCCCTCGTGAGAGCGTCCATGGTGACATCAACCTTTCGACGGATCAACCCGCCGATGATTTCCGGCGTAAGCTCAACACGCTTCAGTTTCACGCGATCACCCGAGTAAAAGCCGAGGCTCTCTAATTCCTCTTGTTGCTCAGATTCCTCGCGTGGGGATTCTCCAAGCGGTTCACCGTTCTCGTCGAGCGAGGGCATAAATTCAAATCGGAAATCACCTTCAAGGAGAGCTGTGAAGTCCGGCAGTGAAGGCATCTCAAATCCCTGTTTCCTTCCCTGCTTCTCCACCGCCTCCCAGATCTTCTTCACCGCGACAATCACATCCTTGTCTGATGCCAGGATACGTTCAGCTTCATTCAGACAACGCTCGTACACCGAATCCTCCAGAATCAAGCGTGGGACAATACCTTAAATGAATGTATTGCTATTTAAAGGAAAGCGCAAGCCACTCGATTTGCAGTTCGAGGTTGCTTATTGAGCGCGAGGAAGTTTCCCGGCGGCGCGAACACGCGCCTCAACCAGAAAACAGAAACGGGTCGCAGAACATCGACCCGTCAGAAATTTGCGAATGGAGTTGGATACTCTCAGCGTTTCTTTTTCATCTTATCGGCAAAGAGCTGTGCGGACTTCTCGATGTCGTAGCCCACCTTTGGCATATATGACCCGCCAAATTTTTCGACCATCGACTTCAGCGTGTCGTAAGCGTCCGCGCTACAGAAGAAGATCGGGGTGTTTTTGTTCACGCCCTCGCGCCGAGCCAGCTGCAACAGAGCGATTCCGGGAAGATGGCCTTTTAGGTGCGTGTCTTTAAAGTCGTTGTCGAGAATGACGAGGTTAAAAAGCTCAGACCTAATCTTTTCCCACGTTTCGACGCTTGTTGCCGTTTCTACGATCGTGATTTCATCTTCCAGAATAGCCGTACACACTTCGAGCGCAAATCCGTGGGATTTACGCTGCCCGTCGTCATCATCGGCAACCAGAACTTTGTAGGGCATGTTCAGCTATTTCCTCCGGGATTACAGCTGTGTTTGCTTGAAACCTACAACTTTTTCAGTGAAAAAACAACCCTTTCGGTTGCAGTCAATTGCCCTTTACAATCTCTTGTGCGCGGGCGTACACGAGCGTACCTCCGACGATTGTCTTCTCCACAACCGTTGTCGGGATCTCATGCGGCGCAATCTTCATGATGTCCTTCGAGAGAATGACGAAATCTGCCAATTTGCCTTTTTCCAACGAGCCCAGAAGCCGTTCTTGGAAAGCAGCGAATGCTGCCCAGTTCGTATAAGCTCGCACAGCTTCCTCGCGTGTCATGGTTTGTGACGCGTACCATCCATTCTCGAATGCGGCAGAGTCGCGGACGCCCTCGGATGAAAGCTGGAAAAAAGACCGTACATCCTGAGCATTTCCGGGCCTTCCCTCCAGATCCTGCCTCGTCACCGCAGCATAAATCCCAAGGATCGGATTGGGATTTTCGACAGGAGAATCCGAACCACCGGGGATGATCACACCGGTATTCAAGAGCGAGCGCCAGGCATAAGCTCCCAGAATCCTGGTTGCTCCCAGGCGTGCTTCCGCCCAATACATGTCTGATGTACAATGGGTTGGCTGCATGCTCGGTATGACACCCAGTTGCTTGAACCGAGGGATATCGTCGAGCGACACGACCTGTGCGTGTTCCACCCTCAACCGGGGATCAGCACCGGGGTGATTCTTCAAGGCGGCTTCATACACATTGAGAATGATGCTGTTCGCCCGATCTCCGATCGCGTGCGTGCAAACCTGGAAACCGTTGCTCAACGCTTCCTCAACCACCTGGCTCAGGGA
>JACVXU010000191.1 GCA_015661185.1 Bacteroidota bacterium
GTATGCCGGGCCGGGCCGGAAGCTGGAATGGGACGGTCCGAACATGAAGGTGACCAACCTGAAGACGCTCAACGCACTGGTGCAGCGCAAAACCCGCAAGGGCTGGGAGCTCGGCTGATTTCACGGAGAGCGGTTCGGCAACAACGGTGTGCTCGTCGAGGCCGGTGAATCGGCGCGTGTGAAGGCAAGGACCGATGCCGCGCCAACACGGTCCTGCGGATCAACATCCAGGGGAAAACGACCCGACTCCGCAATCATCGTCGAAGGTATTCCCGATGGGGGCGATTATCGCGATTCCAACGCTGGAGCGCTGCCTCACAGACGTCGTGAAACAGTGTCTCAACCTTTGATGATGCGACGTGGCCATCACAGAAAGCCGCCCGGGACCTCACCCGAAAGGTGAGGCGCGTTTTCCGCATCACCCAGCCTATTTGCCCGCGCGAATTCCGCGTCACCTCTGGACCGTTGCCGTATTCGGTTTCAAGCGCTCATCCCGCGGATTCGGGACGGCATCGCGTCGCATTCTGCTTTGGTGCTCTGACAAGAATCCAAACATTCTTCTTGACAGTCTCTATGCCACGGGAGTAGAAAAAACGGTAAAAGTTGGGATTTAACAGTGGAGCGACAGGTAGGGAAAGGTGCGTGCTGATCTGAGTGGGACAGGCAGAAGGCAATGAAAATCGCTCAAAGGATGGCGTTCGGAAAAGACCCGTGGGTGGCATTGGTTCGAACTGGAGGGTGTTGTGAGGATTACAAGGTCGGCGAGGGACCGTGGACAGCCATTGTTACAAACGAACCACAGGGGCATTATGGCTTGGACTAAGCTCCGACCAAAAGCTTTTTCTCTCAACGGAAGGAACAGAGATACCCGGCAGAGTGTGACCCAGATAGCGGCATTGCCACTTTGTATGGGAGTTCTGCTGGGGTCTGCAGCGGTGAAAACGGCGGACGGAGCAGATCAGCCTCCCAAATCCCGGGTAGAAAAATTCAAGGACTACCTCGCGAATCGTCCAAAAATCGAAAGCGTATCCTTCCTGAGAAAGCTCGGCCCGGGATCGGATGTGCCTGGGAAATCAGGAGCGCGTCGCAAGATTGGGCTGTACCACGGACGCTGGCAAAGTGAAACCATGTATTACCTCCAAAATCTATCTTCTCTTACGAATGTGGATGAGGTTGGCGGCACTAGCTTTTACTCCGGTCGCAGCAATGACGTTATCTGGCATGTGACATCAAGTTCGGGACGGCTGGTTCGACAGATAATTGAGCAACCTGAGCGCACTGAGATTCCTCTCCAGGAACTCCGCGTACTGGACCTGAAGATAACCCTGAATGACACGTTGAACCTGTCGTTGCCAAAGATCAAGAGCGGCACGCTCGTTTGGCGTGGAGATGACTTCGAAGCGGAAGTGCTGGGAGGGAAGATGCAAGGGCATTTGAACATTGAGGGTGAACTCCCCAAGTCGATCGACTATCACGGCCAGGCAACATATCTGAATCCCAACGATCGTTACACCGTAGAATACACCTACGAACCTCAAAGTACGTCGTTCCTTCCAAACGGGATGAAGTCACTCCGGATTGAATCCGATAAGAAAATCCTGCTAATGGAGACCACTTTGCTGGACCTTAAAGAGGCGGCCGATCTGGCCACCTCGCTCTTCGATCCCACCCGTTTCATTATCCCACGATGGGATACCATGGTAATTTACTCCAACAAAACGATGTTTGTCCATCCACAAGGGCAACGCAACCGCCTGGTCCCTGTGCGAACTCATGAGGTGCTTGCAGAAAAGGCGCGAAACCTTCGATTTTGGTACTTCGCGGTCCTGGGCATCTTGCTTTCCTTGCCGCCACTCTGGCTCGTCGGCAGGAGATTCAGAAGATCATCGAGCCAGCAACCAATAATCAAATGAAAGGAATCCTAATGAGACGGACATTCAAGCGCATCAAAACTGGGTCACCATTCGTTCTTGCAGCGCTCCTCATCATCCCATTCGTCCAAGGAAGCTCGTACGACAATATCTTGGACTTATGCCATCAAGGAGGATGGTACAGCTACCAGTGTGGCAACGGCAATTCTGCGGGAACCTGTGACACGGATGGTTTTATCATTAACAGGACGTTCGGCAGCACGTACTCGAATGTAGATTACACCTGGCTAAGTTGTATTTGGACGCAAACCATTTTAGACTGCCAGGGCAACTGGCATGAACCTGAAGAAGCGTCCCAGACCGTGTTTACTCACTACGCCAACAATTCCTGCACCTGAGATTGTTACTTCTCGAAAGAAGACCCTTGAGGGGAAGCGTTCAACGGCCCGCCAGCGGAGGTCATTGCGCAAGAGGCATGCTGTGTGGGTTTGTAATCGCAAGTCGGATTTACTGGATTTCGGTAGTGATATTCCTATTTGCTGCGAGTTTGGCAAAGTTGTTGAGCAGCTTTCTCGATTTGCCGATCCAAGCTAAGGACGATCCATTGTTTGGCCTTTCACAACGGAGCATGTGGCGGATCGGGTTTGTCCTCGACCTGGTTTTTGTAGGAATGCTCTGTGCCGCAGAGAACCTCCGGAACCAGATCATTGCTTGGATTGGGGCGCTGTTTCTTTCGTACCACGCCATGATTTGGCTGATGCAGCTTCCAACCGTTTGTCCGTGCCTCGGTAATGCTGCTGCGTGGCTCGGTCTGACCGAATCCGCCGTAGGTAAGCTCTCGCGGGGTTTTTCCGTTTACATGCTCCTGGGGGGGGTCTGGCTCTGGAAGGAGGGGCGCAAGCGGGCGCGGACTGCTTTGCGTCAGGCAGCGACTGACGCGAAAGAGTCGTGATTCAGCAATTGTTCAGACGCAGTTACTGGATTATTGGTTTGGGATGGGCGGCGGTCTTGCTGGCCGTCGGCGCAAGGATTTTATCAAGGAATTCGATATTGCCAGAAACTCAGCAGACTGAGACTCATCGCGGAGTGACTCTTCGGGAGTTCCCTAATCTCGAATACGTGAAGAATGTCCCTCTCTTCCCGGGGCGAAGCGGTGCTTGGATCCCCGCTCTGAACAATCCCAGCTACGTGAATCCGACTGAAGCGGCGGCTTGGTTGAAATCGGATGACCCTGTTGTTGGACTACGGCTAGGCTCAGCTTCACGGGCATATCCCACAAAGATCCTTAACTTCCATGAAATCATTAATGACACGATCGACGGGAAAGAGGTCGCAGTCACGTACTGCCCATTGGCTGGATCGGCGCTTGCCTTCTATAGAGAGTTTGAAGGGAAGGTTCTCTCCTTCTCTGTGGCAGATGTGCTCTACGAAAGCACGTTGGTGATGGTTGACGAGCCGACCGGCTCCTTATGGTATCAGCTTCGGGGAGAGGCCGTGAAAGGGCCATTGAAAGGCCGATCGCTGGCGACCCAACCGGTGATCCTTTGCACTTGGCGCGATTGGCTCTCGGCGCATCCCGATAGCCTAGTGCTCTCCTACCTGACTGGGTATTCAACGAACTACGCATCGAACTATTGGAGCAACCCCTATCGGGGCAATACTAACCTGCACTCCCCACCCGGTTTTCCCATCACGTATCTCGATGAATCCCGCCCCGCGAAGGAGTTAGTCGTCGGAGTCGCCTTGGGCGCTCGCACGATCGCATTCCCGTCGAGCTCGTTACAGGCGGCTGACGCCCGATTGGAATTGAACGGAAGAACCCTGGTCGCTCAATTGAGCCCATCCGGGCAATTTCCTCTGGCGTTCTGGGAAACGGCGGAAGGGAGAAGCCCTGCACCGTCTATCAACTGCTATTGGTTTGCCTGGAAAGCTGCCCATTGGAAGAGCGAAGTCTGGACCCAGCCGAATAAATAGTTGCTTGCGATCGGCGATCGCATTTCGCCCTTGCCATTCATGATGCGCCCAATCAAGCCTCCTGAGACTCGGCCTTCCCGTGCATTTACTCTCGTCGAGCTCCTTACGACCATCTCGATTATTTCGTTGCTTTCTGCCTTGTTAATGAGTGCCGTTGTGACTGCAAAGAGGAAAGTTCATAAGGTGGGCTGCCTGAATAATCTCCGACAACTCGGAGTTGCCGGTCTCCTTTACGCGGCTGACGACAAGCGCCAAACCTATGCGAATACACGGTCTGACCGGGATGACAATCAGAATTGGCTTTACCCGGCATACCTGACGTCGTTGAAGGTCTTTTCTTGTTCGTCAACCAGGAACTCAGTCCGGCCGAATGTGTTCGATACCCGATCTTCCCTTGACACAATTCAACTCCTGGATCTTGCGGAGTCCGCAAAGGATACCCACGCATTCGGGACCAGCTATGAAGTCTATGGGTTCATGAATTACAACGGCACTGACACGACGGAGCTAATCGTGGATGGGACGAGCACCAACGTCCCAGGAGTTCAGAAAACAGAAGCCACAATAGCTGGATACGCGCACAAGAACACGGTGTTGGGTCTTCGCGGCGTCGTTCCTGGACCTGCACGGATCTGGCTCTTCTTGGACAGTGATCCGAGTCCGGGCAACTACCCGCAAAAGACATCGAATCATGGAACTGGGGGTCTGAACGTGGCATTTTGTGACGGGCATGTTGAATGGATCACTCGACAACGCTGGTTATATTCCTACGAGCTCTCCCAGGACGAAGGGCGTATGAGACCGTGAAACAGCATCGATCGTAGACCGGATTTCCGTTGGCTTTGCCGGAATCCCGGGAGCGACGCACTTGGCGGAGGAAAAATGTGGCAGCGGTCGTAAACACGAGATCCAGTTCCTCGCGGGAATTGCAGGTCGATTATTGGCTGTGCTGTTGGTTCTTGGTCATCACATCGTGGCTAGGCTTTGAATATATCACGCTCATTCAGGGGGCGTCTGCAGCGGAGGAATTCCTTATTTACTCGAAGTGGATTCTTGGAGTCATTGTGGGCATCCTCTTCTTCCTGATCATAAACGCACATGTTCCGTTGTGGCTTGTCGGCATTTGGAGCAAGCTAATCGTTGCATTGACGACGGTGTTTCTGGTCTTGCTCTGGATCGACTTGCACCTTTACGAGCTTCTCCGCGTGCACTTGGGCCGCGCCCTAAGGGTCATGTACGGCGGCGATTACCAAGTCTTTCGGCAATCCTTGTTCTCAATCAACGTTTCATTGCCGGTTCTGAGTCTCATTGCTGGCCTGCCTTTACTGGCGATCCCTGCCGGCCTGCTCAGTGTCAGACTGACATCGCGTCTGTCGGCACTTGAACCATTAGTGGTGAGGGTGCGCCATTTGTTTGCTGGATTACTGGTTTGTGCGTGCGTCCAATTGTTCCTACAGGGCGCAAGTGCATCGATTGTCCGCCGCGAGATACGGTCAGTTGAGGAAACCACGATGCCGTTGGGTTTTTCGGTTTTTAAGACAGCTCCCGGCGCAGCGGCATTTGGGTTTCGCGTCACTCCGCGTTCAGAAGAGCGCCTCCCATCAACACCTCTGTTGAACAGACACTTCGTTGACAAGAAGGCGGACATCATCGTATTCATCATCGAGAGCGCCAGAGCCGATGCCATCACTGCCGAGGTAACTCCGAATCTCGATCTCCTGCGGAAGCAATGTCTGCCGGTCAGGACGGCGATATCCTGTGGCAACGCCACTCAACTCGGCTGGTTCAGTCTGCTGACTGGAAACTCTCCTTTCAGATTTGGGCCAACACGGGAGAATGATCGATTATGGGGGAGCGCACCGTTTAAAGCGCTTAAGAGATTAGGTTATCCGATTTACGCCTTCGCCTCTTTCGGTCTCGACTTTTACCGGCTTGATCGGGTGGCTTTTGGCAAGAATCTTGAATTGATCGATAGCATCCGGGACTTGAAGTCATTCATTGGCGAGAGGGACCCATTCGAAGCCGATATTGCCAAGATCGACGTGAATGTCACTGACGCCGTTCTTGATGCACTCCCGAGACCAGGCAAAGCGCTTGGTCGCTGCTTCCTCGTCTTTTACAACTCCACCCACCAACCCTATCACTTGCCTTCCGAGTGGAAGGGGCCATTTCCAGATTTTAGTGATCGTTGGGACTATCTTTCCATGGCCAAAGACGCCGTTCAGGTTCGACGCATGAAGAACCGGTACCTGAACGCCCTCCACTTCGTGGACAGTCAAATCGGCCGTGTGATCGAATCGCTCAAGGTGTCCGGAGAGTTTGAGAAAACGCTGATCGCGGTGGTCGGCGATCATGGGGAAGAGTTCATGGAATCGGGACGCATCTTCCATAATAGTGAAGTCAACCGCTATCAAATCGAAGTTCCTTTCCTTCTGAAATCGCCATTGAGAGGACCGCGAACCGTTCACCCAAATGTTGCCTGTTCGATGGACCTTTTTCCTACGATCCTGGACGCAGTAGGTGCCCATGATCTGATTGAGGGCTATTGTGATGGTCGATCGCTGTTTCGCACTGAGCCGCTGATCGCGGTGTCTGCTCTCGCGAATGGAGATCGAGATCCTAATCGGTTCTGTCTGCACAATGGAGGCCTGAAGGCCTACTTCCGCTTCGCGCCTGCGGATGCTCCAATCTGGTCGAGGAGCAAAGTGTGGCTTGAGAAAATAGTCCACGCCGATGAGACAGCTCTCGCGCTCGACTCCTCCAAAGAAGAGGCGACGTTGGTTCGAGAAGTTTTCGCGCCCTTCGCTCGGCGGTTTGTCGTGATTGAATAGTAGAGCACCGGGCCATGTGGCCAAAACACGATCTGGTCAACCGCGAGCTTTCATCTTGATTTACCGCAGACA
>JACVXU010000431.1 GCA_015661185.1 Bacteroidota bacterium
TATTCTCCTTCGTTCTTCGTGTCAATATAGCCCAATTTGGTCTGGCGTTCAAGAAACGAGGTTGATGTGCCTCAAACTCTTGAATTCTCAGACATTTTTAGCCATAATCTTTCCTGTGGATATCATGAATGATCAAGGAAAAGAACTTGAGGGAAAAGACCGGCGAAAAGCGCGCCTGCAATCGTTGGTTGTGATCGCGATTCTTGCGGTCGCTTTCATCGTGTTCATAAACAGCGGTCTGAGGGAACTGGTGACGCGGGAGAACCTAAGGGAGCTCGGTTCAAACCCTCTTGCAGCCCTTCTGATTATCGTCGCGATGACCGCGGCCTGGACGTTTGCCCTTCCGGCTTCGGTGTTCTTTTTCGTTACGCCGCTCCTGTTTCCCCCGCTGGCTTCGACGGGCATCATTTGTGCGGGAAGCGTTGCGGGCAGTACGATGGGATACGTGGTTCCAACGGTTCAACAATTCGCGTATCACGAAATTCCTCGGAACACACTCCACATTTTCAGCGTTGTTCGCCATCAGGGTTTTTCCGAGTTCTCCCCATATGTTCATCAACTACGGCGCAGGGTTACTTCGAATTCCCTACTTCAAGTTTATCATCGCAACTATCATTGGCATTGGGATCAAGGCATTCTTGTATTCAACAGCCATCGAGGGAAGCGTGGGGGCGTCAAGCATCAGTGAAGCGCTGAATTGGCAAACTGTGACGGCTCTAATGATTTTGACAGTGATAGGAATCGTGGGTCACATATTGCAGCGGCGCTGGAGAAAAGAAGAAGAGAAGGTTTAAAGCAAAATTAGAAACTCACTTTCTGGTTAGTCAGCTCAGCCCCATAGTGGAGACGCACGTCGAATGATCTGGATCTGGATAGCATTCATCGCGTTTGTCCTGCTGATACTGGCGCTAGACTTGGGGGTCTTTCACCGCAAGGCCCACGTCGTCAGCGTCAAGGAGGCCCTCGCGTGGTCGGCCGTGTGGCTCACGATGGGGTTGGCGTTTGCCGTATTCGTGTACTTCGCCTACGACAGCCAGTGGTTTGGCCTTGGCACCGTGGCGGACGCGGTTGATGGACTGGCGAACGACGGTGCAACGGCAACGGAGAAGTACCTGACCGGCTACGTCGTCGAGAAGTCGCTCAGCGTGGACAACATCTTCGTCATCGCCATGATCTTCAGCTTCTTCGCAGTGCCGCCGCTCTATCAGCACCGTGTGCTGTTCTGGGGCATCCTCGGCGCTCTATTCCTGCGCGGCGCGATGATCGGTCTCGGGGCAAAGCTGATTGCAGAGTTCCACTGGGTTCTGTACCTCTTTGCCTTCTTCCTGATCCTTACAGCGATCAAGATGCTTTTCCTCAAGACGGAACACACCGATCCAAACAAGAATATCGTGGTGCGGTTGACACGACGCTTGTTTCGGGTTACCTCCAGGTTTCACGGGGAGCACTTCATTGTTCGCGCCGGGGCGCCCGCGTCGTACGAGAGCGAGATCCCCGGTGCGCCCGCAGTGCCCGACGAGGTCGTCGAGGCGGCTCGACCCGGGAGGCTGCTCCTTACGCCTCTCGCGCTAGCACTCGTCATGGTTGAGACGACAGATGTGATCTTCGCGGTGGACTCGATCCCGGCGATCTTTGCCATTACCGGCGACCCATTCCTAGTTTTCACAAGCAACGTATTCGCGATCCTGGGTCTCCGGTCGCTGTATTTCGCCTTGGCCGGGATGGTGAAAAAGTTCCGATATCTGAAGGTCTCGCTCGCACTAGTCCTGATGGTAGTGGGCGTAAAGATGCTTCTTGCCGAATGGCTGAAGCTCGTCCTCGGGAAGCACTTCAACTTGTACTTGCTGACCGTGGTCCTCTCGATCCTGGCAGCCGGCGTCGCAGCATCCCTACTAGCGGAGCGCCGTCGAATGAGCCGCCTAACCAGTCGCTGAAGCTGACGGTATAACGTGGCGCGCGTCCAACATTTGCTAACATACATTGCAACAGCTTAGCTCCGGTCCGTTATGTGGGGCTGAAGCCCTGTTTTTGTTTTTTCATTCCCAACCTAAAGGTCGGGATAGAGCTGAGTTGTGGTTCCCACCCATTTGCCCTGACTATCTAGCTTTTGCCGCGACTTTCAAGGTGTGGCACCTAAGATAAAGAAAACAGGACGAGTTTTAACCCTCACTTCCGAAGCTGGGCCGAAATCCAGGAGAGATACAACTCGAGTTTGGAGAGAAAATTCACGTAGGTCGTTGACCATTCCACCGGGTTGCCGGGTTGAGCTTTGCCGAGCATTTCCTGAAACACCTTCGACACCTCCATCGCAATCTTGTTTTTTCCTGCCTCGATCGTCGCCTCCATATCCGGGGAATAAAAAGCCTTCAGGCTTCTGATGTCGTGTCGGATGCGCGCCTCTGAGGACCCTTTGGAGAAGAAGACAAGGTCCGTTTTCACGCCGCCCGACAAATCGTAAATCAGAAGGTTCCATTTCTCCATGATTGCCCGGAAATCTTTTTCACTCTGACATTGCTGGACC
>JACVXU010000192.1 GCA_015661185.1 Bacteroidota bacterium
GCTTTTCCATGTAAGCCGCTTTCAGAGGTCCAGTGCCTCCACTCGCCTTCTTTCCATCGACTGAGACCTCCGTAGGTCCCGAACCAGAGACTGTGATCAAGACCTTCGGCAAACGCGTACACACGTCCGCTGATCAATCCCTCGCGACCGCTGTCTTTCGCCCGCCATTGAATGAACTTCCCGTTCTTGTATTGGAATGCTCCGGGCTGGTAAGGAGCGTCGTAGATTGCACTCAAACCAAGGAACCACAAGTCGCCGCTCCGGTCCCTTCGGATCTTGTGGACGCGGTCGGCGGTCAGTCCGGCTGCGTAACCGAAATGGTGCCACATCCTTCCGTTCCATCGGAATGCACCGGAAAATGCCGAACCGCTGCTGATCCAGACGTTGTGGTCGCGATCTTCAATGATGCCTGTGATCGTCCCCAACGTCGTGCCGAGAATATTCTCGATATATTGGATTCGACCATTCGGCCTGTGTATCTCGAGTCCGTTGAATGTCCCCAACCAGACAGAACCGTCGGCGGTGCGTGTGATCTCATGTACACCATTCCGTGGATCCCCAAAAGCGTGCCTCCAATACGCCCACCGCCTTGAATTCGTCTGCAGGAGATAGACACCTCCCTCTGTTCCCACCCAAAGACCCCCGTCCTTTCCGAATTTCAGGGCGTGCGTGGAATTGAACCCATGTGTCTCAGCCTGATCTCACCTGTTTCATAGACAACAATGACATCTCCTGATGGAGAGACATCCATCGCCAATTGGTCACCTGATCGCTCAGACTCGCTGAGTCGTGCCCGACCGCCTCGTGTCCATTCGCGGATGCCGTGAAATTCGTGGGGTTTCGCGACCGCCGCAACACCGTTTCCTCTGGAGTCTTCAACTACAGACTGAATTATGAGGTGGTATCTCTCTGACGAAAACACGAGCCGCCATGTCTGCCCCTCGCCTTCGTAAAGACCGCGGACTGTGTTGAGCCAGAGCTTGCCCGGTGAGGTTTGCCAGAGATTTCTGGAGCCGGTTGACATTGGAGGTGCCGGCGTACTGATGGCTCTTAAACCCTTAGAGTCCAGAAGAAAGAGGCTGGCATTGCCAAGGATCAAAATCTGATTCCGACCGATAGCGACAACCGACTGGATACCTTGTAGCGTCGAGTCGTTTAAGATAAGACGCCTGAATTTGTATCTGCCGCCGAGGTACAGTGCACCTCTAATGATGCAGACTACTGAGTCCCTTCCATACGGCTCGATGACGGAGATTTGATCCGCGGGAATACCTTGCGTGCTGTCCAGTGAAATCCAGACATAGCCATCAAACCATGCTAATCCCTTCTGTGTGCCAGCCCAGATTGTGCTGTCAGCGGTCTCGGCTATGCAATAGACCTGATCCGAGGGAAGGCCGCTCTCAGTTGTGAAGTGAGTCCACCGCCACGAATCCTGGAAGGAAAATGATTGTGCGTTGGCAGAACCCGGAGGCAGCGCGAGCGCAATGCAGAGGCAGGTCAGATGAATCCAACCGCTGGTTCGAATCTGATGCGAGCGCATAAACTTTTGCCAGGTGAACTGAAGGGGATGGGGTCAGAAACTCCTTTCCCCAATGAGCGTACGGTGCAGGACTGTGCCGTTCAGCCAGGCGGTCTAATTGACGGCCGGACAAAGGTTAAGGAACTAAAGTGAGAACAGCAACAGGAGAAAAGGGTTGAGATAGCCGGCTCTTGCGGTGATGAGCTGTTGCAGCAGGAAAGTCGTCTGAAAGGGGGGTGTCAACGCTGGGAAGTGAAGCGCTTCCGGCGGTTTCGAAGATAATCGACGAAGATGAACTCTCCAAGCTTGTTGAGGTCGGAATAGTAGGCCCGCCCCTGATTTGTCTTCGTGAATTCATCCACGAAGTTGATTAGATAGGGGTCGCGCGCAACCATGAACGTGCTCACAACAACCTTTTCCCGGCGGCACTGTACAGCCTCATCGAGCGTCTTATTGACAATCCGGGGGTCGAGGCCGAATGAGTTCTTGTAGAGCCGTCCCGCATCATCGAAAATGGCTGAAGGCTTCCCGTCGGTGATCATGAAGATCTGCTTGTTCACATTGCCGCACTTGTGCAGAAGGCTGCGGGCAAGTTGCAGGCCAGCTCGGGTGTTTGTATGGTACGGACCGACATTGAGGAACGGCAACTCGTGGAGACTCACAACCTTGGCTTCATCTCCGAAGACGACGAGCGAGAGATAGTCCTTTGGGAAGCGAGTGTGAATGAGCTCGGAGAGTGCAAGTGCCACCTCCTTCGCGGGCGTGATGCGATCCTCGCCGTAGAGGATCATGCTATGGCTGATGTCGAGCATCAACACGGTCGCACAGGTTGTCGTATGCTCGGTTTCGTAGACTTCGAGGTCTTCCTCTTTCAGGGCAAACTCGTCGATGCCGTCCCGCTTCATCGCGTTTGTCACCGTCGAGGTCATATCGATGTTCGTCGGTTGATCGCCGAATGACCACTTCTTTGTCTCGCTCAGCCGGTCGATGCCGCTCCCGCCGTACGGTGTTTCGTGGGATCCTTCGGGAGCCTTCTTCAAGGAACTGAAGACGTGGCGGAGGGCATCCTGCCGGATCCGTTGAACACCTTTGTTCGTCAGGATGTGTGCGTCTTTTGCGTCCTCGATAAGCCCCTGTTCTTTCAGCTTGTTGACAAGGTCATCGAGACTCAGGGAACGATCGAAGAGACCGTATTGCTCTGCGAGTTGCTGCAACCAACTCAGCGCATCATCAATATCCCCGCTCGTTTGGATCAAGAGGTAGCTGAAGATGGACATGAGCGACTGGAGCCGCTGCTCGTCCGTCATCGATCCCGGGGTCCACTTGCTGTAACGAAAACGCATGAAGAGAGTTTACGGTTTTGAGTTGTCAGTTGATAGTTCAATAAAAGCAGTAAACAGTAAACGGTGAACAGTGAAAAGTCTGACTCGGGACTTTGAACTTGGAACTCCAAACTCACAACTCACAACTCAAAACTCTTCTTCTATGCTCTTTCCTTTACCTGCGAAGATGCTGCCGATCAGGTCCTTATAGGCAGTCACGCGATCGACTTCATCTTTGGCGATGCGTGATGACTGATGCAAACCATCGAGCACAAACTCCATTGCCGACGCTAGTTCGTACCTGTTC
Organism: Bacteroidota bacterium; assembly: GCA_015661185.1. Classification (GTDB taxonomy): domain Bacteria; phylum Bacteroidota; class Ignavibacteria; order UBA10030; family UBA10030; genus UBA9647. The sequence continues at coordinate 3,149 of JACVXU010000192.1, forward strand.
GCTTCGGAGATTTTCATGTGCTTCTTCGTTAGCTCACGCAGGCCTTTCACTCTATCCAACTCATCGAGGTAGCGGTCTAAAGGCATGTCGTCAGCAATCTCGGTCTTGTTTCCGGCTTCGAACCAGCTGATAATCTTGCTGTACTCTGAATCCTCGTGCTGTCTTGATTCCCCTTGATGTTTCGACCGTTTCAGAAGCGGGTCGGGAAAGTACTGCTTGAAGACCTCCCGCACTGCCTTGCCTGTGAGGGCTTTGCTTACCTTTGCCGGGCCTTCCTGTTCCCCCTCGAACACCAGTTCCACTTTGCCGGTCATTCCCGGGAGCGCATGTGCCAGGTCGCAGATGCGTGGCGCAATGGTGCGGTCTCCGACGAGAATGGCGCGTCGCTCGGCGTTGCTGACAAGATTCTCCATGGCGGAGATGGTGAATCGGGCACTGACGCCGGATTTTTGATCGACATATTCACTCTTCCTGGCTTCGAATGCGGCTTGTTCTATGATCTCTTTGAAGTAGTGTGGGATCTGGACGGTGCGGCTGTCGCGCTGTATCCACGCCTCCTGTTCGGTGATTTTGATCGCGTCCTCGATCGTTCGCGGATAATGGGTCAGGATCTGTGAATCAATGCGGTCCTTCAGCGGGGTGATGAGGTTGCCGCGGCTCGTATAATCTTCCGGGTTTGCGGTAAAGACGATCATCAGATCCAGGGGGATCCGTACGTTGAAGCCGCGGATCTGGATGTCTTTTTCCTCCATGATATTGAACAGACCGACCTGAATGCGGGGCTGAAGGTCTGGAAGCTCATTGATGGCAAAGATTCCGCGGTTTGTCCGCGGGATAATGCCGTAATGGATAGCACCTTCGTGCGAGTAATGCAGACGTTGCGAAGCGGCCTTGATGGGATCGATGTCGCCGATAAGGTCGGCAATCGTCACATCGGGCGTTGCCAGCTTTTCGCCGAACCGACGGTCCCGGTGGAGCCAGTCGATTTCAACGTCGTCGCCGTGTTCTTTGACCAGGTCGGCACATCGTTTACATGCAGGTTTGTAAGGGTTGTCGTTGATCTCGCATCCCTTGATGAACGGAATGTCTTCATCAAGAAGCGAGGGAAGCTGGCGGACGATGCGAGACTTCGCCTGGCCGCGCAGTCCCAGGAGAAGAATGTCGTGACGCGCAAGGATCGCATTGACGAGAGAGGGAACGACCGTCTGGCCGTATCCTATGATGCCGGGAAAGAGAGGCTCATGCGTCTCCAGTTTTCGAATCAGGTTGTTGCGGATTTCGTCTTTCACGGGCAGCACCGTGTAGCCGTCGCGACGAAGTGCGCCGATTGAAGTAGGAAATCTCATAAGCCGATTTTCTCCCTGTTGAAGAGCTCGTTGTATCTCCATCAATTATGTGCTATTTTGCACGGGATGGACACATCTACTAAAACACTCGTCATCCGATTTAGTTCCATCGGGGACATCGTTCTCTCCTCGCCGATGCTGCGAGTTCTGCGTGCACGGTTTCCAACCGGACAGATCGATTACGTGACCCGGACCGAGTACGCGGAACTTGTGAAATCGAATCAAAATCTGAACCACACGTACGAGTTTGACGTAGATCGTGGTTTTGAGGGTCTCCGGTCTCTCAAGAAAAGAATCAGAGATGAGGGATATGACCTGATTGTTGACATTCATGACAGCCTTCGAAGCAAATACCTGCGCAGCCTGCGCGGACCAAAACGGGTGGTTGTGAACAAGAGAGTGCTCGAACGCTCCGTGCTCGTAAACTTCAAGAAGAATACGTTCGGAATCACAAACGACGGCAGGGGGCTGGAACTGCACATTCCGGACGAAGTCCTTTTCGGCGTGTCGGGAAGAATCGCGAGACTACAACTCAACAGGTTCGAAAAGGTCGTCGGGCTTTGTCCCGGAGCCCGCCACGTCACAAAGCGTTGGCCTGCTGACGGGTTCGCACGTGTCGGGGCAGCGTTCGCTCAAAAACTGGATGCGAAAGTCCTTCTCTTTGGAGGCCCGGCGGATGAGCCTGTCTGCAATCAAATCGCCTGGGACATCAACAACCAGGTGGGTGCGGAGCGCGCGACGAGCTTGTGCGGTCAGTTGAAGCTTCTCGAAACGGGGGCGGCCATGGAGTACTGCGATGTTATTATTACCAATGACACGGGGCTTATGCACATAGCGACGGCCATGCATAAGAAAGTCGTTGCGGTGTTTGGCTCAACAGTCAGAGAGTTTGGATTCTTCCCGTACGATCCGGCTGCAGTCGTGCTTGAAAGACAAGGCCTGGATTGTCGCCCTTGCTCTCACATCGGTCGCAGCGATTGCCCTGAGAAACACTTCAAGTGTATGACGGAGATCGACCCGGATCAAGTGTTTTCGCGCGCACGGGATCTTCTTGGACAAGGAGTGTAGGAGAAAGAGGGAGGATCAGCCACCCTCGGGGTGGCGGGGCACATTGAAATTATGGGGAATTTGTAGTATCTACGCAGAAGCGGTTGTACCTGCGCGATGCGTGCGCTTATCGCGCAGTGATGACAAATCACCAGACTGGAGAGCCTGATGAAGATTCGTTTGATGCGATGGAATGATGTTCTGCAGCTTATTGCGTTCTTGCTTTTCTTCGCCGTGACAGTGGCACTCAATCTCAACTGCAGCGAAGAGGACAGTAATCCTGCTTCAGATCCGGCCTGTGGAAGCGGTCATGTCACCTGGGACAGCAAAGCGCAAGTCTGCCGGGATCAGAAGGACAATAGAGTCGTGCCCAGCAGCTGTTGCGGTCAATAGGGGGTTCGAATGGGAGGGGATCGCTCTTAGCAGTCTGTTGAAAACCGAGTTTCACAGCAAGAAGATGAAGCGCCCCCGAAGTTCTTTCTTCAGGGGCGGTTTGCTTTCTTAACAACCTGTCAGTACCGGTCAACCCTTATCTGAGAAACCCCGGCTGAGACGTCAATGTAGATTTTCTTTGCTGCAGATTCGAAGTTCGACGTCTGGTATCGGTTCTTGCTGATCTTGTCAAAGCCACTGATTCTCTTCCCGGAAAGAGCAGTCTCGAGACGCACTTCACATCCCACCGATTCAGGCACCTCAATTGAAGTCGAAGAAGCTCCAGTCTTTACTTTCACTCTCGTCTCTTCCGATTGGTCTCCAAGACGCACTTTCATTGACGATGCTCCCGCATCAATTCTGAGTTCCTCGACCTTGTACGGACTCAGGTCAAAGTTCCCCGATGCAGCGCCCACCTCGATGTAGATGGTCCAACTTGGAGTGGAATTCAGTTGAACGTCCACCCGGTTGTGCCCACCGCCGAAATTCCACCCTTTGGAACGACCCCGGAAATCGAGCGTCACGTATGCCGAGTTATCCGATTGTTCGCGACTGATGACGTACTTTCCAAAGCTGACTTCTGTCTCTACCTTTATCAGTTGCTTTGTTGTGTCGCGGATGAAGAAACGCCCGGCCCCCGACTGGAGACGGAACGTTGCTTTTTGAGTGTTCGGGGCAAGCGGTTCTTCGAATTTCTGCTGATATCCCTCGCCGGCAACAAAACTGAAGTCGCGGTGGAACCATCCTGACGTAGCGGCCGCAGCAATCATGAAGAAAATCAAGAGAACCATCAGGGCAACGACATACCATGGGGGGCGTTGCTTTCCCACGAGGATGGAGAGGCCCCAGAAAACCAAAATCATGGGCCAGAGTCTCCAGATTGTATCCCAATTGACGTTCAGGACACCAAGATTGTTCAGAAGAAAAAGTCCTCCGATGAGGACAAGGAGAACTCCCCAGAAAAGGGTGCTCAATCTCATAACTACCTCCGCTTAGGAATGGCTTGGTCGGAGAGCTTTGTAGAGCAATCCCACGCCGATGGCGACCAGAATTAGCGGCCACCAGTCTCCGAAATCGAAATCAGGAAGAAAATTCTGCCCCAGGAAGAGAAGGCCGAGGACCAGAAGTACGAGTCCGCCGATGATGCTTCCGCGTCGAGGCGCTTCCTCGGGTTTTGAAGGTTGCTGAGGCTGTGGAGGCATGTTCGGTTGTTGAGAATCGGGTGGAATGGTCATAGTACTTTCCCTTGGTTGTTCAGGTATGATGATCCAGGCGATGATGTATGCAAGAAGGCCAGCTCCCCCCGCGAAGAGCGCGAGAATGAATAATATCCTGGCGAGGACGGGATCAATGTCAAGGTATTCTCCAATGCCTCCAGCCACACCGCCGATTACTCTGTGAGTTCTGGAACGATATAGACGTTTCATGGGCTATCTCCCTTCCCTGCAGAGTTACGGTCATATCGGCTCAATTGTTGCAGGAGAACACACCTTGTCACGAATGGGAAATGATCCCTCCACCTTCCATGGCTGCGTCGAGCACCTTCTGATGCTGCAATCCTGCGGAACCCGGCACGGGTGACTCCGTGTCATCCAGGATGCATTGCGAAAAGGATGTGACTTCGTCAACATAGAGGTTGGGCACGTCAAAGTCTGCTGATTCCTTCCTCATCGAGCCCCCGTCGGTTTTGCGAATAACGTCGAGAGTGATTCTGGATTCACCGAGCGTAAAATCGTGCGCAGAGGCGAGCCCTTCGGTTCCGATAATCTCTATGAAGATATGGCGCGTCGGGGCTTCGAACGAACAGGTTATTGATGCCAGGGTTCCTTTCGAAAACCCGAGACCGAGGATCGCACTTCTCTCTGTTGCAATTGATGTCGGCAAGGGTGAAAGCTGCGATTGCACTGTTCGGACTTGATCATCCAGAACATAACAGAGTGTATCAAGACAATGCACTCCGATATCGAAGATCGGTCCGCCGCCGGCAAGAACGCGATCAAAAAGCCATGAGCGCTTTGAGAGCCTGGCGTCGAAGAGGTAATCTGCTCTTGCCGAGACGATGCGGCCAAGGCTTCCAGATTGGACAAGGTCGCGAAGCCGGCGCACGACAGGGGAGAAGCGAACCACCTGGCCGACCATGAGCTTCACGTGGTTGCGTTCACACTCTTCGATCATGCGCCTGGCTTCGAGCGCATTGATAGCCATTGGTTTTTCCACGAGCACGTGCTTCCCTGCCCGAGCCGCCGTGATCGTTTCGTCGTGATGTGCCGAATTCGCCGACACGATGAAGACCGCGTCGACGTCAGGACAAGCAGCCAGCTCTTCCGCAGAAGAGAAAGCGTGGGGGAGAGAAAGGGCTTTGGCTTTTTCGCGGGCGGCAGCGAGTGACCGCTTCTGGACAGCGACGAGGGTGGAATTGGGTGAAGCCTGGATGGCACCTGCGATAGCTCGTTCGGCAAAGAGGCCGAATCCGATAATGCCATATCGTATTTTCCGCGTTTCCATGACCGCCATATCTGCGTCCTAGTTGATGAATGCGCCCAGAAGTGTGAAACGATACCCTTTCGCCTTCAGTGCCGCTATGAGGTCGTCGAGACGAAGATAGAATTTGTCCTTTCGCCGCGCGTCGGTTCCGATGTGGGTTAAAAGAATAAAACCGTTCAAGCCGTCGGGCTTCGTTGCCTCGTAGCGAAGGATTCGTGAATAGATGCTATCTGAACTCAGGTACTGGCTTCCAAGCTCGGGGTGCGTCCAGTCGGCGTTCGAATATGTCCCCGGAGTGAAGTTAACGAGAACCAAACCCAGTTCTTTCGTCCACGTGCTGATCGAATCGTTGTACCATTCAAAAGGGGGGAGGAAGGTGCGGGCAGCCGAGTGTTCGATACCGAAGCGCTTCATTTCCCCGTAGTTGGAGAGCACATCGTTCTGAAAGCTCTCCTTCGTGACGAGCAAAGAGTCGCGCTTCTCCCACGAGCAATAGAGCAGATGCTTGTCGGAGTGCGCGCCCAGCTCATGACCGTCCTTCTTTAATGAAGAGATAAGAGTGGAGAACTGGGTGTTGCGATAGAAATCTCCGGTAAAGAAAAACGAAGCCTTGATACCATGCTTCCTGAGTACGCCGAGGATGATTTCACCGCCATCCGCGAATTCGTGCCCCGTGAAAACAAGATGGATTTCCCGGCTTGTTCGGTCAGTGCGGACGATCCCGCCAGCGTGTATATCGAGACCCTTCCTGGGATTGCTCTGCGGGAAGAGAAAAGAAACAAGTGTCACCCAAGCCACGATGAAGAGAACGGTTTTCACTGTCGCATCAGGGAGATTGAGAATTGGGAGTCTTGACCAATATAGCTGAATGGGATGCGAATTTCAAAATCTTCGCGCCCATTGACAACCTCTGGATTTGTTGCAAACTTGGAGGAGAAACTAGAAGGCTGGAGGAAAACCCGTTATTAACGACAAAGGCACAAAGAGAAATAAGAGAAAAAGTGAAGATCTCTCACACCTCAGTGTCTTCTGCGCCAGAGGCGCATGAGCCTTTGGCTCAGTGACTTTCCTGCCCGCCCCAAGGAACTAAGTTGGCAGGCGGGCGTGACCACTTTTGCGATGGCTTCTCGCGTCTTCATGGGAGATCGATGGACCGCATTTTCCGACGGTCGTGGGAACACAAATGTGTTCACCTCATCAAGTCAATCGGCTCTTGAACCTTGTGGTTCAGCTTCGTTCGACAAAGGAGATGGTGGATGATTCCAGAAGCGGTCATGGACGAGCGCCAGCGCAAACCGGAAAAAAGCAAAATGCCCCGCAATGTCATTGTGCTTGGCATCGTGAGCTTGCTGACGGATTCGGCATCCGAGATGATCTATCCACTCATCCCCATATTCGTCGCCGCACTAGGCTCCGGGGCGCTAGTACTGGGCGTCATTGAGGGTGTCGCTGAAACAACCGCAGCAATACTCAAACTGTTCAGCGGAATAATCTCAGACAAACTCAGAAAGCGCAAATTGCTGGTCGCCATTGGCTACACCATCTCCTCCTTGGCTCGCCCCTTTACCGGTCTCGCGGGTAGTGCCTGGCAGATCGTGTTTATCAGGATGACAGACCGGATTGGCAAAGGTATCCGTACCGCTCCCCGGGATGCGCTTATTGCCTCGTCAGTTGGCGAGAGCATACGCGGTAAGGCGTTTGGTTTTCACCGAGCGATGGATCATGCCGGTGCCGTTCTTGGCCCCCTGCTCGCAATAGGCACCCTCCTGATTCTCATCCTCGTTTTCGAGATGAAGGACACACTGCTGACGCTCCGTTGGACTTTCTGTTTGGCAATCATCCCCGGCCTATTCGCCGTCTTGACCGTTCTTTTCTTTGTGAAGGAAAAAGTGGACCCTGTTCCGGCTGGCAAACCCTTCAGGTTCTCACTCAAACAGTTTGACAAAAACTTCATTGCGTATCTGTCGGTCGTCGTGCTTTTTACGCTGGGAAACTCGTCCGATGCATTCCTTTTGTTCAGGGTCGGGGAAGCAATCCACCAGAGTGGATCGTTGTATGCCATTGTCGCCGGTGCACCTTTGCTTGGAGATATGGTAAGCCAGTTCGGGGATTCAGAAGCGCAAAAGAGGCTGGTCGACATCCTGTTCATGCCATTGATCTGGGGTTTCTTTCATGTCATCAAAGCCGCTTTCTCAACACCGCTCGGAGCGTTGTCTGATAAGATCGGTCGGAAAGTGGCCATCAATATCGGGTGGGGCATCTACGCGTTCGTGTACTTGTCGTTCGCCTTCATTGACAGACTCCCGGGGGGATGGCAGATAGTCGCAACCTTCATCTTGTTCGCCATCTACGCTTTGTTCTATGCGTTCAGTGAGGGGCCCGAGAAGGCTTTTGTGGCAGACGTGGTCAGACCTGAAGTCCGCGGCAGTGCGTTCGGCATGTACAATTTTGCCGTCGGATTGGGGGCACTTCCTGCCAGCGTCATCTTTGGAATATTGTATAATGCTTTCGGGGCAATGGTGGCGTTCGGGACGGGAGCAGCGATTGCTTGTATATCCATGATTCTGCTTGCCGTGATAGTGCGAGAGGAGCCGAGGCGCGCGATCTCCTGAATGCGGCTCTTGAAGCACAGTCGAAAGCATTAACTTTGTTCCGCTTTCTGAATCCCGCTTATGAGCGGAATCCAAGAGCGGGACCACGAAGTCGCGAACCTGCCTGCCGAAGTGCCTCGGCACGCAGGCAGGGACACTAAGGAGATCTTTTGATTTTCCTCTACTTCACAAGAACCTTTGTGACTTTGTGTCTTTGTGGCACCACTTGTCGATCGGCTCTCTGGGCAGCAACGGAGAGTCAGATTCCAGCCGGGAGAAACATCCGGTGCCGAGTTGAGGATTTTCAATTCTCGACAGCACACCGGCAAGTGCAACTCTGTGGATGAGGCGGAAATAAAAACACAAAGAGGGTGTCAGATGAAGCTTGACAACCCTCTCTGTGCAGCTTGGAGGCAACGAGGTACTTCGATAATCTTAGTTGGTCAAAGTCAGCGTCACAACCTTTGCAGTTGAAGCAAGCACACCGGCGGAAGCATTTGCACCGAAGGTGTAGGTGATTGCCTGGTTCGCATCGGCACCCAGGGCAATGTTCGTCACGACATTGGCCGCACTGGCCGGGGTCGTCGCAGAA
>JACVXU010000193.1 GCA_015661185.1 Bacteroidota bacterium
TCGCTTAACGCCCTGCAACACCAGAGTTCCTGCACGCGTGATCCTTGCCCGCCGGAACAACCATCTACAAAATCTTGTTGTGAAACAAGTGAGCGCCAATTCTCGTATCTTGGTGGGTTGTCGCTTTTCCCCAACGATTGAATTCATGAACATGGAAAATCAAAACGCTGATCTTTCGGGTTTGCGTATTAACCGTTCGCGTGGCGAGGAACCAAGTACCCGCGGCTTCCGATCTGTGCTGAGGGTTGTTGTCATCACCGGCGTTGTCGTTCTTCTCGTTCTTGCCGGGTATGTCGTTGTTCCACGCGTGTTCGACTCGGCAATTGAAGTTCAGCTTGCCACCGCAGCCCTCTCGTCGCCATCACAAGCGAATGCGGTGTTGACGGCAAGTGGTTATGTCGTAGCTCAGCGAAAAGCGGCTGTCGCATCGAAAGCGACCGGTCGATTGGTGTCCCTGCGTGTGGTGGAAGGCGATAAAGTAAAGAAGGGTGAGATCCTGGCGCGCATTGAAGATACCGACATCAAAGCTACACTTGATCAGGCGCGGGCAAACCTCCGGCTCTATGAGGCAGACCTCAAAGACGCCGTACAATGGCTCGACCGGCAGAAGAAATTGCTCGAGAGCGGTGTCTCCACACAGGCAGACTTCGATGCAGCGGAAGCCCGCCATCGACGCGTTCTGGCATCCATCGACGTAGCAAAAGCCTCGGTTGTCGGCGCAGAGGTCGCTCTCGAGAACACGCTGATCAGGGCCCCTTTCGACGGTACTGTGCTGACAAAGAATGCCGATGTTGGTGAGATGGTGGCCCCCATGGCAGCAAGTATCAGCTCGCGCTCGGCAGTGGTCACCATCGCAGACATGGGTTCACTGCAGACGGAAGCGGATGTCTCCGAATCCAACATCGAGCGCATCACCCTCAATCAACCATGCGAAATCACCGTAGATGCGTATCCTTCAATTCGCTACAACGGCTACGTGGCCAAAATTGTGCCCACCGCCGATCGAGCCAAAGCAACGGTCATGGTGAAGGTTGGCTTCAAGTCGTACGACAGCAAGGTGCTGCCAGAGATGAGCGCGAAGGTCTTGTTTCTCACAAAGGCCTCCGACGCAGTACAGTCCGCGGCTAAGCCATTATTGACGGTTCCTGCCGGTTCTCTCACGACGCGCAACGGTAAGAAGGTTGTCTTCACGGTACGCGAGAATCGGGCGGTTGAAATCTCTGTGACCGTTGGAAAAGAGTTCGGCACATTCGTCGAAATCACACAAGGAGTCTCGGCGGGCGACAAGATTATTGTCAGCGTGAGTGATCGCATTGAGAATGGAACGCGCGTAAAAATTCAGTAATTCGGATTTCAAAGAGCACGACGAACAGAGACGAGAGTATGGAACCCATCATTCGCGTACAGGATGTTTCAAAATCATATTGGCGGGACAGCTTTGAAATCCCGGTTCTGAATAACATTTCCTTCGAAGTCCCTTCGGGTGAATTTCTTGCCCTTATGGGCCCGTCCGGATCGGGCAAGACAACGCTCCTGAATCTCATCGCCGGCATCGATCGGCCAGACAGGGGGACCATCAATGTCGCGGGAACGGACATCGTTGCGTTGAACGAATCGCGGCTCGCGAGCTGGCGGGCAACGCACGTTGGCTTTATTTTCCAGTTCTATAATCTTATCCCCGTCCTGACGGCATATGAAAATGTTGAGCTTCCCCTGCTGCTTACCTCACTCTCGAAGCGGGAGCGGCGGGAGCACGTCGAGACAGCCCTGACGGTTGTGGGCCTAAAAGACCGCATGCGCCACTATCCGAAGCAACTTTCCGGCGGACAGGAGCAACGTGTGGCTATTGCGCGCGCCATCACCACCGACCCGACTCTTCTTGTTGCAGATGAACCGACCGGTGACCTCGATAAACACTCAGCCGACGAGATTCTTACGCTGCTCGAGCGGTTGAATCTTGAATTCAAGAAAACCATTGTGATGGTCACGCACGATCCTCGTGCCGCAGAAAAGGCTCACATCATTCGCCACCTCGACAAGGGAGAGCTCCAGCAAAACTGAGCTATGAAAGTCTTTAAGCTCATATTCAAAAATGCCCTGCGGCACAAACTCCGCACAGCGCTGACGATCCTGGCCATATCCATCGCTGTGATGGCCTTCGGCCTGCTCCGCACGGTCGTTACCGCCTGGTATGCTGGCGTGGAAGCCTCGGCGGCAAACCGGCTGATATCACGCCAGGCTGTCTCTTTCATTTTCCCGCTCCCGTATTCATATCGCGATCAGATAGCGAAGCTTCCCGGTGTCGAGCAGGTAACATATATGAACTGGTTCCAGGGTGTTTATATCGACAAGAACCAGTTCTTTGCCAGGATGGCGGTTGATGCTGAAACCATTTTCGACGTGTATCCGGAATTCGTTCTCGACGCTGACCAACTCCAGACCTTCAAGCGCGAACGTAACTCGTGCGTGGTCGGTGCCGACCTTGCCAAGCAGTACAAGTTCAAGATCGGCGATATCATACAGATAGAGGGGGATATCTATCCAGGAGTGTGGCAGTTCGTCGTTCGAGGCATTTACAGGCCGCGCGACAAGACAACCGATGCCACGCAGATGTTCTTCCACTGGCAGTATCTCGATGAGCGTGTTCGGCAGGAGTCGCCGGAGCGGGCAGGGAATGTCGGCTGGTATATTATACGCATTGCCGACCCGGCACAGTCGGGCGCTATCTCGAACCAGATTGATGGCTTGTTCAAGAATTCGCGTGCGGAAACAAAAACGGAGACCGAGCGCGCGTTCCAGCAAGGGTTCATTGCGGCGGCCGGCGCCATCATCACAGCCATGAACTTCATGTCTTTTGTTATTATCGGCATCATCATGCTGGTCGTTGGCAACACGATGATCATGTCCGCACGTGAGCGGACTCGTGAATTTGCTGTGTTCAAGACGCTCGGCTTCTCGGCGGGACATCTTGTCGGGTTGATCCTGGGTGAGTCAATGCTGATTTCTGCGCTTGGGGCCGGGTTGGGATTGTTCTTTACTTTCCCATTCGTGGCCGGTTTTGCGGCCGCGGTTCCAAAGGGCTTTTTCCCGATTTTCAATGTTGAACCGAGTACGATCATCCTTGCGGTATCTTCGGCTCTCGTCGTCGGATTCGTCGCTTCAATCTTTCCCATTCAGCGCGCGCTTACAACCCGCATTGTTGATGGATTGCGGCACATCGGTTAAACTGTAGTTTGTATCTCTGGATTGCATGAAGATTCCACTCAAATATACGATTCGAAACCTGGGCACTCGCCGGCTCACGACCGGCATTACCGTTCTCGGTATCGCACTCGTCGTATTTGTGTTTTCGGCCGTTCTGATGATGGCCTATGGAGTGCAGAAGACCCTCATTGCGACCGGCTCGGATGAAAACGTTCTCGTTGCCCGCAAGGCGGCGAACGGTGAGATTTCGAGTATCATCGATCGTCAGACTGCCAACGTCATCCTCACGCTTCCGCACATCGCGAAAACGCCCGAGGGAAAACCGATCTCGTCCGGAGAGCCGGTCGTCATCATCAACTTAAACAAGTTGACCGGGGGACTGAGCAACGTCACCGTGCGCGGCGTTTCGCAACAAGTGTTCACACTGAGACCTCATGTGAAGTTGAAGGAGGGCAGAATGTTCAACTGGGGCTCCCGCGAGCTCATTACAGGCGTCGCTATTGAAAAACGGTTCGCAGGATCGAAGATCGGCGAGGTGGTGCGGTTTGCCGGTGATAATTGGACTATCGTTGGGCTTTTTGATGCCGGTGGAAGCGGGTTCGATTCGGAGATGTGGGGAGATGCGGATCAGTTGCTCGACGCGTTCAATCGGAGCGCGTACTCGACCATCACGTTCAGACTAGACCAGCCGGAGGTATTCCAGGAATTCAAAGCAGCGTTCGATAAAGAACCGCGCTTGCAGCAATTTGAGCCAAAAATCGAACGACGGTACTTCGAAGAACAGTCCGAACTTATGGCTGGCTTTATCAGCATTCTTGGAATTTTCATCACTGTGATTTTCAGTGCCGGCTCGACCATTGGGGCAATGATAACGATGTATGCTGCCGTGGCGAATCGGACCGTCGAGGTCGGAACTCTGCGTGCTCTTGGATTTCGGAGACGAAGTGTACTTGCGGCATTTCTGACAGAATCGTTGCTGCTCTCTCTGATCGGCGGCCTCATAGGACTATTCTTCGCCTCGTTCCTGCAATTCTTCACGATTTCTACGCTCAATTTCGGCTCATTTTCAGAGCTTGCGTTTTCCTTCGCGCTCTCGCCTACGATAGTGAGTTCCTCTCTTTTGTTCGCCTTGCTGATGGGACTGCTTGGTGGGTTCCTGCCATCGGTGCGCGCGGCCAGGTTAAATATCGTCAACGCGCTCCGGTCGTCTTAACTTGTAAGACCCGTCAGGTTTTCCTGTGTGTTTCCAGTGAAACCCGACGGGTTTCCGGTGTTGGGGCCCCTGCGAGAATCCCGAAATCCATGTCCATGCGCTGATAGATTTCTGGGTTCAGACGCCCCTCGCTCTTGAATCCCTCCACACCTTACCATATCTTTCCCTTGGTTTTTCCAAACTTGAAACTCAGAACTCGAAACTTCAAACTCATTCATGTTTTGGCTCCAGATCATCAAAAACTTTCTCCAGATTCTCCGCTCAGGCCAGACACTTCGCTGACAGGAACTGAATCCCATGAGCAAGAAACACAAGCCGGCTCAAGCTCCTCAACCGCAGAAGAAGAATCCGAAATCGATTGCCGCCGTTGCCGGCACGGTTCTCCTGATCCTCGCGTTGATCGCGGTGCTCACGTACCAACCATCTAACAAGCCCGTGCCCACCACACAAACACCACCCACGAACACGCAGCCGGGAGCATACGAATTTGTCAAGCAGGGTGAAGTGCGCTTCCAGACAGCGAAACAGGATTTCATCGCCGTAATCGACGTTGAGCTCGCACAGGATGATTCAAAGCGCCAGCTTGGCCTGATGTACCGCGATAAGCTCGCGGAGAATCAGGGCATGTTGTTTATCTTCGAAGGGGATGAAGACCGGTCGTTCTGGATGAAGAACACCGTTCTCTCCCTGGACATCCTTTTTGTGAACAGCAAGAACGAGATCGTCACCATTCACAAGAACACCACTCCTTACTCAGAGCAGTCGTACGCATCGACGAAACCGGCACAGTATGTCGTTGAAGTCAATGCAGGATATACCGACAAGCACAAAATCTCGGTCGGTGATCACATCGCCTGGAATCGGTTCTAGCCCGTTAAAGAAAACCGCCAAGTGCGCAAAGAGCGCCAAGACGTTTGTGAGATGTTGTTTGTACACTAACATCTTAAATCCTTCGCGTTCTTGGCGGCCCTGCCTGCCCCGAACGTTCTTTGTTCGGGGGCGGTTCATCTTTCAACATGCTGCTAACACCCAAGGCTTTTCCACCACATCATGATTCTTCGCCGCGTTTTTTGCCTCAGTAGTGCCTCAGTGCGTTGATGAGCTGGGTTTGTTGACTGTCTCGATTTAATCGATTTTCACTTGAGTGCTTTACGTGGGATACGTTGATCGCTCATCGCGGCATGATATGCGAACGCAGCCATAATGACAGCGTTCTTCTTCAGATCCTCCGGCACCAGGGTGTCGAAAACATCCATGTTCGAATGACCACCGATGCCAACCCGATCCTGAAGAAACTGGAACGCGGGCAAGCCGTTGTTGTCAAACGGGATGTGATCCGTGCTGCCCACGCTTTGGATGGTAAGCGTCGTCATGCCAAGGTCGCGAAATGGTTCCATCCACGCGCCAAAAATCCTCCGGACAAATTCATTTCCCTGGAGGTTGATTCCGCGATACGCTCCCGCTCCATAATCCTGATTGAAATAGACGCTGAACTTCTCATACTCCGGCTTGGTTCTTGTTTTTGGATTGCCAAAGTGCGCAAGGACGTATTCACGCGATCCATGAAGCCCTTGTTCTTCACCGCTCCATAAGGCTATTCGGATTGTGCGCCGCGGGTGAACACCGATTGCCTTGAGTATTCGTGCAGCTTCGAGAGCAACAGCACAACCGGAAGCATTGTCGCTCGCTCCCGGGCTTTCATGCCAGCTATCGAAGTGCGCGCCAATCATAACGACTTCGTTCTTCAGATCCGTACCGGGGATCTCTCCAATCACATTACATGCCTTTTCCACGTTCTCGCCGATACGATTCTGCACCTCGATTTCAATTTTGACAGGGATGTCGCGTTTCAGAATGCGATACATTCGGTTGTAATGTTCCGGCGTCACTGCGATAATCGGAAGTGAGTTCAGATCTTTTTCACGCGACCACTTGTCGTTGTTCGAGCCGGGCCGGCTGAAGCCCCGCACCAATCCGAATGTTCCACCATCACACTGAAGCACGACAGCAACACCTTCAGACTTCAAAAACTCAATGCGTTCTTCCGGCTTTAGGATCTCCGGGTTGGGGACGGGCGGGGTGCTCACCCGCGGCGGTTGAACGGCCATTCCCTCGAGCGCCTTAAGTTCCTCATCCGTAAGCCGGGAAAATCCCCGGGGAAGGTTCGCGAGATCAATCACCGCCGCCGGTGAGATGAGAACCGCTGCATTTTTCAGTTTCCCGCGATATTTCTCGCAGTCCGATTTTGTCTGCACGTCGATGATGACGGCCGGACATACAATTTTCCCTTGCGTGCCGGGCGTACGGCCGGACATACAATTTTCCCTTGCGTGCCGGGCGTATACGCGAGTGGAAATCCGACCATGGGAACATACGTCGGCTCGAGCATGTGGATGGAAAAGTACTCGTTGTCCCAGGCGACGCCATAGTCCATGAACGGTTCGATAACAACGTTCGTCAAACCGAGGGTACCCATTTTTTCCTTCGCCCAAGCTTGAGCTTTCTTCATGTGCTCCGAGAGTGATAGTCGCGATCCAAGGACATCGGTCGTGTATCCCGCGATGTCCATCACTTGAGAGCGCTGAAACCCTTCTTCTCTGATTTTCGCGACAATATCCCAATCTACCCTTGGCTGTTCTTTTTGAGAGTAGAGAGTGAGGGGTAAGAGGAAGAAGACTGTGACAACTGTTTGGCGAAGTGTTTTCATCGGGATCTCTCTTTGTTGTTTTCTGGGATTGGCACTACTGGATTGTTACGATGATTCTTGCATGATCTTCAGCGGGTCCCTACATCGGACAGACGGTTTAATGGCATGTGTGTTGCCTCAGCGCTCAAGCAGATCGCGTCACTACTACACCGAATGGACAGTTCTTTGTATTGACCGAGAGTAAGGTATCTATAAGTAACTGACCACTAGTTACCGCCCTTCAACGGTTCGCTTGGCGTCTCTGGCCATCTGCAGTAAACCCCAATAGGGTGCAGCGTAACCTTTTTGTCCCTCAAAATCGTGCGCCAGGCGCGTGAGTTCTGACTTTATCGCATCGTGTCTGCCGGAATAGAATCTGTTCCTCAGGGCTGCCGCCGCTGACATGCCTTCCGGGACCGGTCCTTGTTTTCCTAACAGGTTCAATGTGCTGCTGTATGCCTTCATTATCCGGGCTACAGGCAACAAGTACCAGGCGTACGTCAACCGGTCGCCGGCCTCTGCCCCCTCCAACATGACTTCTGTAACAGCGTTGTCATTGTGATCTTTGCGGAGTCGATCGGGGTCACGCCATTCTGCTACCACGCGCAGTTGAGGATCATACTCCAGATCGGATGGTTCTTGTGTCTCGAAATGTTCAACACCAAAACCCGACAGCCACGCGCGTAACCCGGGAGACGAAAGGTGCGAAAGCCCCATCCACAGTTGCACGCCGAACTTTTTGTATGCAACTGATGCGGCTTCAGAACAAAACCATTTTTCTGAGTTCCCAAAATCCATTGAGAAATCATAGGGGATGTGCCGTTCGCCCACAGCCCGGAGAGCAAGATCGGCCGCACGGTGCGGGAGCATGGGGTCCGCCTGCATCTGTGGCAAATCGCTCCGAAGGCGCAGAACCATGACGCGCAATTTCACATCATTGAGGTATTCTTCCTGCGTCGTGACAACCACACCTCGCTCGATGTGCGATTCAATAATTCGAACAATGCGCGTTGTGGGATGCACATACACCAGCGCGATATGAGAGAAGTTGCCCGGGAAATCGTTCCCCCGTGCAATTAGGGCAGAGGTTGGTGCGCCGCCCCGGGAGACCAGAATATCACCACTGTGTATTGTGACCCCCAGGATGCTTGCCGATGGTGTCTGCGATGGCTCATCGGTACCAAGAGTAAGGGGGTCTTTCGTCGAATCGGCCGGGCGCTGCAGCATGATCTCTTCAACTGCGCCCCGACCACCATAGAGAAGCCGGTAGAGTGTTTCCCGTGCCTCCCTCTTGCTCATATCCCATCGCTCCGACTGCCGTTTGATCGCTTTGCGCGATTCTTCCACAAGTTGCCTGAACTCCGTGAACCTCTCCGGGCATGGGGCCACGAGTGAGCCTATTCCAAAGATCAGCTTCTCGTGTTGTCTGAAAACGGTGTTTTCCGGTTCGAGAAGGCTCTGGTTGATGTATGCAAGATTCTTCTTTGCCGCCGCCAGGAGGCTGTCAACCGGATGGCGCACTCCCTCGCATCCAGTTGCCCTTGCCTCGATGTACCGTTTTTCCAGTTGCGTCCAAAACGCGTCCTGGTTCCATGCGAATGCCTTTTTTGACCCTCCTTGCAGATCATCGAGCGAGACCCTCGGCTCCGGATCCGGGATAAGCAATACAGCGTAAACGATCAGCATCGCAACGAGGGATCTTGGTACCCATTTTTTCATGGCTTTGCGGCCACTCCAAGATAGTTTCCGTAGCCAACAACGATGGTTGAGAGAACGAGCGTGATGAGGCCGATGGCGAGCTTCGTTTTTGTCGACGTGCTGCTCCCCCTCCACTCATGCAGCGCAATCCCCCAGAGCGAGCTAAAGATGATGATGCTGGCCATATGGATTGTCCAGCTCGAGAATTTGTAATCGCCCATCTGCGTCTCGCCCATGGTGTAGAAAAAGAACTGCATGTACCAGGCTACGCCGGCAAGTGCACTGAAAAAGTAATTGCTCAGCATCGGCACGCGATCCACCCCGGGTTCAACGGTTGTTCCATCTACATTGTTCTGTTGCTTTCGGGAGGCGGTCAGACTGAAGTACTGAGAACCGGTGTGGTTCTTAACGTTCAGAGCAACGCACCAGATGAGGTTTGTTGTGAAACCTCCGAGAAGAACCACGCACAGTTTTGGCAGTCCGACCCAGAGAGCTGTTGTTCCGTGTTTCGCTGAAAGCTCTGCGATGGGTGTGGCGGCATCGAGACCGTAGGCGAAACATGCGCTCATCACCCCCGAAAATGTTGCGACGAGAATTCCTTTTGTGAAATTGAACTCCTTGATCGTCTCCTTCTTTTGCTCATCGGTCATTTCCTTTTCCTTGGAGCGACCAGCCAAACCGGCGATCGCGATTCCAAGCAGGCAGACCCCGACACCAACAAGAATAACCTGACCCGATTGCGTCCCAAGGACTTTGCTCACAAATTCTCCATGGAAAATCGGAGGCATGAGTGTCCCGAAGGCTGCGCAGTACCCCAACGCAACGCCCATCCCCAGCGACAAGCCGAGGTACCGCATGGTTAATCCGAAAGTCAATCCACCCAGGCCCCACATTGCCCCCCAGAAATACGCCCACCAGAGGCTCTCGGACGGGGCTTCACTGAGCACAGATAAGAGATCGTTTGTGTTGATGAAGGCAAGTATCCAGGGTGCTATGATCCAGCTGAAGAATCCTCCGACAAGCCAGTACACTTCCCATGCCCACTTTTTCACGCCGCGATACGGGACATAGAAACTCCCGGAAGCAAGTCCGCCAAGCCAATGGAAGAAGACGCCAAGAAATGGATTTGAACTCACAAGATTGATCCCCTCAACGGTTGAATAGGGAGGTTTTCGCGAATTGGTCACATGATCGATGCGCCGGGGAATGGATCCGCTGGCTCGGAAGGTTGAAATTACAGCAGATCTGACTGAAAGGCAACAGCAGATGAACTGCGGTGTCTGATTTGATACTCTCTGTGTAATTCGGTACCATGAGAAAACGGTTGAACTTGATAATCTGTCAATGCCCAAGTGAAATTGGGATTGATGGGCTGAGAGGTGCTATGGCAAAAAAGCGTGCGTTATCAAAATCCACAACGACCAGGAGGCAAACACGTAGCCTCGCCTCGCCCGGGCTTTCCCGATCTGCGTCCACGCTGGC
>JACVXU010000029.1 GCA_015661185.1 Bacteroidota bacterium
AAGCATCACTTTTGTATCGGGAGTACTCTTTTCTCTTGACATTGTTTTCAATAGACGTCTTCGTGTCTTGGTGGCAGGACTTGTCGGCCGCGTCTCTAGCAAGCAACGAAGGCGATCTATCGTAGCAGGTCCGCAAGCGCCCCAGGGAGCGTGGGGAAGCGGAATTCAAATCCGTCCTTCATCAATTTCTGAGGAACGACTTGTTGTCCGGATAGGACTACATCAGCCATTTCCCCAAGGAGAAACCTGAGCATAAAGGCGGGGATCCTGAGAGCGGATGGGCGGTGTAACGCGCTTCCGAGTGCATTGCTGAATTCCCGCATCGTCGTGGATTCGGAGGCTGAGAGATTAACAGGACCCGAAAGGCTGCTTCGTTCAAGGGTATACAAAATTGCCCGAATTTCATCCTCCTCGTGAATCCATGGGAACCACTGCTCGCCGGACCCAAGCGGACCTCCGGCGAACAATTTGAAAGGGAATATCATCCTTTGAAGTGCTCCTCCCTCGGGATCGAGGACAATTCCAGTGCGGAGCAGGACAACCCGCACGCCGAACGCCCGGGCGGCAAGGGCAGCAGACTCCCAGTCTGCACAGAGTCTGCCGAGGAAATCATTCCCCGGCTGATGTTCTTCAGTCACAGCGCCTTGCTCGATGTGTCCGTAGTAACCCACAGCGGAAGCGTTGAGCAAGACCGAAGGCTTCACTCTCGAAGCTCCTATCGCCTCGACGAGGGCGTTGGTGGAGTCTATGCGGCTTGAATAGAGCTGTTGCTTACGAGTCTTCGACCACCTCCTCGATGCAACCGACTGGCCGGAGAGGTTGACGACGGCGTCGGCTCCGTCGATGTGCTGAGTCCAATCTCCCTGGGTTTTTCCATCCCACTGTCCGTAACTAAGACGGGCATGTTTCGTCGTCCTGCCGCTTGCGGGTTTTCTTGTCAGAACGACAACGTATGTCTGTGAATCGAGCAAGCGCGACGTCAGTTTCTGACCTATGAATCCGGTGGCACCGGCGATAACGATTTTCAGCATTGCTTTTCTCCTCTGAAGGTACATAACCAGAATTCTTGTCTAATTCCAGACGGTGAAAGGCCCCTCGCCTGGTGTTTACCTTGCTCTTATGGCGATTTTCAGCTATATTTGCGTTGCTAACACGGAGTAAAGGGTGATTTGATTGCACTTCCACTCTTTACTCTTTCTGTTTTCTGGAACACTCGATTTGTACCTGGGTCACTGAAGGTTCATGAAGCACATCCGAAATTTCTGCATTGTTGCCCACATTGATCATGGGAAGTCTACCCTCGCCGACAGGATCCTTGAGCTCACCGGAGCAATCTCTTCCCGCAACATGACCAAACAGGTGCTGGACGACATGGAGCTTGAGCAGGAGCGCGGTATCACGATCAAACTTCATGCGATTCAGATGCAGTACAAAGCAATTGATGGGCAGCAGTACACGCTTAATCTGATCGATACCCCGGGTCACGTTGATTTCACATACGAGGTCTCCCGCTCTCTTGCAGCGTGTGAAGGGGCTATCCTTGTTGTTGATGCCACTCAGGGAGTGGAAGCCCAGACCATTTCCAATCTCTACCTCGCAATCGATGCAGGTCTTGAGATCATTCCCTTCATCAACAAAATCGATCTTCCCAGCGCCAAGACGATGATCGACACCGTGAAGCGTCAGGTTGTGGAACTGCTCGGCTGTAGTGAAGAAGACATTTTGATGGGGAGTGCAAAGTCAGGTTTGGGAACTCACGAAGTCATTGAAGCCATCGTGAAGAGGGTTCCGGCGCCGTCGGGAGATCCGCAAGCCCCCTTGCGAGCTTTGATTTTTGACTCCGTCTTCGACGACTATCGAGGTGCCATTGCCTATGTGCGGGTTGTTGACGGGGTGCTCAAGGAAAAGGATCAGATAAAATTCTTCTCGAACGACAAGCATTTTCAGGCTGAGGATGTCGGGATTCTTGAAATGACACGGAAACGCGTGGGCAGCCTCTCGGCGGGAGATGTCGGCTTCGTCATAGCGAATGTAAAAGACGTCCACGATACCAAAGTAGGGGACACAATCACTCATGCCGACAAACCTGCGGCGGAGCCCCTGCCCGGCTACAAAGACGCCAAGCCGATGGTTTTCAGCGGCGTATACCCGTCCAACACGGACGCCTTCGGGGAACTGAGAGACGCGCTTGAAAAGCTCCGGCTCAATGACGCATCGTTGATGTTCGAGCCTGAAAGCTCGCTTGCGCTGGGCTTTGGTTTCCGGTGCGGGTTTCTTGGTCTTCTCCATATGGAGATCGTCCGGGAGCGCCTGGAACGGGAGTACAACCAATCACTCATCAACACCGTCCCGAATGTCGAGTACCGTGTCATCAAGTTGGACGGTGAAGTTATGCTTGTCGACAACCCGGCGTTCATGCCTCCGGCAGTTGAGATCGAAAAGGTAGAAGAGCCCTTTATCAAAGGCCAGATCATCGCACCGACCGAATATATCGGCTCCATCATGAAACTCTGTATGGACCGGCGTGGGATTCATAAGAACACAACCTATATTTCACCGGAGCGGGCTGATATTCAATACGAGCTTCCTCTCGCTGAGATCATATTCGATTTTTACGACAAGCTGAAGTCCATTTCGCGCGGGTACGCCTCATTCGACTACGATTTTATCGAAAATCGCGAATCCGACCTCGTCAAGCTGGACATCCTATTGAACGGAGAGCCTGTCGATGCGCTTTCAACCATCGTACATCGGTTGAAATCGTATGATTGGGGCCGGAAGATGTGCTCGAAACTTCGAGAGCTCATCCCACGTCAAATGTTTGAAGTCGCAATCCAGGCGGCTATCGGCAGCAAAGTGATTGCTCGGGAGACCATCAGCGCCATGCGGAAAAACGTTCTGGCAAAATGCTACGGCGGAGACATCAGCCGCAAACGAAAGCTCCTGGAAAAACAAAAAGAAGGAAAGAAACGGATGAAACAGGTCGGCCGGGTTGAGATTCCTCAAGAAGCCTTCCTTGCTGTTTTGTCCATGGAGGATTGAATGAAAGAGTCACGGAAAGTGAAACAGGAGGAAGCAAGCGACGACAGGCCATTCAAAGCGAAGGTGCTCGCCTTTTTGAAAGAGCTCGGCATTGTCTTCGGTGCGTTCCTTGTTCTCAACAATTTTGTCATTGCGTCCTTCCTCGTTCCGACAGGATCGATGGAGAATGAGGTGATGACTGGCGATCTTCTTTTTGTGAACAAGTTCATCTATGGTGGAACATCCCCTAGAAACATCCCCTTCACAAATGTCCGCCTTCCCTGGTTCCGCATCCCCGGATTTCGGGATGTTCAACGGGGAGATGTCATTGTCTTTGTGTTCCCGGGGAACCGTGACGAAGTCGTTCCCGAAGATTTCACCTTTTACCTGAAGCGTTGCGTTGCTATGCCCGGTGACACGTTGCAGGTTATCAAGAGAGTTCTCTATGTCAACGGCCAGCCGGCTCCCCTGCCGAAGAACATACACTTCAGCTTTCCGCGGATGGGCAATCCGGGCAGTGTGGATGATCGGCTCTTCCCGCATGGGGTTCAGTGGAATGAAGAAAACTATGGTCCCGTCGTGATTCCAAAGAAAGGTATGACCGTTCAGATCGATCCGAGGACTATCCAGGCGTGGGATACATTCATACGCCGCGAAGGACACACCGTCGCTGTCGACGGGAACCGGATCGAGATCGACGGAAAACAGGCCACAGAATATACGGTTCAACGTGACTACCTTTTCGGAATGGGGGATCATAGGGACAACAGCCTTGATAGCCGCTATTGGGGCTTCATACCAAAGGACAATCTCGTAGGGACCCCGGTTCTCGTCTATTGGTCGTGGAACACCGATATCCCGATCTATAGCATTTTCTCGAAACTTGCCTCGGTTCGTTTGGGTAGGATAGGCACGCTCATCAAGTAGGGATAGTGGACGAGGAGCAGCGGCACATACCGACGAGTACGACCTCAAGCGGAAGCCCTTCCGACCCGGCACATGAATCTCCCGTGACCGGTGAATCCGCTAGTCCGCCATTCGGGCGGCGTGTGACGAGTTATGTCAAGACGCTCTTGTTCACCGTTCTTGTCGCGTTCCTGCTGAAGACGTTTGTTGTCGAAGCATTTCGGATTCCTTCCGGTTCCATGGAAAACACGCTTCTTGTGGGCGACTTCCTCCTCGTCAACAAGACTGCGTATGGGTTGAAGACACCCCGGTACATTCCGCTGACTAACCTGGCGATTTCATCATTCACGTTGCCTGCATTCGGAACTGTCCGGCGAGGGGACGTCGTTGTCTTCGAATACCCTGGGAGGCACAGCGATGCCGAAGGAAACGACCCGACATACTATATCAAACGTTGTGTCGGAATTCCGGGCGACACGGTCGTGATTCGATCAGGACAGGTTATCGTCGATGGCCGCGATGTATTACCGCCATCTCATGCAAAGTCGTCGTATGCAGGCCGGGCTCGTTGGGGGGATGCAGGACCCAACGATGACTCCGGTCCGGTCGATGGGAACAACTTCGGACCAACCATCGTCCCAAAGAAGGGCGACGTGATAAAAATAACCCCGGCTACTGCGATGCAATGGAAAGTATTTGTGGAGCGGGAACACCATCGGCTGGAGATCGGCCCGAATGGAAAGATCCTGGTCGATGGAATTGAGACGTCCAGCTACACGGTGAGACGTAACTACTATTTCATGCTGGGAGACAACCGGGGCAACAGTCTCGACAGCCGGTTCTGGGGATTTGTCCCGGAGGACAACATCGTCGGAGAGGCTCTGGTTGTCTATTGGTCCTGGGATCCTGAGGAAGCGGTGGGTGGGGTACAGGAAAGGGTAAGCAAGATCCGGTGGCCCCGCGTCGGAACGCTGATCCGATAGCTCTTTCAGCCATCCATCCTCATAGTCGAAAACAAATGGAGTGCGAGAACCCGTAACCGAGTCGATGGCGAGTCTGTACATCCATATTCCGTTTTGCGAGCACAAGTGCATCTACTGTGACTTCTATTCAGTTGCGCCGAACGAGACTGCTTCCCGGTCGGAGCTGCCGACGGCCCGCTTCGTGAAAACCCTCCTCAAGGAGCTTGACCTTCGGGCGAAGGAGGAACGATTCCGGGTTTCGTATGAGACTGTCTTCCTGGGCGGAGGCACTCCCTCATTGCTCCCAGCGGAGGATCTTCGGCTCATTCTGGAGGGAGTTACCGGTTCGTTTTCGATCGAACCGGGTGCGGAAATCACGATCGAGACGAATCCGGGTACGGTCAATCGCCAGAAACTTGACGCCTTCCGGTCACTGGGGATCAATCGGTTGAGTATAGGTGTCCAGTCGTTCCACGAGGATGACCTGAAGTTCCTGACGCGCATCCATTCCTCGGAGCTGGCAAAACAATGCGTGCGGGATGGCTACGCGGCAGGGTTCAAGAATATCAGCATTGACTTGATATTCTCGCTCCCGCATCAAACAATGGACCGCTGGAGGGCAAACCTCGATCAGGCGATGGAGCTGAACCCATCACACATCTCGTGCTATAGCTTGATTGTGGAGCCGAATACGCCGCTTTCCCACATGGTCGATGCCAGGCAAATCTCGCTTCTCAGCACGGAAGAAGACGCTTCATTGTACGAGATGACGATCCAGTATCTCACAGATCATGGTCTTGAGCAATACGAAGTCTCCAACTTCGCTAAGAAGGGCTTCAAGTCGCTTCATAACAAGAACTACTGGAATCACTCGAACTATCTGGGCCTTGGACCGTCTGCGCATTCGTTCTGGTCGGCAGACGGCAACGAGGGGAGTTCCGTTCGTTGGTGGAATGTCTCAAGCATCGTGGGTTACTTCGAAAAGCTGGATCAGGGAGGCCTTCCCGTCGCCGGTTGCGAGCACCTCACGGTCGAACAGTTGGTGGAAGAAGAAATCTTCCTCGGTTTACGCAGTGAAGGGATCGACATCGCAGGATTCCGGAAGAGGTATGGGAAAGACCTTTTCACGGAACACCGTTCTCGCCTCAGTGATCTCATTGACAACAGCCTGGCGGTTGTGCAGAATGGGACATTGCGGCTCACTTCGAAAGGCTACATGGTCTGTGATGAAATCTGCGCCTCCTTGCGCGTTTGAAAAGGCTGTTGCAGTTCAGGGCATTTCATAATAGATTTTGCAGGTTTTGGGCAGTTGCACCTTACTGGAATGAAAACGAGGAGTCCATGGAACATAAGAAGCTCAACCGTATTGTGGCCGGAGGCGTTTTTCTCGTCTCTCTGATTACGTATGCGATCACCTTGTCTCCCACGGTTGTATTCTGGGATGTGGGTGAATTCTGTGCAGCGGCATTCTCCCTCCAGGTGCCGCACCCTCCGGGCGCCCCGCTTTTTCTTTTGCTTTCGCGCGTGGTTTCGATGGTGCCCTTTGTCACCGACATCGCGGTGCGGATGCATTTCATCTCCGGCTTTGCGAGTGCTCTCACCTGTGGGCTGTTATACCTTCTCTCCGTTCGGTTTATCGTGATGTGGAGAGGCGTGCCTGCGACGGCATATGACCGGATTGTTGTCTACGGATCGGCGATCGTCGGTTCCCTCTCGCTCGCGTTCAGCACCACGTTCTGGTTCAACGCAGTTGAGGCGGAGGTGTACGGTGTGAGCATGCTGTTCGTCGGCGGAATCATCTGGCTCGGAATGCGATGGTACGAGCGCGCGGACAACAGGCGCGGTGACATGTACTTGTTGCTCATTGCGTACCTTGTTGGCCTCTCCGTCGGGGTCCACTTGCTTGCCATTCTTGCGTTGTTCCCTGTCATGCTGTTCTACTATTTCAGGTACAATGAGTTCTCGATTGTCTCGTTCGCCAAGTTCGGCGTCGTTGCGCTGATCATCTTTGGAATTGTCTATCCGGGCATCGTAAAGGAACTTCCATCGCTGCTCGACGGCGAATTCGGCGGGAAGAAGAATGAGCTCATCACCTTCATCCCGATCCTGTTGATGGCAGCCGCTCTCTATGGAGTCTACTATTCTACGAAGAAGCATAACCGCGTACTGAATATCGCACTCTTGAGTTTTCTTTTTATAGTTCTCGGATACTCGACGTATACGATGGTGTATATCCGTGCCAATGCAATGCCACCGATGAACGAGAATGACCCGAGCACGATAACGCGCCTGGTGTCGTACCTCAATCGTGAACAATACGGTGAAGCGCCCCTCGTGAACAGACGATGGAATAATGAACCCGAGCAACGGGCTGCGCAGGCGAAATACACTAGCGATCTCGATTTCTTCTGGAAATACCAGCTGGATCACATGTATCTCCGCTACTTCGGCTGGAACTTTGTCGGTTCTGAAGGAGACTGGAAGGAGGCGGGTGTTGATTGGAAAAAGTTGTACGGCGTCCCGCTCTTTCTTGGTCTGTTTGGGGCGTTCTACCACTGGCGACGGGATCCAAAGATGGCCGCGATCGCCAGCGCGACGTTTATCGTCCTGGGACTTGCCCTGGTTCTCTATTTCAACATGCAGGAACCGCAGCCTCGCGAACGTGATTACTTCTACGTAGGGTCGTTCTTTATATTTTCCATGTGGATAGGGATCGGTGTGCTGGGTGCCATCGATTGGATCAAAGAGAAATACCAGTCGACGGGCGGGTATGCTCCGACAGGCTATGGAATTCTGATTCTCGCTATTCTCCTCGTTCCCATGAACATGCTGCGGACGAACTATCATCAAGCCAACCGGAAAGGCAACTACGTAGCGTGGGACTATTCCTACAACCTCCTTCAGACGTGTGACCAGGATGCCATCATCTTCACGAACGGAGACAATGATACATTCCCTCTCTGGTACCTGCAGGATGTTGAGGGGGTCCGCCGTGATGTCCGTGTGGTCTGCCTGAGTCTCCTGAACACGAACTGGTACATCAAGCAGCTCAAGCACGGAGAACCTTACGGTGCGAAGAAAGTCCCGATTACGAGATCGGACGCAGACATCGAGAACATCGGCCCGATGGAGTTCCAGCCGCGCGTCATCAGGCTGCCCGTGCCGGGGGAAGTGATGAAGCGATATAGCCTGGAAGGGACCTCCGCAACGGTCACGATGAAGGAGAAAGGGACTGATGTTCCCGACACGATATCGTTCACCATGCCGAACACCGTTGAATTCGGCAACGTAAAAGCGATACGCGTGCAGGACATCATGGTTTTTGATATCGTGGCGTCTTCAAACTGGCAGCGCCCCATTTATTTCGCGATGACTGTTTCTCCCGATGGTCAGATCGGCCTGAGGGACTATCTCCAACTCGAAGGTCTCGCATTTCGCCTGGTCCCGAAGAAAGGAGCTGCTTTCTGGTCCAATGTCAATGAGACGCGGATGCGTGCACAGCTCTTTACAGATATCGATAAGCCATCGAAGACGCCGGCACTTGGGTACCGCTGGCGGGGATTGCAGGACAGCACAACGTACTTTGATGAGGATATCAGGCGTTTGATGACGAACTATCGGCAGGCGTTTGTCCTGCTGTCGCAGTACTATGTGAACACTCCGAACCTGACTTCAAAAGTGGTCGAACCCCTTGACCGGATGGAACAGATCGTGCCCCGTCATGTGATCTCGATGGACTACCGGACGAAGATCTACGTGGCAAATCTCTACGCTGCGGGAGGGCGGCAGGATAAGTTCCGTGAGATCTGCAATGAGATCGTCGCGGAATTGAAGCCGATCGTTGAGCGCGGCTCGGCTGAGCCGTTGTCGTATGATAATCCCTACGTGGTCCTGCTGCAAACGTACGAGAATTTGAAGCAATTTGATGATGCCCTGAAACTTGTCGATGCCATTCGTCTCACGTACTCACGGGAGCCGGGGATCGACCAAATCGTCGGGCAGCTTCGTGGCCGCATCATGGCGGAGAAGTCTGCTGCACAGAACAAAGACTCTCTCGTCTCATCCGGGCCGGCGAAAGGGAAGTGAGAATGGAGGGAATTTCACCGGCGCCTGAAAAAGAATCCCGGCGGGAGAACTGGGAAACATTTTGGAAGGAGAAGGAGAATGTCGAGCAGGTGTACTCGAATGCAGATCGGATTCTCCGGAACCTGCTTCGCGTTGGCGAGCTACGCGGGAAGAAAGTGCTCGAGATAGGGGCTGGCACCGGCAGAGACAGCTTCCCCCTGATCAAGCACGGAGCGCATGTCGTTCAACTCGACTACGCGGTGAATTCTCTTCGGATTCTAAAACGTCTTGCTGATGATCTCAATTTGCCCGCCACGATCGTCGGGGGTGACACATTTCAGCTTCCGTTTCCGGATGAGACCTTCGACGTGGTGTTCCACCAGGGTTTGCTTGAGCATTTCCGGCACCAGCAGGCAGAGGCGCTTCTGAAGGAGAACATCCGCGTCCTCAAGCGCGGCGGAATCCTCCTGGTGGATGTGCCGCAGCGGTATCATGTCTATACAATCGCCAAACATCTGATGATGGCCCTGAACAAATGGTTTGCCGGCTGGGAACGCTCGTTTTCTGTCGGTGAGCTTAAAGGCCGCATGCGGACACTGGGCCTGACTCCAGTTCATGAGTACGGGGAATGGATGGTTCCGAGTTTCTTCTATCGTTCCTTCCGCGAGGCGTTGAAAGTAGTGGGTCTGACTCTTCCGCTGAACCCCCAGCCATTCAAATCTGTCTCACGTCTCCGTAGAGGCATTCGCACAACTCTTATTGAGACTCCGCTGCCCCTCTATACCGGTATCTCGATCGGAGTAATCGGTAGAAAAAAGTAGTGGTTTATCCTCTGATGAAGATCCTCGTCCTCAACTGGCAAGATATCAAGAACCCGCTCGGCGGTGGGGCTGAAGTCCATCTGCACGAAATCTTCAAGAGAGTCGTTGCACGGGGCCATTCGGTAACGCTCTATTGTTCGCGGTTTCCCGGATCGACAGAGACGGAAGAGATCGACGGCATCCGCGTCATTCGTCAGGGAGGGCGATATCTTTTCAACTTCTATGTTCCCCTCCGTTATTGGTCTCAGTTCCGGAAAGAGGGATTTGACATCGTAGTCGACGACATCAACAAGATCCCATTCTTTACTCCGCTATTTGTCGGCAGACCGCTTGCCGGTGTCGTCCATCATTTGTTTGGCGAGGCGATTTTCCTTCAGGCTTCCTTTATCCCGGCGTCGTACGTTTACCTGGCGGAGAAAGTGGCACCGAGGGTTTACCGCAATACCCCGACGGCGGTTGTTTCTGAGAGTACCCGTCAGGAGCTTATCGATCTCGGATTCCCTGCGCTCAACCTTGTCATTGTTCCAAACGCCGTGAACGACAAGGTGTACAAGCCTGCAGACGACATCCCGCACGGCAAGCCAATAATCGGGCACCTTGGGCGGATCAAGAAATACAAGAGCGTCGATCATCTGCTGAGGGCTTTTCAAATCGTCCTGCTGGAGATCCCTGAAGCTCGTCTGAAAATCATTGGAGATGGAGATTTCCGACCTGCGTTGGAGAAACTGGCAGAAGATCTAGGTATCGCCGATCGCATAGAGTTTATGGGCTATTTGAGCGAGGAGGAAAAAGTCCGACAACTTCACCAGATGAGAGTCGCCGTGAATTGCTCGGCGAAAGAAGGGTGGGGACTTACAGTCATAGAGGCCAATGCGAGCGGAGTGCCGGTCATCGCAAGTGATGTGCCTGGATTGCGGGACTCCGTTGTCGATGAGAAAACCGGGCTGCTCTATGAGTACGGCAATGTGGAACAACTGGCGCAGAAAATCCTGCTTATGCTCCGCGATGAAAATCTTCGCAACAGATTGCGTACGGAGGCAATTGAGTGGGGGCGCAACTTCAACTGGGAAGAATCCGCGAAGAAGATGATCGAATTTCTGGAGAGCGTCATTGCACGGAAAACTCCGCGCACGATCTCCTGATTACAGGAGCCTCTGTTTTAGCCGGGTTGCGCATTCCTGCGGTGTGGCAACCTTCTGAACAAACTTCGTGCAGTCCCCCAACCCTTCCCACAATAGCTCGTCTTTGAGCGTCTCGATCACCTTCACCCAAAAATCTCCCACGACGATGATTGGCTTTTCAGGGATGAGCTGCTTGTTGATGAACTCCCACACGTAGGCAAGCTCGAGCAGTGTCCCAGTGCCACCCTTGACCACGACATAACCATCTGCTGAGTTGACGAGCGTTTCGATCCGTCCGAGGAGCGTGTGCTCGCGGATCTCGCGATCGATCCACCGGTTTGCCACTCGTGTAAACGTATCGACAGTCACCCCTATGGTCTCGCCGCCTGCTTCTTTGGCTCCACGGGCTGAAGCTTCCATGATTCCACCATATCCGCCGTTGCATACGACGAATCCCGCAAGCGCAAGTTCTTTTCCAAGGTTTCGGGCCTCGAGGTACTCAGGTTCATCTTCGCGAGGCCTCAGGCTTCCAAAAACTGAAATCACCTTCTTCATGCGTGCTGCACCCGGTATTAGTCGGTAAAGACCCAATTGACGCCCAGCTTGATGTTGCGGCTCATCAACGGATAGAAGGGAACAACCATGGTGTTGACATTGAGAGGGTTTTCCCATACGAAGGTCAAATAAGCATCTCCCAGCCTGGCAACGCTGTAGAAATCGACAGTCGTGAACCCGGGCATCTCTGACAGAGATTGCTGACCGTAGGCGAGGAGTTGAGGAATGAACTGAAGCCCATCGTGGTGGCTTACAGCCTTCAGCCGTATTGCTGCCTTCAGATCGAGCTCTCCACCGGCGAATTGATCCCTGAACGATAACTCACTTACCGAGGTGATCCGGGGAGTGATACGCCGCAACTCCCCTTGTTCCTTGGTATCTGTGAACGTCAAGTTGCCTGCAAGCTCCAGATTCCAGATGCGGAGGCGCAGGTCGGCAGTGCCACCCGTGTAGTCTACGACGGGCGTTGACAAGATCGAGAGGCCCTCGCTCCCGTCCTGTTGAGTCCAGGGACGGATAAAGATGGCATTTTCGACCCTCCGCTTGAACGCTCTGAGATCGAAATCCAGCGAGGCACTCCGGAGCCGTATTCCGACCTGTAGAAGCGAGTGCGTTTCTTTCATGAGAGTGGTGGAACGGGTGAGAGCGGAATCCGTCCAGAACAGCTCCTGTATCGTCGGGAAGCGGTAGCTCTTTGATTGGTCCCCCCAAATCGCCAACCACGGGGTCACTTGAGATTCCAGGTTCACCCCCCACGAAAGAGAATTGTCGCCACGAAACTTCTCAAGCCGCGTTGAAAATGCCCCCTTGAGCCAGCTCTCAGCCTGCAATGTCGCTTTCGCATTGGCCGCTGCGTAGTCTTCAGAGCGATCAGCGAGGTAATGTCCTTGGTTCACATGTCGGCTCTCGTATTGAGCTCCCAGGTCCAAGGCGCCTATGAGGAAATCCACGCGTTGCTCAAGTTTCGTGCCCCAGTAGGATGCACCCTGAAGATCTGAGAATACGAAAGGGG
Source organism: Bacteroidota bacterium (assembly GCA_015661185.1). Lineage (GTDB taxonomy): Bacteria > Bacteroidota > Ignavibacteria > UBA10030 > UBA10030 > UBA9647. Next base: position 12,464 of record JACVXU010000029.1, read on the forward strand.
CGCCCGTGCCGCCGCCGTTTGTGTACTCGCGGTCAATAGACGAATAGTAGAAGATGGCTTTCGAAAGTGAAGAGCTATCGGGCAAGGGCTTTCCAACGACTCCTGCAGTAAGGTCGTGCCTCGAGGAAATTTGGTATGTCGTGAGGTCCCGGACAACGGCGGTCACCTCGTCGTAGAGTGAAGGACTCTGATTTGGATCGAGGCCCCCATTGAGGCCGATGGTCGATTTGGTATAGAAATCACCAATCCATGCATTGAGTCGTGCCGAAACATTGTATCGCAGCCTGAAGCGGAAATTCCATGAATCGTAGGCTGAGTTCTGGAATCGACCATCCGCCACGTGCCGTTGAAAGCCCAGCATCGCGTTCATGCTTCGACTGATGTTCTGGGTAAAAATCCCGTCAGACAGAATGTGATCGTAGGGTCCCTGGAAGAAGCGCAGCTTTGTCAGCGGGTGCACGTTGTTGTACTGGTGGCTCGCGAAGTTGATCGTCCCGCCGGATGAATTCGGTGCCAGGAAGAGAGCTGCTGATCCGACAAAAGTCTCTATTTCGTCCACGTACTCGATCGGGATGTCATACAAATTGTAACCTCCGTAGACGGGATCGTTGAGAGGACGCCCGTCGAGCTGAAACGAAATCCCCCGATAGTCGACGCCAAAGGCATTGACCTGTACCGGTTGACCGGGTTGTCCGAGTTCTCGAAGGAAAACTCCGGGCACCTTCCAAAGAAGATCGCCGATGTATTCCGCGTCTGTATGGAGGAATTCGTGACTATGGAGAAGGCTTGATGTGTCGACAGCCTGCCCAAGGTTTCCGATCGAAGGTATGGATCTCTTCTTGTAGCTCTCCGTCCGAAGTGAATCGGGTCGCAGGGCTTGGAGCGAGTCAGGCCTGTGGGCTTGAAGCGAATCCAAGGCTGGCATTTCCTGAGCGGTTGCCAGGGAAATTATGCAAGCCAGGGAGAGAATTATCCAGGGGGGGCTGAGATATCGGGATTTCTCACGGAGCGATTGTGGGAGCGACACTGAATCAGCTGGTTGTTAGTTGATCTCTGGTTTGAACTGGGGCTCAGTGACCGAAGTGAAGTACTGGCTCGAAAGGTTCTCAGCGAGTTTCCTGGCTTTTTCCGGGGCAGAAAAGAATCCAAACACAGACGAGCCGCTGCCGCTCATGAGGGCAACCTCCGCACCACCCGAGAGCAGAGCCTCCTTGAGCTTCGCGATATCCGGGTACTTCTCGAAGACCGTCTCTTCAAAGTCGTTTGTCAGATCCCTCCGCAGAGTCGCAGGGTCTCTTACGTTACTCGAAAGAAGCTCTTTCAGATTGGGCCGTTTCTGATTTGGATTGAGTTTGATCGTTGAATACGCCCACGACGTGGAGACATGGATTTGCGGAGTCGCAACAAGGATCGAGTAGGGCAGTTGGAGCCCAATGCGCTCCACCATTTCCCCTCTGCCAGTGGCATAGGCTGTCTGACCGGAAAAAAAGAACGGGACATCAGACCCGAGCGTGCCGCTGATTGTCTGCAGCTCATCTGCACTGATGTCGAGAGACCACAGCTTCGTGAGCCCCCTGAGAACCGCGGCAGCGTCGCTGCTTCCACCTCCCAGCCCGGCCCCGATGGGGATTCGCTTGGTCAATGTCATTTCAACACCTGTGTGACATCCGGTGAGATCCCGGAGAAGGATTGCTGCGCGGAGGCAGAGGTTTGTGCCGTCGCTCGGAAGCTCAGCTCTGTCGGAGGAAAAATGGATACCCTGATCGTTTTGGACCATCTCCAGCTCATCGTACAGATTGATCAAGCGGAAGACCGTCTCGATGCTATGGTACCCATCGGGGCGCTTTCCAAGGACGTGCAGTCCAAGATTTATCTTTGCGTATGCCCGGACTTTCATCTCGAAGAATGGATGTTCCGGCGCTAAAATACGTGAATAACCGTGGAGAAGCAAGAAGGCAATGGAATCACGGCTTTTTTGATTGTTGTGCCATTTTTTCGTACGTTGAAAAACACTAGATCAGTCAGAGAAGGGCATCGCGTCATTCTTGAAGAGGATCTCTTGATAGTCAAGGTAGGTGACATACGGATCGGCGGGAATGGTCCCCTCGTCCTGATTGCCGGTCCCTGTGTCGTCGAGAGCAGGAAAATGATTCTGGCGACTGCTGAGCGTCTTGTCCGCATCGCAGAGCGACGCCGCATACCCCTTATCTTCAAATCCTCCTACAAGAAAGCCAATCGCACAAGCGCTCATTCATTCACTACGATCGGTGCCCATGATGCGCTTGCGGTTCTGGGGGAGGTACGGCAGCGCTTCGGCATCCCGGTATTGACCGATATCCACACGGCGGAAGAAGCTGCCAGGGCAGCGGAGGTTGTGGATGTTCTTCAAATCCCTGCATTTCTCTCCCGTCAAACAGATCTGCTCGAGGCTGCCGGGAGAACAGGAAAGGTCGTCAACATCAAGAAGGGGCAGTTTCTGGCTCCTGGCGATATGACTCTGGCGGCGGAAAAAGTGGTTCTGACCGGCAATAAGAAAATACTCCTCACAGAACGCGGCACAACGTTTGGGTACCATAATCTTGTCGTAGATATGCGGTCGCTCGCCATCATGCGACGATCCGGATTCCCGGTCGTCCTCGATGCTACACACTCGGTTCAGCTGCCGGGAGGAGAGTCGACGAGAAGCGGCGGTCAGCCGGAGTTCATTTTCCCGATCGCCCGCGCCGGAGTAGCAGCCGGGTGCGATGCACTCTTCGTCGAAGTTCACCCGAATCCTCAGAAGGCGCTTAGTGATCCGGCAAGTCAACTCAAGCTTGATCTCCTTGACGAGCTGGTCAAACAAGTGATGGCAATCGATGCCGTCGTCAAAAAGTGTCTGAGGTCCTCATAGATTAGCAGAGAATTTGTCTTGCCAACGAAACACCCACAACGCTCCGTGCTCCGCAGGATCAAACTCCTCCTCCTCGACGTGGATGGTGTGATGACCGATGGGGGGATTTATTATTCGGGGCGCGGAGAAGAACTCAAGAAGTTCAACACACAGGATGGATACGGGATCGTCAAGCTGCAGCGGGCTGGTATCAGGGTGGGTATCATTACCGGAAGAATATCAACCATAGTCAAGGTACGGGCAAAGGAACTTGGGATCACGGAAGTTCATCAGAACATGGATAACAAGCTCGAGTCGTACAGGAAAATCAAGAAGAAATTGAGCCTCAGTGATACCGAGGTGGCCTATGTGGGCGATGATGAACCTGACGTTCCCGTTCTTCGGTGTGTAGGGTTCGCGGCTGCTCCTGCAGACGCGAATGCAAAAGTGCTTTCCTTGGTTGACTACGTCTGCCGACACGGAGGAGGCAAGGGAGCCGTCCGTGAGGTCATCGACCTTCTGCTGAATGCCCAAGCCTGAAGGAATCCGGCATGGGTCATGAGGAGATCTTCCCCCGTGAGCTGACCGAGCTTGAGCGTGCGTTGCTCCTTTGGGTGTTACCCATTGATCGATCCGGGTATGCAGAATATCGAAGGCTCGTCGAAGGATGGAAGGTGGTTGGAAAAGGGCGAAGGGGAGAAGGGAATTACATACTTGCCGAGCCCGGGCAGACTCTGGACATTGAGTCTCCGCTTCCCCAAGCCCTTGCGCATGGTTTCGTGAAAAGCGCTGAGGGAGGGGTTACGATCAGTGTGTGCGAACGTTTTGGTGATCAACTCGAATTCGAGATCACAGGTCCGGCAAGCGACATCGTTTTCCAGGGTCTCGAGTCGTGCTACCGCTGGACTTTCTCAGAGTGGCTGCCTTCCCGGACATGCCCTGCCTGCGGCGGGCCTGTAAGAAAAGTCGAAATGAAGACGGGTTCAGGACGGAGCCTCATACTCGCTTTCTGTGTGACAGACCGGCGTCTATGGGTCTACGATCAGCAAACCGGGATCAATCACCTGATGCCCGTCACGGGTTACTACAACGAGTTGATGCTTCAGAAGAGGGTGCAGGATCCGAAGATCGCTCTCAATTCAAAGCGGCTCTTCATGGATCTTGACACGTACGGCGATTCGGCGTTGACACGTGCTTTCTCATCGTACAATAGAATGCGAACAAAAGTTCTTCTGGGAGAATCTCTTGTTGTGCCGACAGAGGAAACCGTCAATTGGTTCACGCGAGCCGCGCGCTGGCTCTTGAGAGGCAGGAAGCAGCGTCCCCGCTGGTCGTAGAATCCAGTGCGGCTCAGGAATCTCCGGAGCAATGAAATGGCGACATCTATCGAAAGAGGAAAAGAGGTCATTCGCATCGAGGCAGAGGCCATTCAGGCACTCGAGTCAAGAATCGATGAGAGTTTTGCCGCTGCGGTTGACTTGATATTCGAAAGCACAGGACGTGTGATCGTTACCGGCCTGGGCAAATCGGGGCTTATCGCACGAAAGATCGTGGCGACAATGAACTCCACCGGCACCGCGGCCATTTTCCTCCACCCGTCCGACGCGGTCCATGGCGACCTGGGGATGGTCAGGGCGGATGACGTTGTCATCTGTCTTTCTAAGAGCGGTGACACGGAAGAAATCCGGCAGCTGATTCCGATGTTCCGCCGGATCGGCGTGAAGGTGATTTCGATGATTGGTAACGTCTCGTCACATCTCGCACGACAGAGCGATATCGTTCTCGACGCAAGCGTCAAGGAAGAGGCGTGCCCCCACGACCTGGCACCGACGGCATCAACAACCGTCTCGCTGGCCCTGGGTGATGCACTCGCCATAGCGCTACTGGACAAGCGCGGGTTCACCCGCGAGGAATTTGCTATGTTCCATCCCGGCGGGAATCTTGGGAAAAGGCTCCTGCTACGGGTTGAAGAGATGATGGTTGCAGGCTCGAGCGTTCCCATTGTGCTTGAGGAGGTTCCACTCTCCGATGCTATTGTCGAAATGACGTCGAAGCGTTTGGGCGCGACCTGCGTTGTTGATAAAGTGGGAAGGTTGCGGGGAATCGTCACTGACGGTGACTTGCGAAGACTTCTTCAGCGAACGAAGGATGTTACGAATGTGACCGCAGCAGAGGCGATGACGAAGAATCCGAAAACCTTCAGGAAGGGGCTGCTTGCAGCAACGGCGTTGGAAGAGATGGAATCGTACAATATCACGCAGCTGATTGTCGTGGACGACCAGCAACGCCCCGTTGGCATGCTGCATCTCCACGATCTCGTAAAGGCCGGACTGGGGAACGAAGGGGTCGGATGAGACTGCTTCGACTCATTATCGTATTTCTCTCCACTGCACTGTTGATGGTGTTGGCAAGCGGGTGTGAAGAGAAGATTAAGCCCAGTGTCCTCCCCGGCCTCGATTCAAAAAGCATTCCTCAGCAGGAGAGTTGGAACAGCACTATTGTGATTTCGGATTCGGGACGAGTGCAAGCGCGGATCCGGGCGGGCTATATCCAAAAATTCGATGGCCCGCAGGAAACGATGATGAGCCAGGGTGTAGTTGTCCATTTCTACAATGAGGCGGGAAAACAGACGTCGGTCATGACAGCCCGTCAAGGGAAGATCAACGAACGAACATATGACATTGAAGCAGAAGGGGACGTCCTGGTAGTCTCCGACGACGGCACGCATCTTCGATCCGAGAAGATGTACTACGATAACAGGCGGCACCTCATCCACACGCCAGAATATGTTTATGTGACGTCTCCGCGCGAGAAAGTGCAGGGTCGCGGGTTCGAATCGGATCAGCGTCTGAGCAATTACAGGATTTTTAAGGTTACAGCACAAGTTCACGGAAATTGAAGCCACGATGCCAGTTGGTTCCGTCAGCAAATACGAAATACGAAAACCGAAATACGAAGGAAATCCTAAGCTCGAAATGCGAGATCCAAATAGGAGAGGCAGTGGAGGCGTTTCGGGTTTTGAGTTTCGTGATTTGGACTTGTTTAGGATTCCGAGATTAGTATTTCGTGCTTTATCATTTGCTCTGTGTGCGCTGTCATTCGTTTTGGGGGGTACAAGGGTCTATTCCCAGCAGAAGGACTTTGAGATTCGCTCCGCCGATGTGCTCGATGTGAGGCGTTTCGGTGCTCAGCAGATTCAGGCGCTGATCGGCAAGGTCCATATGGTTCAACCGTCTGCGTCGGGAGAAGTGAAGATCTGGTGCGACTCAGCCTTTCGCAATATGCAGACAAATGTCGTTGATCTCTATGGACACGTAAAGATCGTCCGGGACAGTGTCACATTGACATCGGCTGAAGGGATGTACTCCGGGAATAAGCGGCTGGTTGTGATGCCGAAAGGCATTCTCCTTAACCGAGGGCGAATGGTCCTGACATCAAGATACGGCGAATATTGGGCGGAGGACAAACGAGCGTACTTTCGCGGTGAGGTGCACGTAGTCGATTCGGCCTCCTCGACATGGTCGGACACGCTGACCTATTTCGAACAGGAAGAGAAATCGATCGCCGTCGGGAGGGTCCGCGTCTTCAACCCGGAGAACAATCTTACCGTGTTCGGTGACTCACTTGTGCACTTCGACAAAGCGAAGTATACCATCGTCCCGAAAAACCCCCGTTTGATGCAGATCGATACGGTAGCAGGCGGGGCTCTCGATACGCTGTTGATTGTGAGTGCGATAATGGAAGCGTACCAGGATTCGCTGCAACGCTTTCTGGCCCGTGGTCGGGTAGAGATGGCACGGACGGATTTTGCCGCTCGGTGCGGTGAGGCGACGTATTTTTACAAACGGGACCGAATCGTTCTTCGCCAGCAGCCCGTTGTTTGGCATGCCGAAAACCAGATTTCCGGCGATTCCATCGTCATCACGACGAGGGACAAGAAACTTCAGAGCGTATACGTGCGTGGCCGTTCGATGGCGATCTCCCGTGCCGATTCAATCCATGCGGCACGATTTGATCAGTTGTCTGCCCGTGAGATTACGCTCCGGTTCAAGAACGGCAAGATTGTCCAGATTGACGCAGACCGGACTGCAACGAGTCTCTACTACTTGTTTGATGGGGGATCGGCAAACGGCGCTAATCGTTCAAGCGGTGACCAGATCCTGATGGAGTTCCGCGACGGCAAGCTTGACCGCATTAAAATCGTGGGAGGAGTGGAAGGGAAGTACTACCCGGAGAGGATGATAGCGAAACGCGAACGTGCATACAACCTTGACGGATTTCGCTGGATTACCGACCGCCCCAGGCGGAGGCAGCTATCCATTGTGCATGAATCCTATGACTGACGTCCCTATTCAGAACGAACCGCAAGTCCTCCGCTCCAGCGGGCTTGTAAAGAAATATAAGAAGCGCACGGTCGTGAACGATGTGACGATTCAGGTCCGGCAGGGAGAGATCGTCGGGCTTCTTGGGCCGAACGGCGCGGGGAAGACGACGACCTTCTACATGATCGTAGGGATGGTCAGACCCAACGCGGGCAGTGTATTTGTCAACGACAGCGAGATCACAGCACTGCCGATGTATCAGCGGGCGCGCTTGGGGATTGGCTACCTCTCACAGGAGGCATCTGTGTTCCGGCGGTTGACAGTCCGGGAGAACCTCCTTGCGGTGCTTGAGATCAGCGACCTTCCGCGCAAAGCCCGGGAAGAAAAATGTGACCGGCTTCTGGAGGACTTCGGATTGACGCACCTCGCAAAGAGCATGGCATATGTCCTCTCGGGAGGTGAACGTCGCCGTACAGAAATTGCCCGGGCGCTTGCCCTCGATCCGAAGTTCATGCTGCTCGATGAGCCGTTCGCAGGTATTGACCCCATTGCGGTCGAAGATATCATGAAGATCGTCATGAAGCTGAAGGAAAGGAACATCGGGGTTCTCGTGACCGATCACAATGTGCACGAGACGCTCTCCATTACGGATCATTCATACCTCCTCTTTGAAGGCAGGATCCTGAAATCGGGCACGGCAGAGTACCTGGCCAAAGATCCCGAAGCGAAGAGGCTGTATCTGGGCGAGAAATTCAAGCTTGATCGGTACAACAAGCCAAAGGTGAAGAAAACGGCCAAAACCGCAAAGAACACCAAGTCTGCCAAGAACTCCAAGAATGAGAAGACTCCCAAAGGAGGGCTTCTCCGCGACGAAGTCCCGCTCTCTGGATCCGCCTTGATGCGGGATCCTGGAGGGCGGACAATCTCAAACCCGGCCTGCTAACCGAGCCTGGTTAGTGAGGAATTGTCCCGCTTTTCAGGATTCCGCTTATGAGCGGGATTCAAAGGGCGGAACTTCGGCAAACAACGCCTCGCAATGACATTGTGGCTGTTTTTGAGATAGCCTTTAGTCCTTTTGCCTTGAGTTCTCGCTTGCGGTGTGCAGTCTCAACAAATGAACCCACGTCTCTTATCATTCACAACCTTATAGACAAGAAAACGCTATGGTCGTCGTTACCGAACCTGGAACTTCTGAAAA
>JACVXU010000194.1 GCA_015661185.1 Bacteroidota bacterium
TCTTGACATGGTTTCTTCATCAATGACGGTGGAGTTCCCCTTTGCCATTCAGATATTGAGTAATTACATTCTTGTCAAGGCGCCGGAGCCATCCGCTCACTCTCCAATCGATGAAACCACTCCTTCCGTTAATTTAGTGGACAACGGTGGGCGGGCGTCGATCTGAACCACTCCATAGAACAACGAACAACCAAGGGGGTTTCCCAATGTCAATAGGAGGAGAATTGGAAGGAAATGACAGATGAAGAGGACTATCGTAGTGTTGTTGGTTGTTTTTGCCGGGCGCGCATGGTCGCAAGCGCCGGCACCACAAAAGTCCGATTCCAGCAAGTGGGGGTGGAAGCATTCGGTGGTTTCTGGAGTGACGCTCACCCAGGTCGCCTTAAAGGATTGGGCGCAGGGCGGTGAAGATGCTTTGTCCTGGACGATCAGGCTCGAAGGGAAATCGGTTCTCGACGATACTTTGTTCACGCTGGGGAACAGCTACAAGATGGTGTTCGGCCAGGCGAGGCTTGGCAGCGATAAAACGCGGAAAACGGAAGACAGGCTCGAGATGGAATCGGTTTTCACACACAAGCTGGGCGCGCACGTCAACCCGTATGTCGGTGCGACACTCAAGACACAGTTTGCGATCGGGGTCACCATTGATGCAACCGGAAAGGAGACGCCGGTGTCGAAGCTTTTTGACCCGGGTTACTTGACACAGAGCGCCGGGTTTGGGTACCAACCGGCGGCAGTGGTCAAGACGCGTCTCGGTATTGCGTTGCGTGAGATTGTGACGTCCCGATACTGGCAGCATGCTAATGACCCGAAGACACCGGAGTCGCACAGGGTCAAGGTTCGTGTCGACGGGGGCTTTGAATCGGTCACAGACATTGACTGGAAGCTTGATGACAATCTTCTTTTCAGGTCGAAGCTCGAAATCTTTTCTCCAGTCAGAAAGCCGAGCGATGCGACGCTCCGGATGGACAATACGATCACGGCGACCGTCAACAAGTACCTCGTTGTTATGCTGAACGTGTTCCTGATCAACGATGAAAGGGCGACAACGCGCCTGCAGGTGAAAGAAGTGCTTTCAGTGGGATTCAGCTATGCGCTCTTCTAGCGGTGCGCAAGAACGAGTTCAAACAGAATGCGGCCGATATGGTATCCCCGAAACGCCGGGCGATCCCGATCGCGCTCTGATACTCGAGAAATAGATCCCGTGCTTCTTGTCCTGAAATTGCTGTTAACGCTCTGGCGAAAGCGATGGGCTACGCCCTGTTTGCACTGCCAAGAACGTTCACAATCTTGTGTTTGTAAAGCTCTTTGAGCTGGTCGCGTGCGGGACCCAGGTATTTGCGCGGATCAAATTCTGCCGGATTGTCCACGAACGCTTTCCGGATTGCTGCAGTCATAGCCAATCGACCATCAGAGTCGATATTGATTTTGCACACTGCCGAAGCAGCTGCCCGCCGGAGTTGTTCTTCTGGAATTCCAACCGCATCTTTGAGTTTGCCGCCGTTACTGTTGATGATCCGTACAAGCTCGGGCGGGACGGATGATGCGCCGTGAAGCACAATGGGGAAGCCCGGAATTCGCTTTTCCACTTCTTCCAGTATGTCGAAACGGAGCGGAGGCGGGACGAGTATACCCTCTGCGGTCCGTGTGCATTGTTCCGGCTTGAATTTGTTGGCGCCATGAGATGTCCCGATGGAGATTGCCAGCGAATCGACCCCCGTCTTCTTCACAAAGTCCTCAACTTCTTCGGGCTTGGTATAATGCGTCACGGCACTTGAGACTTCGTCCTCAATGCCTGCCAGAACTCCCAGTTCGCCCTCCACACTCACATCGTGCTTATGAGCATACTCAACAACCTGACGGGTCACCTCGACGTTCTTGTCGTAAGGATGATGTGAGCCGTCGATCATGACGGAAGAGAAGCCGGATTCGACGCACGATTTGCAGAGCTCAAGCGTATCGCCGTGGTCCAAATGCAGCACGATCGGAATCGCGTAGCCGAGTTCTTTGGCGTAGTCAACAGCACCTTTCGCCAGGTACTTCAACAGTGTCTGGTTCGCGTATTTCCGAGCCCCACTCGAGACCTGGAGGAGAACCGGTGACTTCGTCTCGACGCATGCACCAATGATTGCCTGCAATTGCTCGAGGTTGTTGAAATTGAAGGCCGGGATTGCGTAGCCGCCCTTGACTGCCTTCTGGAACAGTTCTTTGGAATTGACGAGACCTAATTCTTTGTAATGAGTCATAATCGTTCCGCTTTCGTTTGATCGTTCGTGGCAGAGCTACAAAAATGTCCTCGATCGTGGAGCGTTACCCACGTGTTGGAACATCTTCTTCATGATACAAGAATTTTTCCAACAATTCTACTTGTTCCGGGAAGATATCCGACTTCTGCGTCTGCATTCATGTGCGAAGTCGTACATCTCACCTAGGCTTCATCAGGCGACGGCAGGTTCTTATACCACGTGAAGTATAGAACAACAATCATCGCAAGACAGATCCCTGACCAGAGAATAGCCTGAGTCCAGTTCCTCAGGAACAAGTAGAATGGAATGATCCCAAGCGTTAACTGGAAGAAGGAAGCCAGAAACCCGTTCAAGAGATCGATGTGTCGCATACGGTCGTCGACGGGAACCAGCGCGCGCCTCTCGGCTTCCAGACGGATTGGTTTCCAGAATCCGATTGGCCGGATTCTCGCGTAGAACTTCACCAGAACTTCCGTGTCAGTAGGTTTCGTCATGTAGGTAATAATGACGGTGAGGGCGAACGATGTCACGATGCTTGCCGGCAGCGACGTAGAGACCGGCCATGAAGCAAAGAAGAGCTTCTGAACAAGGGCAACACATCCTGTCGCAAGCAGGCTCCACACGAACGCCCGTGCGCTGAAACGCCACCAATGCCAGCGCAACGTGCCGGGGAGCAGAATCATCGTCAGAATCACAAAAATCATCAGCTCCCAGATTGCGATGATCTTGTCGTACAGGAAACTGAAAGAGAATGCGACCGTTACCGAGACGACCGAAGCCGCCATACCAAGTCGGACCAACTGCTTCTCACTCATGTTCCTGGCGAAGTATCGCTTGAGGAAATCGTTAAGGATGACGGAGCTTGTCACGTTGATCATGGCGCTGATCGTCGACATGAGTGCGGCGAGAAGCACCGCCATGAAAAGTCCTGCCAGCCCCACGGGAAGCCTTTTCAATACCAGAGGCATGATCTTCTCTGCATCGAAGTTGGCCGCCGATCCGAGATAATAGATGCCGAGAAACAGAAATGAACCGGCGAGGAACCAGCGCAGCGTGTGCCCGACCGTCCACATTCCCGCTGCGAGCGAGGCTTCCCGGGGGTTCTTGGCTGTCAAAAAGAACGTAAAGTCCCAGACGATTGGTCCGGCGAGTATTTTGAAGACGAGCCACGAAGTACCGGCGAGGAGAATGGGTCCAAACCAGTAGTAGTGCTGATGACTTTCTGGCGTCTCCTGGAGGTAGGAAGACCAAAGAGTCCACGTCGGCGTGAGTGAACTCCATTGAGGGTCTTTGATGGCGAGGAACGTCGCCGTCTCCGGGATTTGGAACACCATCACCGTTAGTATGATGGCGCCAATCGCAACGAGGAGTGTCTGAAAAATGTCTGTGAGCACGACTCCGAAAAATCCGCCCACAGTGACATACACGCCTACGATGGCAAACACCATGAATGTCGATTCGGCGCGCGAAAAGGGAAGGAATTCTTCGGCGAATTTTCCTGTTCCTACCGACAGGTACATCAGGTTGAACATCATCAGCACGAGAAGGAAGATGGCGGTGGCGATGCGGACATACTCTGCGTCGCGGGTCTGTCCGAAACGGGTCTCATTCCACTCCGCCAGCGTCATCACGCCCGAGCGCCGGATGTACTTCGCCTGAAACGCCATGTAGAAACCCATCATGAAGAATCCCCAGAAAATGTGCGTGATCCAGACGGATTTCAGTCCAACATAATACATCATCCCGATGATCACCATGGTGCCGCCGATGTCGATGTAGCTCGAGCAGCCCGACAATCCGAGCATCCACCAGCGAACGCTGCGGTCTGCAAGGAAGTAGGACTCCAGTTTCTTCGTCGCCCTGCTTCGCACCATGAAGCCGAGCGCAACTGTGATGAGCATGTAAACGGCAATGATCGCGAGGTCAATCGGATGGAAGTCCATTCTGATCACACAGCGTAGTGGTGGGTGGATGAGAATTGAAGGGCAGGGTCTTTCAGTGCGAGTTGAGAAACTGGCAGCGTCCCGCCCCGCTGCGGCTATGGGAATGTAGAAAGCAGTCGTCGGATATTCAAGCGAGCGACAGAAGAGATTGCACAAGAAGGAGTGAATGAGTACTTTCCGGGCAGAGAACACCTATGACCAGCCGCGAACGCATACGCCGTATCATCGATGGCAAACCAGCCGATCGCTGCGGATTCTGGCTCGGGAATCCGCACGACGACACCCTTCCCATCTATCACAAGTTTTTCGGGACATCCACGCTGGAAGAGCTGCAACTGAAGGTCGGCGACGACTTTCGCTGGATCACGCCCCTCTTCATCGACTCGACGTACCGGCACCCGGCGGGGAAGGGGTTGTTCGACCTGTGGAAATTCAAGAAGTCGCTCGGGGAAGCCGGGCCGCTTTCAGAGTGCGAAAGCATTGAAGAAGTGGAGTCGTACGACTGGCCGGAGGTCAAGTACCTCGATCTTACCGATTGCCTGTCAAGGTTACGCAATGCGGACGAGTATTATCGTGCAAGCGGATTCTGGACTCCGTTCTTTCATGATGTGATGGATATCTTCGGCGTGGAGAGTTACCTGACGAAGATGTACACGCACCCGGAGATTGTCCGTGCCGTGACTGACCGCGTCTGTCAATTCTACTTCGAGGCGAATGAGTTGTTATTCACGCAGGCGGGGGATACTATCGACGGGTATTTCTTCGGCAACGATTTTGGAACCCAGCGGGACCTTTTTCTGGCTCCCGAGATGTTCGACGAATTCGTCATGCCCTGGTTTCGCAGGTTCACCGACCAGGCTCATCGGCACGGTTATCAGGTCATCCTGCATTCGTGTGGATCGATCTATCGCGTGATCGACCGGCTCGTCGATGCCGGCGTGAATTGTCTCCACCCGTTGCAGGCGAAAGCGTTTGGGATGGATGCGGAAACCCTGGCGGGGGAGTTCAAGGGGCGCATAGCATTTCTTGGTGGGATCGACACGCAGGACGTCCTGGTGAACTCAAGCCCTGAAGAGGTGAAGGCGGAGGTACGACGAATCAAGGATTTGCTGGGTCCGCGGCTCATCGTGAGCCCGAGTCACGAAGCGCTGCTACCGAACGTGCCGCCTGAAAACGTGGTTGCCATGGCCGAAGCGGCGCTGGAGTGAAAAGCCTGTAGTTCTTCGACAGCCCGCCTGCCCGATGTGATCGGTGCGGCGGGCAGGTTGCACAGTCGAAGAAGACCCATGCTGGAGTTTTACTCCAGGAGGTCGAGATTGGCTATCGAGAGACCTTACTCGAAAGGATTGACAGTTTGTGCAAAGTCCGAGAGTGGAACTCTCGCATGGATGGTGTCCGACAGTGCAACTGTCGGACAGCAGTGGGGAGGGGTTGTCGCAATCGCCGAGGTGGCGTGGGATGAAGAACCTGTAGTTCTTCGCGCCCTGGAGCTCTTCGACAGTTGTACTGTCGAAGAAGACCCATGCTGGAGTTTCACTCCAGGCGAGGAGTTGCTTGTCGAGGGATCCTTTTGTGAGAGTCCGAGAGTGAAACTCTCGCATCGATGTTGTCCGACAGTGTAACTGTCGGACAACAAGGGGGCAAGTCGGCGCTGGAACGAAAGGCCCGCAGTTCTTCGCGCCATGCAGCTCTTCGACAGTTGGACTGTCGAAGAAGACCCATGCAGGAGTTCTACTCCAGGAGGTCTACTTTGATAATGGAGTGATCATTCAAGATGTAATTCCGGGCGCTTGAAAATTTCCAGTGCGCGGGCCTCTCAACATATCCCTTGATCACGGGATTGTTGTGGATGTACTCCAGCTTCTGATCGAAGAACTCACCGCTTTCGATCAGCACTGGGTGGCTCCCGCTTTGCCAAATCTTGTGTTCGTTTCCTCTTTCTTCCCGCCTGGCAACAGAGCGAAAATACCTGAGTAAACGCTTATTCTTCGCCTCGCCAAGAAGATCTGAGATCCTCCCGGAAGTATATCGTTTATAGTCTCTGATAATTGAAGACAGGTTGCCCTGCGACGCGGAGATAATGGAATGAACGTGGTTTGGCATAATGACATACGCGTGAAGTCGGAGGCCTTTGTTCTCCTGACAATACTTCAGTGAGTCGATAATCGTCTCAAAGAACTCAGGTGAGGTGAAGACGTACTGCCAACCGACAATCACGTCAGTGCAGTAGTAGAGGGAATTTGAATCGTCGAAGGTCCAGGGCTTCTTCATGGTGGGCCTTAAGTTGGGGAAGAAATGGGGCAAGAGTGGAACTCTCGCATGGATGGTGTCCGACAGTCCCGCCATCGAGATCGGCGGGCAGGTCAACTGTCGGACAACAAGAGCGGGACCCGCCTGCAGTTCTTCGACAGTTATACTGTCGAAGAAGACCCATGCTGGAGTTCTACTCCAGGAACTCGAGATTGATTATCGAGTGAGTATTCATGATACAATTTGTCGCACATCGCACACGAGTTCTACTCGAAAGGATTGACCGTTTGGGCAGGGTCCGAGAGTGCAACTCTCGCATGGGGTGTGTCCAACAGTACAACTGTCGGACAACAGCGGGGAGAGGCGGCGCTGGAGTGAAAAGCCTGTAGTTCTTCGACAGCCCGCCTGCCCGATGTGATCGGTGCGGCGGGCAGGTTGCACTGTCAAAGAAGACCCATGCTGGAGTTTTACTCCAGGAACTCGAGATTGATTATCGAGTGACTATTCATGATACAATTTGTCGCACACGAGTTCTACTCGAAAGGATTGACCGTTTGGGCAGGGTCCGAGAGTGCAACTCTCGCATGGGGTGTGTCCAACAGTACAACTGTCGGACA
>JACVXU010000195.1 GCA_015661185.1 Bacteroidota bacterium
GTCGGCTTTGCGGGTATCGGCAGCGGATCCCAGCGCAGGCGGTTGGGCGGCGTCCTGACCTCGTCGAACGGCCCTGAACGCAGCAGGCCTGCAGTTCTGCGATCGGTTTCTCAAACGCCTTCCGTTCCTTGCTGTATTTAATGGATGCGTTCAGTGACGCCTCCGCAATCGCCAGAGCCTGCGTCGCAATGCCGATTCTTCCTCCATCCAGCGTTTTGAGTGCGAATTTTATGCCGAATCCCTCTTCTCCGATACGGTTCACGACAGGAATACGGCATTCCTCAAACGCGAGCGATACTGTGTCAGAACTCCGTATGCCCAGCTTCTTTTCCTTCTTCGCGACCGAAAACCCCGGAGTTCCTTTCTCAACGATAAACGCACTGACACCCCGTGCCCCTTTCGAGCGATCCGTAGACGCCATCACCAAGACGACATCCGCGTGAGCACCGTTGGTAATGAAGTTCTTCGTTCCGTTGATGACATACTCATCGCCATCCCGCCTGGCAGTGGTTCGTTGATTGGTCGCATCACTCCCCGCCTCCGGCTCTGAGAGAGCGAAGGCGCCGAGTTTTTTCCCAGATGCAAGGTCGGCAAGATACTTCTGCTTCTGTTCCTCTGTTCCGAATGATTCGAGGCCCCAGCAGACAAGCGAGTTGTTCACAGACATGATCACGCATGCAGATGAGTCCACTTTTCCGATCTCTTCCAGCGCAAGAACATACGAGATCGTATCGAGACCCGCACCACCGTATCGCTCAGACACCATCATTCCCATGAAACCGAGCTCACCCATTTTCTTCACCGCGTCATACGGGAACTCTTCTTTCTCGTCGCGTTCAAGCACAGTTGGTGCGAGCTCGTCGCACGCGAACTGCCTCGCAGTATCTCTGATCATCAAGTGGGTTTCCGTGAACTGAAAATTCATACGTCCCCGTCAGGTTGAAGTGTACGTGTAGAAACCCTTGCCTGTCTTGCGTCCGAGGTGACCAGCTGCTACCATCTTTTTCAGCAACGGGCATGGTCGATACTTCGAATCTCCGAGGCCTGCATGGAGAACCTCCATGATCGACAAGCAGACATCGAGACCGATAAAATCAGCCAGCGTTAGGGGACCCATAGGATGATTCATGCCTAGTTTCATGACCGTGTCTATGGCTTCCGGCGTTGCGACACCTTCCATGACGCAGTACATTGCTTCATTCAGCATCGGTAGAAGGACACGGTTCGATACAAATCCCGGATAATCATTCACTTCAACCGGCACTTTCTCAAGAGCTTCGGAAAGCGATTTCACTGTTTGAAAAGTCTCATTCGACGTCGCAAGCCCACGAATCACTTCGATCAGTTTCATAACAGGGACCGGGTTCATAAAGTGCATCCCAATCACCCTGTCTGGTTTCGATGTCGTGGCCGCCAACTCGGTGATCGAAATAGAGGAGGTATTCGTGGCAAGAATCGTGGCAGGCGCTGTGAATCTATCGAAGTCTCTGAAGAGCTGCTTCTTGATCGACTCGTTTTCCGTCGCCGCTTCAATAACAATATCAGCCCCCTTGCAAGACTCTTCAAGGCTGAGCGATGACCTGATCCGGCCGAGGGTGTCGGCCTTCATTTCTTCGGTAAGGGTCCCTTTCTTGACCTGACGATCAAGATTGGACCGAATCGTTGTCAACCCGCGATCGACGAGCTCTTGCTTCATGTCATGGAGCGTCACGGCATAGCCGTGCTGGGCAAAGACGTGGGCGATACCATTCCCCATCGTGCCTGCGCCGACAACTGTAACCGCTTTGATCTGATCACTTCCCATAGATTGCTTTCGGATAGACTGAAAGAGAATTCGACGCTTCCTCTACGCGAAAAGTTCGACGATCACCGCACTGGCTTCCCCACCTCCTATGCAGATTGCTGCCATGCCTCGTTTCATCTTCCGCTGCTTCAGGGCGTGTAACAAGGTCACCAGTATACGTCCGCCACTGGCGCCGATCGGATGTCCGAGGGCGACCGCACCACCGTTGACGTTAAGCTTTTCTGTTTCAATACCCACGAGCTTCTGCACTGCAAGCGAAACAACCGCGAAAGCTTCATTGACCTCGAAGAGATCAATGTCGTGCACTTTGAGCCCCGCGTTAGCCAGGACCTTCGCAATGACATCCGCTGGGGCCGTAGTGAACCACTCGGGTTTTTTTGCCGACGAGCCATAGCCGACGATGCGCGCCAGAGGCTTCACACCCAAGGCACCCGCTTTTTCGGAGGACATGAGGACGAGCGCAGCTCCGCCATCGTTGATCTTTGAAGCATTTGCCGCCGTTACTGTCCCGTCTGACTGAAATGCAGGCTTGAGCTTTGGCACCTTGTCGAAATTCGTCTTGAATGGCTCCTCATCCTGGTCAACAATCGATTCCCCCTGCTTGCTCTTGATCTTCACAGGAACGACTTCCTCCTTGAATCTTCCATCTGCCCATGAGCCTTGCGCCCGCTTGTAGCTGAGGATCGCGAATTCATCCTGCGCTTCTCTCGAAATCGCACACTCCCTGGCACAAATCTCCGCAGCATTTCCCATATGATAATCGTTGTAGACATCCCACAGGCCGTCCTTGATCATCGAATCGATGATTTTTCCATGTCCCATCCGGTACCCATCCCGAGCTTTGTCAAGAAGGTACGGAGAATTCGACATGCTCTCCATCCCACCAGCTACCACCGTATCAGCATCTCCCAACCTGATCGCCTGTGTCGCCAGCATGACAGCCTTCATCCCCGACCCGCACATCTTGTTGATTGTCAGACACTCGACGGTATCCGGAAGCCCCGCAAAGAGTGCAGCCTGACGCGCAGGAGCCTGGCCGAGCCCGGCAGCGAGCACGTTTCCCATGATGACTTCCTGCACATCGCTCTTCTTGATTCCCGCTCTTCGTACCGCCTCTTCGACAACGATCGCTCCCAGCCCGGGAGCAGTCACTGAACCAAGCGCTCCCATGAACGAGCCAATAGGAGTCCGGCAGGCACTCACGATTACAACATCGTTTGCCATGGTCTACTCTTTCTGCATTGAATGAAATACCAGGAAGGGATCACGCTGCAAGGCAACTCCAGCCTTTCGTGCAATCTCCACACGTCGGACGGTTAGCTATTCATCGACTTCAGAAATTCTTTATTGGATTTTGTGCCTCTCATCTTCTCCATCAAGAATTCCATTGCATCGACCGGCGTAAGGTCACTGAGCAACTTTCGAAGGATCCAGACCCGGGCGAGTTCTTCGGCATCCTGCAGCAGCTCCTCTTTACGTGTACCAGACCGATTGACATCTATCGCCGGGAACACACGTCGATCGCTCAGTTTGCGGTCGAGCACAATTTCATTGTTGCCGGTACCTTTAAACTCTTCGAAGATTACTTCGTCCATTCTGCTTCCCGTTTCGACGAGTGCCGTCGCGATAATCGTCAGGCTCCCACCCTCTTCAATATTCCTCGCGGCTCCGAAAAATCGCTTCGGTCGATGCAGTGCATTGGCGTCAACACCGCCTGAAAGGATCTTTCCGCTGTGAGGAATCACAGTATTATGTGCACGGGCAAGCCGGGTGATGCTATCCAGCAGAATGACCACATCCTTTTTCGCTTCGACAAGACGTTTTGCCTTTTCGAGGACCATATCAGAAACTTGAACGTGCCTCTCTGGCGGCTCATCAAAAGTGGAACTGACCACCTCAGCACCTACCGTCCGCTCCATGTCGGTTACTTCTTCAGGTCGTTCGTCGATAAGCAGCACGATGAGTTTCACTTCGGGGTGATTACGAAGGATGCTGTTGGCAATTTTCTGAAGGAGGATGGTCTTACCGGCTTTCGGCGGCGAAACAATCATACCTCGCTGCCCTTTGCCGATAGGTGCCAGAAGATCCATAATTCTCATTGAATACTCGCCAGGCGCCGTCTCGAGCTTGAGTCGGTTCGTGGGATAGAGGGGGGTCAGATTGTCGAAAAGGGTGCGTTCCCGAATCACGTCCGGGTGGTCGTCATTGACAGCCTCAACGCGAAGCAGAGCAAAGAATCGCTCTCCCTCTTTTGGAGGTCGCACCTGGCCGCTGACGCTATCCCCTGTCCGGAGCCCAAACTTCTTGATCTGAGACGGCGACACATAAATGTCGTCCGGAGACGGAAGGTAGTTGTAGCTGACGGACCGCAGAAAACCATAGCCGTCCGGCAAGACTTCAAGCACACCCTTGCTGAAGGTCAAGCCGTCCTTGGTAGTCTGAGCTTCCAGAATCTTGAAGATAAGTTCTTGTTTTCGGAGATCACTGTATCCTGAAATGTTCAGCTCTTTCGCAATCTGATTCAGTTCAGCAATCTTCTTGGACTTGAGTTCGGTAATGTCCATTGGCATGGTAGAACAATCCTATTGATGGAGAGATGGAATTGAAAGACTCTTAAAGATGAAATCCTCAATCACTCAGCAGAGGATGCCTTCCGTTGAAGTATCGAGGGTTGGAAGTAGCGAATTGACGATTTAGAAGTGAATTGGTTGGATGACGGACAACACGTACAGAAGAACACCATAGACTTCTCAAGGAATATACCCGATTGGGGCCTGATTGTCAAGCACTTTTTCGTCCCAGGGCAGCCATTGCTTCACCGACGACAAAATGCGACCCCGTCACAAGAATGGTACCATCCTGACCTGCAAGTTGTAGCGCAATCCTTATGCCTTCCTCCACGCTCAACGCGGCCACATTCTTGCACTTCTCCGTCTCGAACGCTGCAGCCAGGTCACTCGCCGGACGAGAGCGTGGTGTCCGCGCGGCGACCGTCACTGCCTGATCAGCAACCCGCGCGATTTCACGGACCATCGATGAGTAATCCTTGTCCCGAACAACGCCGAACACAACAACGGGCTTCTGCATCTTCAATCGCTTCCATGTCTCAATGAGACTCCGGGTCGCGTCCGCATTGTGTGCCACATCTGCGATAACGAGAGGAATTTCGTGAATGGCTGTCAATCTGCCAGACAGTCCCGACAACTCCTGAACTTTCGAAAGGCCGGTCCGGATAGCATCCTCATTCATGACGAACTTCGAATGTTTCTGCAGCGTCTGAACCGTAGCCAAGGCGAGGCCGAGGTTTCCAAGTTGATACAGACCCGGCAGCGAAACCCATAATCGTTTGTAACTCGCGTCACCCAAGGTGATGTCAAGGAGTGTCCCTTTGAGTGTTGATTCGCGGATTCTTATGTTGTAGGTCGTCCCCAGAGTGAGGGGCGCGTGTTTCTCCCTACAGGCTCTCTTCACGACGGAAAGGATACGACTGTCCCGTATGCCTGTGATGCACGGGATACCCTCCTTCACAATCCCCGCTTTCTCAAATGCGATCTTCTCCAGTGTGTTGCCAAGTAGCTCCGTATGTTCTAAGCCAACGTTTGTGATGACAGACGCGAGAGGGCGCAGCACGTTTGTTGAGTCAAGGCGACCCCCAAGGCCGGTCTCGACGACCGCGATGTCAACTTCCTCTTCTGCAAAATAGGCGAATGCAATGGCAGTGGTGGCTTCGAAGAACGTTGGGTGATACTTTTTGATGGAACGACTGAGCCTGGTTGTGAGATCCGCAACTCCCTTCCTGGGTATGGGTCTTCCATCGATCCTGATCCTTTCCTCGAAATTCAACAAGTGCGGCGACGTGTAGAGCCCGGTCCTGTATCCTGCTGCAGACAGTATTGCAGCAAGCATCGAGGCAGTTGAACCCTTACCATTTGTCCCGGCAATGTGGACGGAGCGAAACTTCTTATGAGGATTCTTCAACTCCCTCAAGAGCCTGGATATTCCTTCCAGGCCGAACTTCATACCGAGCCGTTCAAGTTCAAGAAGGAGTTGAATTGATTGAGAATAGGTGAGCAAGGGGCACGACGAGAGATCAAAGCCAGGATTGAATGACAGAAAACTGTATGTTTGATTCCATGGCGCGTACGAGCTGTCCTACGTCCGAAAGTCCTTGGGACTCTGCAAACGCCCGCAGTCCACCGGCAATTTTGACGCCAGTCGCCGGATCGATGAAGTTTGCAGTCCCTACCTGCACAGCTGAGGCTCCGACAAGCAAGAACTCGACCGCGTCTTCAGCAGTCATAATCCCACCGATACCGATGATTGGAATCTTGACAACCTGAGCGACTTCATAGACTTTCGCGAGCGCAATGGGTTTGATAGCCGGGCCCGACAGCCCACCCGTTACGGTGGAGAGCTTCGGTTTCCGAGCGCGAATATCGACCGCCATCCCGATAAGCGTATTGATCACTGATACAGCATCTGCGCCCGCATCTTCGACGGCACGTGCAAACTCGGAGATATGAGTCACGTTTGGCGTCAGTTTCATGATGAGAGGTTTCTGAGTCAACGGCCGAAGTCGAGCGGTAACCTGGCTGGTCAGGTCGCAATTCGTGCCGAAATTCAGGCCCCCTTCCTTGACGTTCGGACAGGAGATGTTGATCTCGTAGCCGGCTATCCCCTCCTGCTGCTCCAGCAGGTCGAGAACGTCGCAGTATTCCTGAATTGAACTGGCGGCGATGTTCGCGATAATCGCGGTGTTCAGCGTCCTGAGATACGGGAGCTTCTCCTCGATGAACGCATGAACCCCAATGTTCGCCAGCCCGATAGAGTTCAACATCCCGCTTGGAGTCTCAACAATGCGCCGGGGCGGGTTAACGTC
>JACVXU010000030.1 GCA_015661185.1 Bacteroidota bacterium
GCGTGCAGCACTCGGGCTTGTTCTCCTTCTTTGTCTTCCCGTGCTTTTAGTGGTTGCCATTCATCGAGGCACCGACCAACACCTTCTCAGCCCCGGCGATTCCGTGCCAACACTAACCCTTCGGGAAATCAACTCAAACGATACCCGCCATGTTGATTTCAAAGGAAGGCTTTCTGCTGTTCTTTTCTTCAGCACCGATTGTCCTCATTGCCAACGTGAGATAGCGAACTTCGATCGTCTGAACAAGATGTTCGGACACGACATGTTCTTTCTGGCAATTTCGCTGAGCGACCATTCAAAGACAATGGAGTTGAGGAAATCCAGTCGCCTCGAAGTAACGACATTGATGGACCAGAGTGCGGAAGCACGCCGGGCTTTCGGTGTCGAAATGGTGCCGGCCATGTTTCTTATCAAGAGCGACGGAACCGTTGCATACAGTGGGTCGGGGGAAGAGACGAGTGCTGCCCGCGAAAGACTGCTACGAGATTTTTCCAACGCAAAGAACTTGGCGAAACGTCGATAGCCCAAAATTGAAAATGCGCAGGGGTAACAGGAGCGCTGTGCGAATGAGAACTGCAACAACCGCCGGTGTCGTTTGCTTCCTCGCGATGAGCTTTGCAATGTCGTGGATAGTGGGAAAGCCGAGCGCTCCCGACGAAACGGGGAATCCAGCAGATGACGAAAAGGATATGGTATACCTTGGGGTCGAGGGAGTAATTCTGCAGAATCGCAGTAATAACTGCGGCCCGTCTGCGCTCATGATGGTTCTTGAGTACCACGGTATCAAGGTATCCCGGGGGCAGATGGAAAGGAAAGCAAGGCTTGCGCGTCAGGGTGTGAGCATGTTGACGCTGAAAGAGCTGGCTCAGTCATTCGGCCTTCAGGCCACCGGCTGGAGGTTGAACCTCGGGGAGCTTCCGCATGTGCGATTGCCAGCGATCCTGTTTGTTGAGAACCACCACTTTCTCGTTCTCGACAGCATGGGTGCAGGAGGGTCTCTCTTTGTGCGAGATCCGGCTATTGGGAGGATGAGAATCCCAAAAAAAGTATTAATGGACAGGTGGAAGGGTGAAACGCTTGCCTTTTCCAACAACACCCGATCACTGGAATAGCAACGATTAGCAAAGAAGCGCAGTTGCTCGCTGGTCTGTTGACTGTGAATGACGACGAAGCGCCCGGCCGGCCCCCGAGTGCCGAATCGGAGTTCATCGCTGACAGGCGGGCCGCAGCGAGCAGTTAAAATAAATCACATTTTCTTTTAGAAGGAGATAGTCATGAAAACAACCATTATTACAACCCTCCTGGCGGTTGGCATGCTTTTTCGGCCCCAATCGGTCCCGACTACAAACAACGGGGCGATCCCTGACAATCCGATTGCAATCAGTGCCACCCAACAAGCAACTCCGCAGGTTCTGAAAACGGTGGAAATGAATTCGGCCGTTGGAAGCGGAATCAGCGGCTGCTATCAGCAAATAGCTGAAAACGGGGATCGGTACACCACCTGCTGCGTGGATTTCTGGATTTTCGCCATATGCATTTCGGTCAACGTGAGCGCCATCGAGAGGCTTATACCGTTCCTGTAAGCTCACTGGAGCATTCATGAGGGCTGTGGCAGTGAGTGTCACAGCCCTCCATCTTAACATAAGGAGGGCAAAACCATGATACGACAGCAACTCGTATGTGGATTACTGATCATGCTGGGTGTTGCGACATCCGCGAGGGCCCAGTTGCTCAATGGTGACGCCAACTTTCCCATATTGAATGAAATACGATGGGAATCGAAAATGAATGAAGTGCGAAGCCTTTGTGAGCGACGACATGCGGTGGAAAGCTCAACGGATAGCGCAATAATTATCGGTGCGCCCATGCTCGGATTTAAAGCCCGCGCAGAAATGCAATTTGATCAGGGATCAAAAAAATTGAAGAACGTCCAGGTGAAATTCAACGAGCCCACAAAAACCCTTGTGGACTCCCTGACCAGCCACTTCACCCGAATATTTGGGCGAGCCCCCATCCGAACAGTGAAGGAAAAGAGCGTGATCATCATGACGATTCGTATGGAGATGGCAACGTGGCGATCGTCCATGGGGCTTGTGAGCCTTGTTACTGCGACGCGCGACGACACCCCGTTTAACGCGAGCCTGGTTCTCTATCCCCCGACCACCCAACAAAGCCAATCAAGCCCAAAATAGCGGAAGAAACCATCATCGCATAAATGGTGAGGTATGATCGAATTCCTGAATATACTGGCAACACCAGGGGAAGTATTCGATAGAATCAAATACAAACCACGATGGCGAATCGCAACTATGTTTTGCGCAGGCACCCTCTTTGTCCTCATCTGGCTCGGCGGTTGCTGGCACAATTTGTCGGACGCCCTCACCTGGTCGTATCTCCTTGGTCCCGCCTTGATTTCTCCGCTGATTATTGGTATCGTTTCTGTCGGAAGCACCATA
Source organism: Bacteroidota bacterium (assembly GCA_015661185.1). GTDB lineage: Bacteria > Bacteroidota > Ignavibacteria > UBA10030 > UBA10030 > UBA9647. Next base: position 2,457 of record JACVXU010000030.1, read on the forward strand.
TTCCTCTATCTCATGAACATGGTGCTGGGCGGACGAACAAAACATGCACAAAGATTCAAAACACTGTTCTCCGTTAACATTCACTGTGCGCTGATCATCATCCTCGGCGAAGTGATCAATTTCCTGCTCGTGCGTGCGGATATTCTGGGAGAATCAAACTTTCCGCTGCCGAACCGATTCCCGGTTGGACTCGATCTCATCCTGCTCGCCGTTGATGAGCCAAACATCTATGCTGCGATACTTCTTCACAGCACAAGGATCAAGCCGACGGAAGTCGGCCCTTATTGTGGCGAGCCTCTGGTTTGCAGTCGTGGTAACGGCGTTAAGCCTTGCGTATGCGACCGGTGGCGGGACGACGATAAGAATAAGAATGTAATGATGCAGAACGGTAAGGAGAACCCAATGAGTCTTGACGCACGCCTAAAACCCATGGATCGATGGACCACGGCGCTGACCATAACTGCAACACTCACCGCTGTCCTGCTATATACCGGATGCAGTTCCAGCAGCCAACTTGGTTCCGGTGGGCGCGAGACGAAGAAGATCACCGTGGTCTACCAACCGTCGCATCAGAGCGACACGGGTGTGAATTTCAACGAAGCACTCGTCTGCAACGGCATAGTGGAAGCCGCCATGGCCGCCTCAACCGGGGTTGTAAACGTCTACAAGGTGTGGAGTTACGACGTCGATGGACTCCATCACGCGCGGCAAGGAAGCAACACGAAAGTCGATCACACGACCGCAGTCGATTCCTTGGGAAGAATTTCTGGGTACGCTCACGAGATCATAGAGGCAAACAAACTGCATCCCGACGTGTTTATCGCGGTTCACAACAACGGTGCAACGAACCGCAATGCCTGTTGGGGATACGTGCATGAGGGAGATGCGGGTGAACAGCGCAACAGGGATCTGGCGAAAGAATTTGTAGAAGAGATCTGTCGGGTGTCCGGACTTGAAAACAGGGGTGTGCTGGGGGACAGCTCACCAAACCGCAATGACTACCGGTGCAAGAATACGGGTAAACTTTCGTTCTACAGCGTGGACGAAAACATCAACGTGTCTCCTGTGCGCGTACTGCTGGAGATCGGAGACAACAAAGTCAGTTACGACCTGTTGATGGATCCCGCGAAGCAGAAACTGATTGGTCAGGCCATTCAGGCAGTCGTTGAGCGGAGATTTGGCAAGGCGGAAAACTAGACGTTCTCGCGCCGGGGCGCTTCACTGCAAGACAGGAAAAAACATGCACCTTGCAATTGTTCAGACAAGCCCGGCATTCGGCAAAATTAAGGAAAACCTCCAAGCTGCGCTGGAGCTCATGGAGAGCACCCCCGCTGACCTCTATGTTCTGCCAGAGCTCTTTAACACGGGCTACAATTTCATCGAAAACCTGGAGGTGGAGAGGGTTGCCGAGCAAGCGGATGGCCCAACATTTCAAGCACTTCGGGCCTTCGGACAAAAGCGGTTCTGTTACATCGCGTATGGGTTTGCCGAGAAAGCCGATTACCTTTACAATTCTGCTGCGCTCATTGGACCATCAGGGCTCGTCGGGTTATACCGAAAAGTCCACCTCTTTGATCGGGAAAACCTCTTTTTCAAATCAGGAAACCTCGGATTTCCGGTATTCGATCTTCCGTTTGGCAAAATTGGAATGATGATCTGTTTCGACTGGATTTATCCGGAAGCAGCCCGCGCACTGGCCATCAAGGGTGCACAATTAATAGTCCATCCTTCAAATCTGGTTTTGCCGTATTGCCCGGACGCGATGGTCACCCGCTGCCTTGAGAACCGGATCTTTGCTGCAACGGCTGACAGGGTGGGGAGGGAAAATCGGGGTTCGTTTGAAATCCAGTTTATCGGTACAAGCGAAATTGTGTCACCGCGCGGAGAAATCCTGGCCCGATTAGATAAGGATAAGCCGGGTATTGTCGCGGTCGACGTTGATCTTCGACAGGCCGACAAAAAGAAGATCAATCACTATAATGACCTGATCGTAGATCGAAAGCCAGAACAGTACAGCCGGTAGAAATAGAAAAAGCCCGGCAGGAAGACGCCGGGCGTCGCTGAGCCATCATCCCCGTCCTTGCGGGTCGGTCAATCCTCCAACGTGAATCCCGCCTTGAGTGTAACCTGCCACTGAACAACCTTTCCGCTATCAACCTGACCGCGGGTCTCGGTAATTTGCATCCACCGAATATTCCGAACGGTCTTTGATGCCCGCGCAAGCGCGCCCTGGACCGCATCTTCGATCGAAACGCTCGAAGTTCCCGTCAACTCAATGTGTTTGTAGATGTTATTCGGCATAAGGTTTCTCCTTTCAAGTGTCCTCTTTTATCTTCAAGATCCAATCATCCGGGTGAAAGCTCTTGATTTCCATGTCGGGCACAACGGTTCGCGGAATTGAATGAGCGTCTTTGATGATTCTAACATGTGTAGCCTGCACATCCTCAGCACACGTATCGCAGCGTATAGGAAGGGGCTGGACGGCTCCGTTTGCGGCAAGATCACGCGACCACGCGAACAAATCTTGTTTTGTCACGACTCGAAAGTCTGTACGCTCGATAGACTGGCCACATCGCTGGTGGTGAGCCGAGTAGAGAACAAAGAAGGATGGATCGAGAGTTTTATCCATGAATTCCTTTCTGAGCACATTGAAGCAACCTCCCGCATCGCACATCGACGCCGGCAAAGCAGACTAAGATTAAGGGATTTTGTCAATAAAATCAACAGAATCCACGCTCCGATCAACGATGCTAACTCGTCGGCTTGACAATCTCCGCGATTTTCTGTTATCTTGATACCGGAAAGGGCACGAGAATATCGATAATTGTTAGAGTCTGAAGTACCGCGAGAGAAGCTGCAGCGTGAGTCACTCTAACAATGTGTGTTGGCCGAATTCATTGCGTTAGGGTGAATTCGGTTTTTTTGTTTCATGTCCTTTCACTGCAAAGGGGAACAACCATGCGAATGTTCAGGAACGTTACATTACTTGTGTTCCTGCTGTGTTCTGTCTCTGGCGCTCAAACGGTCGCGAAATTTGCCGGAGAGTTTATGGCAATCGGCGTTGGTGGTCGCGCTCTTGGACTTGGCGGTGCGCACGTCGCGCTGGTCAACGATGCGACGGCCGGCTACTGGAACCCGGCAGCGCTTGCGCGCATCAGTTACCCCGAAGGCATTGTCATGCACGACGAACGCTTTGGAAGCCTCATCAGTTTTGACTTTGCCAGCGTGGCTGTTCCGTATGGTTTAGATGAGAGCCTGGGATTGAGCATTCTGCGGCTGGGCGTGGACGGAATTCCAGATACCCGGCAGGCCTGGATAGACAACAACAGCAATGGCATTTTCGACAATGTCGATCGTCTTGATTACGACAAGGTCACCTATTTCAATGCAGCGGACTGGGCGCTATATTTCACATACGCAAAGCGCTCGTCATCCAGCCTAATGTACGGAGCCAATGTCAAGATAATCCGACGCAACCTTGCCGATCAATCTGCCATCGGAATCGGATTTGATTTCGGCGCTCTCTACTCGCCGATGCCGGATCTCTACCTTGGCATCAACGCCCAGGATATTACCACGACGCTTGTGGCATGGAGTACGGGACGAAACGAGTTAGTTTCTCCGACGTTGAAAATTGGAGCGGCCTATAGTATCGATGCCCTTGGCGGCCGGTTTACCCCGGCGCTCGATGTCGATGTACGCTTTGAGAACAGGCGGTTTTCTTCTGTGGCCAACCTGGGTGCGGTGAGCTTCGATCCCCACGCGGGATTGGAATTTGATTACAAGAAAACGGTGGCGTTACGTGTGGGGTACAACGACGTCAAGCAACTCACGCTCGGAGCCGGGCTCCATCTTCGAATGCTCGATGTCGATTACTCTTTCGCCAAGTTTACCGCGGACGAAACCTTGGGAAATACGCATCGCATCTCATTGCGGTTTGTCCTGCAGGATGATGGATTTGGGAGAGCGGCTGCGCAATAGCAGAGTCAGAGGCTTCTTCCTCCGCGGGCAATCATCGTAAACGGAGATAGAAGCGAGAAGGGTCGCCCGCCTTCCGGAGGCATCGTGCCGGGAGTTTGATAAGTATATGGATTGAAACGGTGAAGCCGGAAAGTGGTTTCTTTCCGGCCTCACTCACTTACAGAATTCCGTTTGTATTAGGTTACTTTGTTGTCATCACAAAGACACCGGTCCAATCGGGCGGCGGAGGATTCAACTGGTACAGACTGGCTCGCTGTTCGTAGATTTCCGATACGCGGCAAGCGGGATCCAGCTGCTTGGCTTGCTGGAAGTAGGCGATCGCCTCCTGCCAGTTTCGCTCGCGATAAAGTCGCAGGCCTTCGTGATAGATCTCGAGTGATTGTTTCTGGTTGTCTGTCATCTGCATGTCTACTGTTCCGAGAAGCTCCCACACCTTTACCGGTTCCGTCTTTCCTTTCACCTGGATGAGGTCGAGCTCCCGAACTGCGACCCGTCCTTTGACCTGCTGGAATGTGAAGTCGCTGATCATAATGTTGGATCCGTACTGCTTGTTTGCCCCCTCGAGGCGCGAAGCAAGGTTGACACTGTCGCCAATAACAGTGTAATCGAAGCGGTCGCGTCCACCCATGTTGCCGACGATCATCGTGCCCGAATTAATGCCGATTCGCACTTCCAGCGCAGGTCTCCCCTCCTTCTTCCACTTTGGTCGCAACGCAGCCAATCGCTTCTGCATGTCGAGCGAAGCAAGACAGGTACGCAGAGCGTGATCCTTCTGAGTAATCGGCGCGCCCCAGAACGCCATGATGGCATCCCCTTCGTACTTGTCAAGGGTTCCTTCGTGTTTAAGAACGATGGTGGTCATCTCGTCCAAGTACTCATTGAGTAATTCAACCAAGCCTTCCGGTCTGGTATAAAACTGTTCTGATATTGTCGTGAAGCCTGCAATATCGGAGAAGAACACGGTCAACTCACGGCGGTCGCCGCCGAGCTTCGCTTTTTCCGGATTTGCCACCAACTCGTTCACAACCGCGGCGCTGATGTACTTGCTGAAAACATTTTTGATGAGCGCTTTTTGCTGCCGTTCGCCGAGGTACTGGTAGATAGCAGCGCCGAGATATGCGAGAACAACAGCAAGGCTCGGGTAGACAAAATTCACGAGCGTGCCGTTGTTCATGAAGGAACGAACGGCAATCTCGAAGACGGCAAAGATCAGAAGCGCCACAATCGCAACGGAGGCAAATTCGAGGAGAACAACATATCGAATCTTCAATTGTCTCACCCGGAGAATGCCGAGGAACGAAACGAGAGCAAGGAAAACTGCAAGCCCCAGTTCCAGGTTCGAATCAGCTTTGCGGATGTGCTTCTGGTCAAGAACATTCTGGATCGCCGTTGCGTGGATTTCCACCCCGTTCATGGTCTGCTGTCCCTGCAGAAGATCGGCAACTGGGACCTGATGGAAGTCGCGCTCTTCCGGCATAACCGACCCAATGAGGACGATCTTGTCTTTTACAAGAGCCTGGGTCGTTTCGTCAAACATGTTGATATCAGACTCGTATGTCACCTCATCCTTCGTCTTGAAGGAAGAATCATCCACGACCTCCTGGAAGTTGAGATGCCGGAATGAGCCGCTCGGGCCGTAGTAGTTGATCAGGAAGGAGCTGCCATCAACGGCAGGAATGACGCGATCGCCAAGAATGAGCGATTCACCATCCACGTCGGCAACAACCGTGTCGTTGAGCTGGAAAGCAATATTCAACGCAGCAAACCCAAGTGTGGGCGTCAGGAAGTTTCCGACGGTCATCTCGGGATAATATCGTCGGACGATATCGTCGCGATCTTTCCCGGCAATATTGGTTATGCCGACACGTCTTCCCGGTGCATAAAAAACATTTCCATATGATCGCTCGATTGTACTCAACCGATACCGGTCTCCGCCCGTGGACTCATCGATCTTTGCGCCGAGAACAACATTGTTGTACTTGGCCAAGACCGCGTCGAGCATTCCGTCGGATACGCTGTCGCGCTTCTCGTCAAAGGTAATATCGAGCACGATGGCGCGCGCGCCGGCCCGCTCAAGGTTCTCAATTACATGAGCGTAGTACGATCGCGGAAACGGAAAGGCTTCGGGGAGGGCCTTCGTATCCTCTGCTTTAATGCCGACGATGACAACCCCGGCCTGCTCCTTCGGATTCCACCAATCGCCCGCCGCCATCTGACGTTCATACCGCTGCTGGTATCGGTAATCAGTTGTGAGGTGGTCTACGTTCTGAATGAAGCCGGGGTCCCAGACGCCGATAAGGGCGACAAGAATACCAATCCCTAGCCCGATTCCTGTCTTAGTCAGAAGAGGAAGGATGTTCTTCTTGAACGAGTACGAGGCCATAGAGCCCTTTCAGCAATCGACTCAGAAGTTGAAGCGATAAATGAGGCTCATGATGTTGTCGTTCTTGAACTTCTCGCCGGTCAGGAGGTCTGTCCCGCTGTTCAGGATGAGATCGTACTGAAACATCAGAGCATGATTTTCAGTGACCGAATAATCGAGGCCTCCCTGGAGCAGCGTGCGTTTCAGGTCGCCGAACGTCGAGTTATAGCTCGCGGCAAGTCGCAACTTGTCATTGATGAGCCGGTATTGAAGATTGGCCGAGAGCGATGAAATCTTGAGAAGGGTTTCGAGTATTTGAGATTTTGCGTTGTCCGGTATCAGAAGCTGCTGGCTCTTGGTTTCCCCCGTGCTGAAGGTGAGCGTCGTTTGCAAGGGGAAGGAAAACACGCTCGTTAACGAGCCGAAGTACATGTTGTTTGTCTGGTCACGCTTGTTGAGGGTGTTGTCTTTCTTGTTTGCGATGTTGGCTCCCAACGAGACATTGTGCCGTGCACCGGCGACGAAATCATAATTGACCTGAGCCGAGATCCTGGCCGTTGCATCATCTGCCAGATTCAGTTCAGGGTTGTTGGGCTTGGTGAGATCCTTTGTTGCATCGTTTTTGCGGTTGTTGATTCCATAGCCAAGCGTGAATGACGGCCAGTCGTTGGCCGGGTAGATCGTGAGCGAGGAGTTGAGATAGTCGTATGTGGTGGTGTAGACCTTCGTCTGGGCCGTATTGTCTTTGCGTTGTTCGTATGAGACGCTGAGGAGCACACGGTTCGAAAACAGGCGGATTCTGTCAGAAACCGCAAGCCCCTGGATGTCGGCCTGCAGAAACTCGTTGCCGAACGATGTATACGTCGCACCGCGCTGATAGTACTGTGCCCGGATAAAGTTGTTGAAGTAATTCATCGTCAGCGTGCCTTCATAAGCCAGGGCCGGCAAGCCCGTACCCACGGGGTTGAGGGGGGTGAGATATTCGTTGATCGTGATGATCTTCGATGCAATATCGGCGATCTTCCTTATATCATCTGACTGCTTTTGCCGATCGGCTCTCTCTGACGCGGTAAGATCTGGATCGAACTTCCCGGCCAACAGGTCATAGTCGTAATCTGAAAAACTCCCTCGGGCGATATTGTTGTTCATCAGGCTCAGCGATGCCTGAGCGTCGATCCGGAATTTCTGGTTGTCGAACGCAATCATCATGTCTGCGCCGCCAACGAAATTCTCCTGCGGGCGGATTCCGTACCGGATGGATCCAACATCATCTTTCGACTTCATGTACGTGAACCCCAACTGGAAATTCTCGCCGGCACCAAAACTGGGCCGGATGGCAAGGAAGTTGCGAGTGAACGTGCCGGAGTTGAATACGACGTACTTACCAAGTGTGGTTTGGAGAGAATTCTCCGGGCGGGTGTTGAGCGCCGATGAGTCGACCTTTCCACCCACCAGATAGTTCAGCACTGAATCAGTCTTTCCGGTGTAGTTCTGCAGGGGAGAACCGTCGAGGTTGCGTGTGATGTCGCCGTAGGAAATATCCACGTTGAAGAATTTCAGAGACAAGTTTGCGCTGACACCGCGAACACGCTTACCGCTGACGATGTAGCTTGGAAACTTTGGATACGCATCGCCGTACTGGACCTTCAGAAAATCAAGATCTGCGTACGCGAGGAGGCGGTTCTGGGGCTGGCGGTCAGGTTTTTCCTCGTTGGTGATCAGCATGTTGGCGCCGAAGTTCAACGATCGGAAGTTGCCATTGAAGCGGAGCTGGCCGCGCGTAAAGGTGCTTACCGTGGTACCAATATCTTCCCGTCGATACTCAGCCTGTCCGTCGATGCCCATCCGAAGACGTGTTTCTGCGGCCTCGATCGCCGATGCTGTTGAGAGGTTGAAATTTGATTCGATCGTGTGATACGGTGCTCCCTTCTTGTCGTACAACTGAACGCGTACGAATTGCACACCAAGCGAGAGGGGGCGGGAGAAGTTCGCCGGGCTGAAGATAATGACATCGTCGCTGAAAATTGCCATTGAAGTAACATCAATACCGTTGAGAAACAGTTTGGTTGCCTTCATTTCGACATTGTCTGAAGCATAGAACAAGGATACGGCAATCACAAGGTCTTCTGCCGACACCGTCTCTCCCTGCTCGGGGCTGAGCATGCGCACTTCAAGGTTCTTAGGATCGATGGGTTTGACAGTCGCTTTCATGGGGTTCACCTGTGGATTTTCAGGCGGGTACGTTTCTGTCCGTCCGCCGGAAAGATCGGCTTGGATATAGTACTCGATATACGGAGGGTTGACGAATTCGGCAGCAAGCGTTGTTGTTGCGCTGTTGCCGGCGAGGAGCATGTCCAGTTGTTTGAACTCGCTCTCGCCGAAATAGCGGTAATTGAGAACAACACGCTCAACACCCCCACTCGGGGAGAATTCAACGCTGATAGGCAGCGGTTGATTCTGGTTGACAGTAGGTACATTGACACGCACGATGACGGACGTGCCTTGTGCCTGTACGGAAACGAAAGCGAAGGTCAATAGACCTAAAACGACACCGCAGACCAGAAGTGTGCGCTTCATGGGAAATCCTCTATCTGAAGATGAATGGTTGGAGAGGGTCAAATCCTGTTCGGATCGTCGGGAACAATCGGTGTAAGAGAACAGCAGATTCCAACACGGCAGTGTTGAAACCTGCTGTCCAATTTATCAAACCCAGCGTCGAGAAGCAATCAACCTAATCATTACATGCGCAATCGAGGTGGCTGACCGCTACTCTATGTAGGAGATCTTAATGTATTTCAGCGTACCACCCGGGTCATTGACAGGTACGAGTATTTCGATTGTCCTCGGCTTGACCGGCAGCGTGTAAGGGTTCGATTCCGGGGTGTCTTCCGGGAACGTGTACGATTTGCCATCTGCGCCGAGCATGGTAATATAGTACTCAAAGGTCTTCGTCGCACCCGCCCGCACGTCACCGGCCGGAACGTCAACCGTTGCGTTGTCAGCGGAGATATTCAGGGTGGCCTGCTTGAATGTGGGGTCTCCCTGGATTCTGTAACGGAGCGCTCCTTGCGTTATTTCTGTCGGTTTATTCACGAGGCTGACTTGGAATCGGACGGCTCGGCCCGACTCAAGTGTCACGCTCGGCAGCGAAAGTGTGAACCTGGCAGCAGCTGGCGGTTGCCCGCCTCCTGTGCGGGTGGTATCGCGTGGCGTCGCCGTGCTGTCGGTTCCGCCGCCCCCTCCACCGCTTCCGCCACCCTGATTGACGCCCGAGTTAGGATCGTTATCGTCTAAATCTCTTTGGTTGGCCCTACGCTTACCGACATTTCCGCTGGTGTCTGCTTTTCCCGTCTCTCCCGCTCCTACGGTCATTGACCGATTCGATCTCGTGTTACGAAATTCTGCACTTCCGACAATAATCGTAATGTCAGCTTCACCAGCAGCGGGATCGAATCCCGTTCCGCCTTCGGTTCCGCGAATGGAAGCAACAGAAATCGGGGAGGTAAAGCGAAATTGCTCGGTTTGCTGTTTTTTCACACCGAACGACACGCGGCCTTTCTCGATGTACACATCACGGTCTACGATTTGCCTTCCCTGCATTTGTCCGGTGATCGTGATGATCGACTTTTCACGCACGGCGACCTTCGACTGATCGGCAAAAAGAATCATCGCGAACGATTTTTCACCGGTGCGCACCTCTTGTCCCGACTTCAACTGGTCGGTCGTGACAGCTTTTGACCAACCGGTTGTCGATTTGCGCTCGACATCTCGAACAACTTTGATAATGTGAGCCGAGATGTCGCGCTTGTCCTGCTGAAAATTCCATGCCGGGGCCGCGAGAAGCGCAGCAACGGCAACAATAACTACGAGAACAAATGATCGCTTATTCATAAGAGCGTTCCTCTATACGAAAAGTTATTCGGTTCCAACAGAGACGGTGACCTGTATTCCTCTCTGAGTCAACTCAGCAAGCTTCTGAAGCAAATCGGAGATTTCAAGACGAGTGCTTGAAGTTCCGGCCTTCAGCTTGATGTAGTTGGAAGTTGAATAAGCAAGTGTATACCCACTTGAGAGCAAATTCGAGACAGTTGACCCGATCGGATCGGGGGCGTTCGTGAGAGCGTCCAGAAGACGGGTGTAGTTCGGGTCGTTCGAAGAAACCGTGAATGAGTAGACCGTACTTGTGCGCGTTTCTGACTGGCCGCCGCCGGTTGCCACCGAAGCCTCGATGAACCATGAATATTTCTTGCCGAGCTGGAGAGGGCGAAGTGCGTTGCCGGGATACAGATAGTTTACCTGGTTTGTTCCTGTGAAGTTGTAGGCAAACTCAAGACACTTCAAGCCGCCCGGCCGGACGGCGTCCTGGGAAGACTGCCCGGAGTTCGAGTGTTCGTAGACATAGATCTTCCCTTCCTTCTGAGCGTCAAATTGGAAGGTCGGATTTGATGAGGATAGCTGCTCTCCGTTTGCGGGGCTTATGAGGTTGAGGTTGATTTCCTGAACCGACGACGCGATAATGTCGATTTGCTTCAATGCGATAGCGCCAGAGGTAAAAATGCGGCCGGTCGGATCTTTAGGGTCTTTGTAGAACACCTCCAGCTTCAACGAGTATGTGCCCGGAGGGGCCGATCCAACGCCCTCAGTAACCTTTTTCGCAAGATCATCGACACAATTGCTTTCCCTAGAGATCTCTATGCCGATGCCGCCGCCGGTGAAATCGTTCGCACCAAGGGTCTTCTGCCCTGTGACGAAGAATTTCTTGGTCCTCGCCCAGGCGATTTCACCACTGCAACTGGCAAGATCCTTGATGTTTGCACCCATAACCGTTGCTTCCAGATACACTTCGGCGGGTGTAACGTTGGGGGCGGTGATGGTGAGGCTTTGGCCCGCAACCGGCTTGAGCTTTCTGTCAACGCCGACATAGTTTGAAAGCATCAATACATCTGTATCCGGCATGTTGAGAACAATTTCCCAGCCGGTCTGCGCCTGCGAGGCCGATGGAGAGAATACAGTGAATAAAGAACCCAACGCGAGGGGAATGATCAAAGATGAGAATACTGTCCCCCCCCCAAAGAGTTTTTTCATTGGACGTTCCTCCTGATTAGGTATGTACAAAAGCTATCGCTTGCGAGGTTGTGCGTAGGTGACCCGAGTCACACGGGTTGATGGATCAAAACTTGATGATGTCATTATACAGAACGAAGGCCATAAAAACAAGTAAAAGCACGAATCCCGCCTGTTGGAGAGCAATCTTCACTTTCGATGGAATCTCCCTTCGAAATACAGCTTCGTACACAAGAAACATTGCGTGACCGCCATCCAGCGCGGGAAAAGGAAGAAGGTTAAGAATGGCGAGGTTCATGCTTAACAAGGCCATGAACCCAAGGAAACTAATGATACCCATTTCCGCGGACCGGGTTGCTAGCTTGGCGATCATAATGGGTCCGGCAACCGACTTGGAGAGCGAAACACGTCCTGCGAAGATCTGATAGATGCTCTTCAAGCTCATCCAGCTCATGTTCCATGCATCTTTGATTCCCTCGGGAAGAGCAGCCAACAGCGAGTAGTGGACGTTCTCAAACGGGCCGTTATACATTGGCAAAAAACCAACGCCAATCTTTCCTTCAGCGGTTGGTGTAAGACGAGACTCGTTGGCTTCCCCCTCTCGTTTCCACTTGAATGTTACCTCTTTTCCAGCGTAACGCTTGACAGATTCCTGTAACGAGTGAAACGATACGCCCTGCCCGTTGAGGTCAAGAATAATGTCTCCCGGTTTCAGACCGGCTTGGTCGGCAGGTTTTCCAGTCTCGACGGTCGTTACGAGAGCAACAAGTCCGGCGGGGAACAAACCCAAACCATTTTCGAGAATTTCGGACGTCAGGGGTTGTACGATATTCACGACGGTCGACCTGCCATCGCGCCTGATAATAACCGCGAGATTGCCTGAAAGAGCATCTGAGTAAACCGAGTTCTCGATTTCTTCCCAGTGTGTCGCGCGTTTCCCGTTGACGTCGAGAATCACATCTCCCGTCAGAAAACCCGCTTTCGCTGCAGGGCTCTCCGGGACTACATACCCGATCTCGGTGACCGGTTTGACGGTCTTGCCCTGATAGAAAATGATCCCCCAAAAGATCAGAATTGCCAGGAAGATGTTCATGACGACACCGGCACAAATCACAATCATCCTTTGCCAGATCGGCTTTGAACGAAACTCCCACGGCTTCGGCTCTTCATTCACAAAATCTGTGTCAAGACTTTCATCCACCATGCCGGCGATCTTCACATAGCCGCCGATAGGAACCCAAGAGACGCAGTAGTCTGTGTCTCCGATTTTCTTGCCGAAGGCCCGGGGTGGAAACCCAATGCTAAAACGATCTACTCGCATACCGAAGAACTTAGCCGCAAGAAAATGGCCCAGCTCGTGGACGAGCACAAGGATGCCGATGACGACGAGGAAATAGAAAACTGTTGGTAAGGCTTCCATGCGGATCTCGATTAAGTGGTTTCTGGGACAAAATCCGGTGTCTATGTCCTACTGTAATACCGAAATTATTACAAAAGAGTTCCTACAAACTCACGAGTTTGGTGATCGGCCTCGATAATCTCCTGTATATCCGGGTTGGACCGGGTCTTATGGAGGGTTAGCGCCCGCTCAATCACGGTCGGGATTTTGTCGAAAGAGATCTTTCGAGCCAAAAACGAGTTCACTGCGACCTCATTTGCCGCATTGAGAACGGCTGGAGCGGTACCTCCAAGAGAAAGCGCGTCGTAGGCAAGTCCCAGGCAGCGGAACTTGTCCCGATCTGGTTCAAAGAAGGTCATGGACCGGAGCGCTGGAAAGTCAACCCTGGCGCCGTTCATCGGCCATCGCTCGGGGTAGGAGAGAGCGTACTGGATCGGCAGCTTCATATCGGGCAAGCCAAGTTGAGCTTTCACAGAGCCGTCAACAAATTCAACCATTGAATGAATCACAGACTGAGGGTGTATGACCACCTGGATCCGGTCACCGGGCAATCCGAACAACCAGTGCGCCTCAATGACTTCCAGCCCCTTGTTCATAAGGGTTGCCGAATCAATGGTAATCTTGTTCCCCATCTTCCATTTTGGGTGGTTGAGCGCCTCCTCGACTGTCAGCGCGGCAAACTCCCCGGCAGGGACATTCAGAAATGGTCCGCCTGATGCCGTCAGGATCAGTTTTGTCACGCGAGAACGATCTTCCCCAACGAGACATTGAAAAATCGCACTGTGCTCGCTGTCTACAGGAAGAAGATCGACCCCATACTCACGGACAAGTGACGTTATGAGACTGCCGGCGACGACGAGCGTTTCCTTGTTGGCAAGAGCAATCCGCTTCCGGTGCTGGATTGCCGCTACTGTGGGTTTCAGCCCGGCGAACCCCACGAGGGAACTAATGACGACATCAACCTCCTCGCGCGTGACCACCTCCTCGAGGCCGGCTTCTCCGGAGAGAACTTCGACAGAGCCGTCAACACGTTTTCGCAGTTCGCAAGCTTTGCCTTCATCCAGCACCACAACGCCCTTCGGACGAAACCGGTCAACCTGTTCTTGCAGCAGATCAATGTTCTTGTTGGTCGTCAGATACATTGCCCGAAAGCGATCCGGAAAACCCCCAATCACCTCCAGGCTGTTCATTCCGATCGATCCCGTGGATCCGAGGATGACGATATTTTTTTGCGTGCTCATACCTTTTGAAAAGGTAAGCAAATTCACATGGCAAAGCAAACGAGCGCATCCACGGAGGGGAAGACGAGGAACGCAATGCATCGGCGCGGGTGTTGAGGGAGGAGAAGAGAGTGCGATTTGATTAAGGCGGCGTTTTTTGATAAGTTGTCGAGTGACGACCCTATGATCACCATGCAATGTCTCCATGCCGATCTCGCCCAAGCTGTAAGGCGGCTTCTTCAGATTATTCTGAGTCTTTGCGCGATTGCTGTTTTCGCGGGAGCGCAACAAGTTGATATCGTCGCCAAGCTTCGATTAGCTCAGAGCTTTGAACAAACGGGCGTGTGGGATCGTGCAGTCACAATCTACGAGTCCTTGCTCGAGAGCAACCCGCAGAACTTCGTCATTCTCGAAGGCCTGCGTCGATCGTACATAGAACTAAAGCGGTACGACAAGGCGATGGAGCTTGTTCGACAACAACTCCGGGGCAATCCCACGGACGAAAACCTTCTCTCGATTCTCGGCGGTCTCTACGACCTGGCCGGTCAGCCGCAGGCAGCAGATTCCATCTGGCACGTTGTCATCAAGAAAGACCCAAAGAATGCGAACCTGTACCGCTTGATCGCTGCGCAGCTTCTCGATCACCGACAGTACGACAAGGCAATTGAAATCTACCTGGAAGGCCGCGAAGCCACGAAGAATCAAAGTCTCTTCGTCGAAGAACTCGCGTCACTCTACGGAGCGCTCCACCAGTACGAATCCGCAACGCATGAGTACGTCAAGATTGTACGCGCGAACCCTCAGCAAATGACGTACATTCAATCCCGTCTATCATCGTTCACGGGCCGCGAGGAGGGGCGTCGCGCCGCGTTGGGCGTCATCAAGGACGAAGTGGCGAGGAACAAAGAAGAGGTTCCGTTGTATTCAATTCTTGCCTGGCTTTTCATGGAGGGGAAACAATATGAGGCGGCGCTGGAGCAGTATCGCATCATTGACCGGCTTACGAAGGCGAAGGGATCTGAACTCTTCCAGTTTGGGCAACGAGCTGCGCAGGAACACGCATATCTGCCATCTGCAAAGGCGTTCCGGGAAGTCGTAGACGGGAAACCCGCCGCCAACATTGTGCCGTTCGCCCGATTTGGCTACGCTCGAGCGATTGAAGAGCTCAGCGTGGAGAACGACACCATCGCACGGGCTCCGGGTCAGCTTTCATCCGGTGTTGGACGAGGGTCGACTATCTCGGAAACTCAGCCAACATTTCAGGGAGCCATGGCACTGTACGAGTCACTGATTATGGACCATCCGAATACGGAAACAGCAATGCAGGCGTTGTTTCGCATCGGCACGATACGCTTCACCCGCTTCTTCGATCTCAGCGGGGCGGCTGCAGCGTTCGACAAAGTCAGAACCATGCCGTTCAGTTCGAACCTGATGTATGAAGCCACACTGAGCCTGGCTGAAGTCCAGACGGCAAGGAATGACCTTGGACGGACACGAGGAGAATACGATCGCCTTTTAAGCAGCTCACCGGAACCATACCGGGATCGGGTTCTCTTTCGCCTGGCGGAACTCAACTATTTCGAAGCAAGGTTTGACTCTGCGAGCGCTGTGTTGCAACGCATCAGCGGCAATGCAACCAACGATCTGACAAACGACGCCCTCCAGCTTCTCTACTTCATCCAGGAAAACAAGACCGCAGGACAAGCGGCGCTGACCGAATTTGCGCTGGCGGACCTTATGGTGCGACAGCGAAAGTACTCCGAAGCGATCGTACGCTTTCAATCCGTGCTAACCCAACATCCAACCACAGCACTCGTGGATGATGCGACAATGCGAATCGGGGAGCTGCAGTTACTCCTCAACCGCGTCGATGATGCGCTTGCAGTATTCCGGACGGTGACAAACGATATGCCGGCCAGCATTCTGCGCGATCACGCACAGATGCGCATCGGCGAAATCTACGAAAACAGGTTGAAGAACAAGCAGAAAGCTATCGACGCGTACGAACATGTGCTGGCAAATTATCCTACATCCCTTTTCGTCGAAGAAGCGCGAAAACGGATTCGAATATTGCGGGGAGATTCTCTGTAATGCGGGCACAGACAATGTCGATGCGGAACACGAAATTGACGGGCGGATTGCGGACGGCACTGCTTCTGGCGATAGTGGCAGCAGTCTGGGGCGTGGCGGTTGGACAGTCGAAGCTGCTGATACCGATGGATCTGAAACAGACCGATCATCTAAAGGCATACGGAATTGCGTTCTGGGTGCTTCAGCATAACGGTGAAGTTGACTGGCTCCTCAATTACAGGGGTGGAGCATTCATGGTAGATTACAGCGATGTGCTGGCGCGAGAATGCAGAATCCGGGGTGTTCTCTTCGAGCCGGCAAACATTGCTGATGCATCGTCGATCTATGCAGAGGTGCAACGTGAGGACAACAACAAGGACGTTGTGCGTCTCGAGAAAGCGCCAAGGGTTGCCGTCTATGCACCGCCGACCTTTAAGCCGTGGGATGATGCCGTGACGCTGGCCCTCGAATACGCGGAGATACCCTACACAAAAGTTTGGGACGAGGAAGTGCTCTCGGGGAAGCTAGCTGACTACGATTGGCTCCATCTGCATCACGAGGACTTCACCGGGCAATACGGAAAGTTCTACGCGAACTACCGGTTCGCGCCATGGTATGTCGATCAGCAGCTTCTCTACGAACGGGAAGCGAAACGACTGGGTTTCAAGAAAGTCTCTGATGAGAAAAAAGCGATCGCTCGCAGTATGAAAGACTTTGTTGGAAATGGCGGCTTCATGTTCGCCATGTGTTCTGCGACCGACAGCTATGATATCGCTCTTGCTGCAGAGAGGGTTGACATCTGCGATTTGATGTTCGACGGCGACCCCCCGGATCCTGAGGCCCAGAAGAAAATGGACTTCAGCAAAACGCTGGCATTCGAGAATTTCAGGCTTGACATGAATCCGATGCGCTACGAATATTCAGATATCGATATTCCAGCCAGCGAGCCACCCCCGAACCGGGATCCTAATACGGATTATTTCACGCTTTTTGAGTTTTCCGCCAAGTACGACCCCGTTCCAACCATGCTGACCCAGAACCATGTCTCCATTGTCAAGGGATTCATGGGACAGACAACAGCCTTTAAGAAAGGCCTGATCAAGCGCTCGGTGACTCTTCTTGCTCAGCGTGAAGGAACGGAAGAAGTGAAATACATCCATGGAAACTTCGGCCGTGGTACCTTCACCTGGTTCGCTGGGCACGACCCTGAGGACTACCAGCATGCAGTAGGCGATCCTCCGACCGATCTTTCGCTCCACAAGAATTCCCCCGGATACCGGCTCATCCTCAACAACGTGCTCTTTCCTGCGGCAAAGAAAAAACAGCAGAAGACGTAGGTGTGTTGCGGGGATTCGTCGAGGTTGAACTGAACGCACGACAACACTATACGCGCCCCGCGGCTCCGCCGAAAAGAGCCACGCCCACATCGCATTCGGCACATCTCTCTTCACGACAATAGAACTTATAGAGCTGGATCACCCCCTGCTGTGCGCTGACCGATGAGAGAAGGAGCCTCTCCTTCAAGAGCTGTTTTTGCATCATCAGCGTGATGGAGTTTTCCGCTGCCGGGGGCATTGATTCAAAGAGGCGAAGGGCTCCCCCTCGAACGACCCGGTCCTTGAAGGTCCGTGCATAAAGCAGAGAAAGAGGTATGATGGCGTTTGCAATAACGGCGTCCGTTCGTTCCGGGCCGAGGGAGTGCACGGGCTTCGAGAGAGCATTCTCAAACCCATAGTGATTGATCCAAAAAGGGAGAGGTCTGACAGCGAGCAACGTACGGAGCGATTGAATTCCAGAACTTCCGTCTCCCGGACGCTTCAGGATCTCAATGATTCTTCGGAACAGGTCATCGCAAAGTATTGTCCGTACAAGAGAGGTAGCGGCTGCAATTCTCAGTGTGGGGAAATTAGCGGGTCGGGTCGGAAAGAATTGCCAATCAGCGGGGTGAAGTATGGCGGAACGGTACACCTTTTTTCGGGTTCTCCATTCGTTGGTAAGGCGACGAACAAAGAGTCTGGATTCCTTGTCCTTCACCGTCTTTAGTTTTGGGAGCAAACCAGCGGCTCCCAGAAGCAGCGCCTGTAAAGCCTCCTCATTATTTTCAATTCGCTGTACCCGAACTTCCTGCAGTGTTACAGCACGGGCGAGCCGAAGAAAGGGTTCCTGGTTCTTGCTGTATCCGAGACACTCCATCACGCCTTCGTACAACAACTGATCCCAGAATTCGCGATTCACCAGGTTCTTAAGCGTGAGTTCCGCATGGGGGGGCGGTAGATCGTCCGGGTTTCCCTGAACGCGCCATCGGCTCCGACGGTCATGAACAGCAAGGAGTTGAACCTGGGCAAGCTCTCTTAAGCGTTCATCAAATCGTCGCAGCTTCAGCTCGAGCCGTTCGACAGCAAGATGTCGAATCCAACCCTTCAGAAGCTCCGGATCCACAAATTGGTTTTGGTCGGAACAACGTATGCGATTTCTCAGCAATGCGCGATCGTCAAGGATGGCCTTTTGCCAGAGGGAGCGGATAGACTCACTAAGAAATTGCCCTAGAACGAGCACCGGAACGTTACGTCCACTTGAGACAAGCGTGGGCGCCGGATTGGACCCGCGCTCGAGGACTACATGAAGAATAACCTTGTTGTACCGTGGATCACTGAAGTGTTGATGATGGCGCCAATCGGCAACCGTCCGGTGAATCTCAACGTCACCATAATAAGTTGCCCGGCCGATGCGAATAACCGCATTGCGAAAATCCGGTCCGCTGTCAGTATTGAGCCTTCCCACATCGAGAACACGCACCGCCTGATTCTCGGTTGTCTTGAGCGCCACCGGCTCGACATACTGCCGGCTCCAAATGTGACGGAGAAACCGCTCGTGAATATTGAGGGTGCGCTTGACCATGGAGTGTCGTTCGAAGCTGGTGATGTTGAAAAACGAACCGCCCCCGAAGAAAGAACTTCGGGGCAAGCAAGTCCGCCAAGAGGACGCCAAGAAAAGAAAGGATCAAAGAAGTTATTGTTATCAGATTTTCTTTGCGCTTCTTGGCGATCTCTGCGGTTGGCTTTTCGGCTAGGCTTCTAGGAAAAGAACTGCGTGCGGAGCTGTTCAATCTGATTGCGGAGATGCTGAGCCTCGGCTCTTGCTGCGCCTGCGAAGTCTTTGCCGGACGAGGCATAAAGAACGCTGCGGCTGGCGTTGATGACGGCGAGCAGCCCATTCTTGTCGCAGCCATAACGCACGGCGGACTGAAGATCGCCCCCCTGTTTACCGATCCCAGGGATAAGAATTGGCATCGATGGTGCGATGGCGCGGATTGGTTGCAGCTCAGCCGGATGGGTTGCTCCAACGACAAGTCCAATATTCTGTTTGGTGTTCCATTTTAATGTTGTCTGGATGATCTTCTCGTACAGCGGCCGTCCATGGACTGTGAGTCGCTGAAAATCCTTGGAACCCTCGTTGGAAGTCAGCGCCAGGACAAATGCACAGTGGCGATCGCTTCGAATGAAAGGTTCAACGGAGTCGTACCCCAGGTACGGATTTACTGTGGCCGCATCGAAGGCGAGCTCTTCGTACAGCGCGCTCGCATACCGCTCTGCAGTATTGCCAATGTCTCCGCGTTTTCCATCTCCAATGGTTACGATATGGCGTGGAATCACGGCAAGTGTTTCCTGGAGAACGTGCCAGCCCTGCTCACCCAATGCCTCGTAGAATGCAAGATTGAGCTTGTATGCGCAGACAAGATCGCTGGTGGCTTCGATGATTTGTCGATTGAACCGCAGGACGACATTCTTGGACGCGCCAAGATGTCGTGGTAGTTTTGCCGGATCGGTGTCAAGACCCACACAGAGAAGAGACCGGTTCTTGCGTTGAACCTTCAACAGCTTATCGATGAATTTCATGTGCAGGGTCTTTCAGCATATGGCGAACGCTCAATGGTACAAGTAACACCCGCTTTCTACTTAAAATTTTTCCACATCATTGACTCGACAGGCTTCACTGTCTTCTTGCTGTACTTTGCACCCGATTTTTTGTTGTAGGCAACGTCTACATCGCCCGAGATTTCAAAGTAGATCAGCTGTCCGATAGGCATGCCGCTGTAGATTCGGACCGGATGCCGAACAGAGATCTCGAGCGTCCATGTATTGCAGAACCCAACATCTCCCTTTCCGGCGGTTGCGTGGATGTCGATCCCGAGCCGGCCGATGCTGCTCTTTCCTTCAAGGAAGGGAACGTGGGCGTGGGTCTCTGTGTATTCTTGCGTCACGCCGAGATACAATCTGCTTGGGACGAGGAGCATCCCCTCGCCTGGGATTTTGAAGTGCTGAACCTTGTTATGCTTTCTGCAGTCCAGGATCTCGTCTTTGTACATCGCAAGCCACTCAGCAAGGTGCACGTCGTAGCTGTTCGAGCCCAGGTATTTTCGATGAAATGGCTTGATGACAATTGTACCGTGGTTCACCTCCTCGAGAATTCTCTTGTCGGAAAGAATCATTGTTTCCTTTTGAATTGAGAGTAGATGAAGATATCTCGGTAATGCATTACCGGAGTGAGAACACAAGCTCACCGAGCAGCATGGCGAAGACAACGAGCGCAACGAGAACGAATCGCCAATCTTTTTCT
>JACVXU010000432.1 GCA_015661185.1 Bacteroidota bacterium
CGAGAACGTCATAGACTTTGATCGCAACTGTGCTATTCGCTGCCAGTTGATAGCTGATGACCGTTGCCGCGTTGAATGGATTCGGATAGTTTTGGGCAAGACCGAATCGTGCACCAGTTCCCTCACCCGTGAAACCTCCGACGTCGGAAACAACGTCATCCAGACCGGTGATTAGAATTGTTCCGTATTCTCCCACCACAACACCGCGATTTCTGCTGGTGAACCACACCGACCGGAGACCATTCGACGTGGGGCTGATTTGCTGTTGCCAGGTGTATCCGCCATTAGTTGTGCGAAGCATGAGCCCTTTCTCGCCAACCGCCAGTCCTACATTCGCATCGACAAGCCAGACAGCATAGAGCTTGTCCTGAACCCAGCTTGGTTGCACGGCCCACGATACACCGCCATCCGTGGTGCGTATGATGGCACCCCCATCGCCAACCGCCGTTATTGTGTTTCGATCGGCTGCCGCGATTCCGTTGAGTCGTTTGGCCGCGAGGGAAGTCGAACGATCTGTCCATGTCACTCCCTTGTCCGTGCTGTGGAGAATGAGGCCCCCGTCCCCCACCGCCGTCACCGTGCTTTCATCGCCAAATGAAACCGCGAGAAGTTCTTGTGAAGAGGTCACTACAGCCCGGATCCACTGTTTGCCGCTGTCTGTTGTGCGAAAGATTGCTGACCGCTTGATCACCGAAAGCGGGCTCACCGATGTGTCAAGCCTGCCGACGATCACGCCCGTTGTGGGGCTGCCGAATGCAATGCCGGAGAACGTGAATTTTGCCGTGAGGGCATACGGAATCGACTGATCGATCCAGGTTGCCCCTCCGTCCGTTGAGCGAAGAATCGCACCTCCCTCGCCGACAGCGACCGCGACGTTGCGATCTGCGTAGCATACGCCAAGAAGGTGCTCGGATGTGCTGTTCGCCGTGGGATCCCACGTTGAACCTCCGTCACGCGTGCGGAAAGTAGAACCTCTATAACCAACGGCCACTCCGGTGAGAGCATCGCCGAATGAGACCGAATAGAAGGCGGTCCGCGACCCGGTCGTTTGGGACTTCCATGTCACGCCTCCATCGACCGTCTTTAGTATGGTTCCATGAGATCCCACCATCAATCCTGTATCCTTCGACATGAACGTCAGGCCAGTCAGCCAGTCGGTGATGGCGGTCGCCCGCGTCGTCCATGTAATTCCGCCATCCGTTGTATGCAGGATGATACCCGCATCGCCGATTGCTGTTCCTATCATCGCATCCGTGAAGCGAACCTTATAGACCGAGTTTGCCGTACCGCTCGCTTGCATGGACCATTTCGACCCGCCGTTTGTTGTCTTGAGAATCACTCCCTGATCGCCAACCGCCGTGCCGATGCTATCGTCGATGTATGAGATCCCTTTCAGGCTCCAGCCAAATTGCTCAACGCCGCTCAGTTGCCTGAACCACCTCAATCCACCGTTCGTTGTCCGAAGAATGATTCCCGCGCCACCGACGATCGAGCCGACGTTTACACTGGTGAATGACACCGAGTAGAGGTCGACCGCAGGTGCTCCGTATCTGAACTTCCATGTTTGCCCGCCGTCCGTCGTCTTATAAATGGCGCCCCGTTTCCCAATGGCAGTACCGTTCTGCTTGTCGGGAAAGCACACACCAGTCAATGATGCGGCGGTATCGATACTCGTGCCGCTCCACGTTGCGCCGCCGTCACTCGTGAGCAGGATCATTCCGGAGTCGCCGACCGCGACTCCGCTATTCGAATCGGTAAACCAGACATCTTTAAGATTGATGGCCACACCGCTCTCTTGCCGCTTCCAGACCTGTCCACCGTCGGTGCTTTTGATAATCGTGCCGAGGTTTCCCACCGCGATCGTCGTCTTACCGTCAATAGCTGTCACTGCATTCAGGTCGTCCCATTGGGGGGTTGGACTCTTCCATACCCATTCCTGCGTGACGGCTGTCAAGATTTCTCCTCCACACTCCGGATCCGGATGTGCCGGCATACAAATATGTTCCATGCGAACCGAGAGCATACACGTTTTTGTCGGACAACCCCGTGTCGACCTGCGCCCAATTCCCTCCACCGTTGGTCGTAAGAAAAATACCTCCGCCAGTTCCGGCAAAGAGCGCGTTTCCAACCGGGACGAGGCACCGCACGGTCTTGTTGACCAGACCATTATTGATTGTAAGCCAACGTGTACCATCAGGCCACAAAATGAACGCGCCGCCGCCCAATGTACCGGCAAAAAGCAAAGAGTCGAACACACCGAGCGAAAGGACATTAAGATTGGTCAGATCCTTGTTGATCGGAATCCAGACAAGTCCACCGTCCGTGGAGCGGAAGACACCGCCACCGGACGTACCCACAAACAGGCTGTTACCGGCAACGGCCAGCGAGCTGATGTCCCGATTTGTGAGTCCGACATTCAGAGAATCCCAGCGGCGCCCGAGATCTTGGGAGCGAAACACGCCGCGGGCCGTACCGACATACAATTTTGAACCTGTCGAAATGATCGCGCGAATAAATGTTGATGTGAGTCCGTCGTTTGCGGTGGCCCAGAGCTCACCGTTATTCGTGCTGTGGAAAAGGCCGTTTTGAGTACAAGCGAACAAGTCCGTGCTCGTCGCACCGAGCGCGTAAATATACTGTGATGCCAGTCCGTTTCTCACAGGTACCCAGCTTTCACCGGCGTTAGTCGACACAAGAACTCCGTTTCCGTAAGTGCCTGCAAAAAGCCTGGCTTTCGCCTGTTCTGCTTCACTCGTTGTCACCGCAACGGCCCGCACCTCCGTGGCAACGAGCCCTCGTGATGCATCGTTCCAGTGGGCACCATCATCTGTCGAGCGGAGGAGTTCCAGAGAATACGTCGCCGCTATGAGAACCGGACTCGTTGAATCAGCGCGACTCGACAGGAAGATAAGCTTAGAGATATACGGCACCGCCGGTATCGAATGGATTGCTTCCCAATTCGCACCGGCATTCGT
This sequence comes from Bacteroidota bacterium, assembly GCA_015661185.1. GTDB lineage: Bacteria > Bacteroidota > Ignavibacteria > UBA10030 > UBA10030 > UBA9647. The sequence continues at coordinate 2,976 of JACVXU010000432.1, forward strand.
TGAGACGAAAAGGCCGTCACCATACGCGCATGTGTACAACCGCGAACCCTGGACGGCCAGCGCGCTGATATCAGTTGTCGAGAGTCCATTGTTCACTGCCGACCAGCTTGCACCGCTATTCGTCGAACGATAGATTCCATGTTGGTAGTACCCGACATACAAATTCGTATCACTCGAAACCATAGACCCGATATACAATGACGCGTCGGGCAATCCCAACATCATACGCTCCCAGTTGTTTCCCCAATCGGTCGAACGAAAGACTCCTTCCGGGGTAGTGGCTGCATAAAGATTCTGCCCATCGGTGGCGAAAGCCCGTACCCATGGTATGGTTGGACCCAATCTGAGCAACTGCCAGTTGGGACTCGTCCTCCCTGAGCGATAGACTCCTGTGCCGGTTACAGCTGCGTACAGAAATGTATCTGCGGCCATGAGGACAGACACCGTGGCAGACGAAAGTCGGAAATTAAACGGAGTCCACGTCGCGCCTGCGTTTGTCGAGCGAAACACACCGGCTCCAGACGTCCCCAGGTAGAGGATTGAGTCGCTTGCAATGATGGACGCTGCACCGAGGTTTGTCAAGCCCTTGTTCGTTGTTGCCCAACTCGATCCCCCGTCGCTGGACCGGAAAATTCCGGCTGATCGAGTGCCCGCGAATAGATAAGGGATGCTGGTTCCGCTCGGCGATCGAAGAGAAGCGAAACACTGCACAGATCCACCTTCGGGCCCCTTCGTCTGGATCCACTGAGCCCAAAGTTGTTCACTGCTGAGGAGAAATGTTACCACAACTGTGAGCACGCAGAGATTCCGAGTGATCTGTGCTCTGCTTGGAAACCGTACGAGATTTGGTCGATTTTCTTGAGACATGGCAGCTATGGTCAGAATTCCCACTTCACCCCGACCCTCACCCGCCTTGGGTCGTAATACGCCGATGGATCGCCCAGTTCTCCTCCAATCCTCCCGCTCGAATCCATCCACCTC
>JACVXU010000196.1 GCA_015661185.1 Bacteroidota bacterium
AGCCAAGCAATGAACAAAAACATCCGGCTGTTGTTCTTCCAGGTCGTATTCCTCACCATGTCAGCTACAGCGCAGGAAACATTTCCATTCTTCACGAAAGATTTCCCAATAGAAGAATTTGCAGCGCGACGCGCACGCGTCTACGATGCAACAGGCCCATCTGCGATTGCGCTTGTGCAGGGAGCGCCAAGCCCGGTCGGGTATGTCCGCTTTCGCCAATCGAACGAGTTCTATTATCTCTGCGGAGTAGAAACGCCGCATGCGTACATCCTTCTCGACGGATCGCAGCGACGTTCCACACTCTATCTCCCTCACCGGAACGAAGGACGAGAACGAGCAGAGGGCAAGGCGTTGTCACCGGAAGAAGAAAAGCTCGTCAGGCAGCTTACCGGCGTTGATGCCGTGTACGGGGTTGACATGCTGCCGGAACACCTGGCGCGCTACGCGAGGGGGACCATGCTGCGAACGTTGTTCACACCATTCAGCCCTGCAGAGGGTTTCGCGGTGAGCCGTGACCTGGCACTCCGTTCCGTCGCAGATGCGTCGTCTGATCCGTTCGACGGACGTCCATCACGCGAAGGGAATTTCATTCAACTTCTCCGCTCGCGCTTTCCGCAATTTGAAATCCGGGATCTTACCCCAACGCTCGACAATCTCCGATTGATCAAGAGTCCCCTCGAGATCACACTCATCAAGAAGGCAACACAGTTATCGGCGTTGGCACTCATGGAATGCATGCGGTCAACGAAACCGGGTATTATGGAATATGAGCTCGATGCTGTCGCGAAATTCGGCTACTATCGAAATAGGGCACAGGGAGAAGCCTACTACTCGTTGATCGCAAGTGGACCGAACGCCATGATCGGGCATTACAATGCCGGCAGAAGACAAATGCAGGATGGAGACATGCTACTGATGGACTTCGCTCCCGACTACGGGTACTATATGAGCGACCTGACACGCGTGTGGCCGGTCAACGGCAAGTTCAACAACGCGCAGCGCGAGCTGTATGATTTTTACGTCGGCTGTTATCGTGCTGTTCTCAAGGCAATCCGGCCGGGACTCACGGCACAGACGATTTTGCAGGAGGCAATACGGGAGATGGATGGCGTCCTTTCCAGAACGACCTTCTCGAAGCCGGCGTACGAACGGGCAACAAAGCGTTTCGTCGATTCATTTCGCGAACGTGCAAACCGGGGTCGTGCCTCGCTTGGCCACTGGGTCGGAATGTCTACTCACGACGTGGGAGACGACTCCGGGCCTCTTCGCCCCGGGATGGTTTTCACTATTGAGCCTTCTCTTCTTGTGCCGGAAGAGAACATCAACATTCGCTGCGAGGATTTGATTGTCATTACGGAAGAAAGAGCTGAAGTCGTGTCCGATTTTCTTCCGCTCGAAGCCACGGGTATCGAAAGACTCATGCAGGGCAAGGGCATGCTTCAACAATATCCCAGCGCCAAGCAAATGGAACGGTGACAGCACATCATTGTTGCTGTGTTCTATAAGGCTTGCGGGCGAAACACGGCGGCGGAGGGCACAACAAAGACCCATGCGTAGATTTCAGCGCTTTTCCACCAAGCGACCGCTCTGTGCACTGTATCAACAAGAATGTTCTGGAGTTTTCCGACATTAGTGGCGAGATTATAGAGATTCGTAGCACAGGATAGCGGGATACGGCCTCGTGCCGAAAGAGGAACGAGCGAAACACTCAAAGCACCGATCACAGACAAAACGAAGCCATTACCGCGACATACTCTATGCGACTACCAGGCTCCATTCAAGAGATTCCGACCCCGGCGTTGCTGCTCGACCAGACCGTTCTCGAGCGCAATCTTACCAGGATGCAGGATCGCGCAAATTCGTTCGGCGTAACACTGCGTCCACACATCAAGACTCATAAATGCATCGAGATTGCCAATCATCAGCTGGAATTGGGCGCGCGCGGCATCACCGTCTCGACATTGTTTGAGCTGGAGCAATTCGTCGCTGCCGGCTTTAACGATATTACGTGGGCGCTTCCGTTGATCCCGGACCATCTCGAACGGATCATGGAGCTTTGCGACAAAGCTGTGATTCGAATCGTCATTGATAGCCACGAAATGCTTGAACGGCTCGACGCCATCGATCGCGTTGGCAGCGAGCGGTTCCATGTGTGGCTCAAGGTTGATTGCGGGTACCATCGTGCAGGTGTAGATCCGCAATCTGTCCTTGCAGAGCAGCTTGTGCGATCGCTCAACGAATCAAAGAACCTCATCTTCGACGGCATCCTGACACATGCCGGTCATTCGTATGAAGCCCGCAACCGCGCAGACATTCTCATCGTTGCAGAGCAGGAACGGGCGGTTATGGCTGAATTTGCGGAGCGCATGAGAAACAAGGGATTCAACATCCCGATGGTGAGCCTCGGCTCGACGCCTACTATGTCGGTGACAGAGAATCTTGACGGTGTCAACGAAATTCGGCCGGGTAACTACGCTTTTTACGACTATACACAGGTTATGCTCGGGAGTTGCGGTGTGGCCGATTGCGCGCTGACCGTGCTTGCCTCCGTTGTTTCTCATCAGCCCGGGGCGTCCCACTTTGTGATCGACGCAGGAGCTCTTGCGCTCTCAAAAGACCCCGGCCCCGTGCACATCAGCGACGATATGGATATGGGGATTGTGTACGAGGATTATGACCGTAAGCGACTCCAAGCACATGTTCATGTTAAAACCCTGTCGCAAGAACATGGCAAGGTCCTGATATCGGATGCCGTGGCTTTGAAGGGGCAGTACAAAGTCGGAGACAAGGTTCGCGTCCTTGAGCATCATTCCTGCCTGACGGCGGCCAACTTCGACTACTATTATGTGGTCAAAGGCCACGAGGTTGTCGACCGGTGGAAGATCCTTCGAGGAAGGATCTGACCGCCCAGCGTAACGCCTCTTGAGATCGATACTGGTCTCCCCCGACTCCTGACCAGAGGCACTTCTTCTCGATTATCCCACTGACCAGCGATCTCTGTTCATCAAACATGTACCAGAGATCAGCAACATAAAATTCACCGCACACAAGAATCCATAGACTTTCTCTGTCTTTCGTGCTATCTTCCAGCACTTTCCGAGAGAAACAGGCCTGCACATGAGCGGCGACAATTTCAATTTCATTTTCTTATCCGAGATTCTTCACCTACCAATCTTCAACGCCACCACTGGTCGGAAAATTGGGCGGATTGTTGATGTTGCCGCGCGCACAAGCCATGTCTATCCAAAGATCACCGCTCTCATTGCGTCCATGCACGACAAGCAGGACCCGCTGTATGTCCCGTGGGGTCTCGTCCGGCTGACCATGTTCAAAAAGCATGTCACGGTCGAGTACCCATTCGAGCACGACAGCGATCACCAGGAGTCCGCCGAGAACGAAATTCTTCTCAAGAAAACGTTTCTGGACAAGCAGATCATTTCGACGTCGGGGTACAAGTTAGTGCGCGTCAACGACTTGCAGTTACTTATCGACAACTCTTCCAAGGACAATCCAAACCTCTGGCTCGTTCACATCGATATTGGTTTCAAGGGCCTGCTTCGACGACTCGGGTGGGTGAATTTTCTGAATCCGATTTTTCACTGGTTCTTTGCACGCGACATCAACGACAAGTTTCTGACCTGGAAGAACGTGCAACCGATGACAGCGACAAACGTCAACGGTTCGGTAATTCTGAAGGCGGATTCCTCAAAACTTTCCGCGATTCATCCTGCCGACCTGGCAGATATTCTGGAAGACCTTGGAACCGACGAGCGAATCTCGCTTCTCGAATCCATCAGTGCTGTCACCGCTGCTGCGACACTTCAGGAAATGCCGATGAACCTCCGGGTCCAAATGGCAGAGTCGCTGGACAACGAGAAACTCGCCGGCATCATCGCTGAGATGCAGATGGACGAAACCGTAGATCTCCTCGACGAGCTTGACAGCGACAAACGGGAAGCCGTCTTCCGCCTTCTCACACAGGACCGAGTCACAGAGATCAAAGACCTGACAAAGCTGTCCGCCTTCAGTGTGGGAAGCATCATGAACACCAATTTTGTTACGGCGATGGATACACAGACCGTCCGGGAGGTTATGAAAGTCGTGAAGGCGGAGACCAAACGGGCAGAGCTCTTGTCCTATGTGTATGTTATCGACGAGGAGGAGCACATCAGGGGGCTTGTTACGCTGCGGCAATTGCTCTCTTCAAAGGGGACAATGCCAATCGCAAGCATCATGCGCGGCAACATCATTTCGGTGCGCATCGACTCAAGCATCAAGCGCATGGCGCAGGTGTTTTTCAAGTATAAGTTCGACGCGATTCCCGTTGTAGATGAAAACGACAAACTCCAGGGAATTATCACGATGCGTGATACACTCGATGCGGTTTTTCCCGAAGTAAGACGGGCATCTGAGGGATAGCATGAGTCTGGCTCAAAAACTGAAAGAGCGACCGGCGTTCCGCAACCTGCTGATTTTCCTGAGCGTTATCGGACCCGGAGTTATCACCGGCAGTGTCGATAACGACGCGGGCGGAATCACGACGTACTCGGTGGCCGGGGCAAAGTACGGCTACGGGATGCTCTGGACTTTGCTCCCCTCTTTCATCGCGCTTCTGACCGTGCAGGAGATGAATGCGCGCATGGGAATTGTGACGGGGAAGGGGTTGGCGGACCTCATCCGCGAGAACTTCGGCGTACGCATTACTTTCTACGTTTTCATCCTGCTCCTCATCGCCGGCATTGGCAACACCGCCACAGAGTTTGCCGGTGTTGCAGGCAGCATGATGGTCTTCAACGTCGATAAGTACATTTCTGTGCCACTCTCTGCAATGGCGGTCTGGATTCTCGTTGTAAAGGGGAATTACAAGATATCAGAGAAGATATTTCTTTTCTTCAGTGTGTTTCTGCTTTCCTATATCGTGTCGGCTGTGCTTGCCAAGCCAGACTGGGGGGAAATTGGCAAGGAGATGATTGCGCCAACGATCCAGTGGGACAACGCGTACGTCACGACGGTGCTGGGACTCGTCGGTACCACGGTTGCTCCCTGGATGCAGTTCTATATGCAGTCCTCGGTTATCGAGAAGGGGATCAAGATTGCCGACTATAAGTACACCATTTGGGATGTTGTTGCTGGTTGTGTCATAACGGTTGTGGTAGCGTTCTTCATTATCGTCTCTTGCGCAGCGACGCTCCACGTCAATGGCATACAGATCAATGAGGCAAAGGATGCCGCGATGGCACTGAAACCGTTTGCCGGCGCTCTTGCTTCACAGGTCTTTGCCTTCGGTTTGTTCGTGGCTTCAGTATTCTCGGCTGCCATCCTGCCGCTGGCGACTGCGTTTATTATCTGTGAAGCGTTTGGCTTTGAGGCTGGAATCGATAAGAAATTCTCCGATGCCCCACAATTCTATACTCTGTTTACGTTCACCATCCTGATTGCCGTCGGCATCATCCTGCTCCCGAACGCTCCCTTAATTGCTATTACCATCTGGACGCAGGTGTTGAACGCAGTCCTTCTGCCGGTTGTGCTGATCTGTATGATGCTCATCATCAACAAGCCCGAGATCATGGGAGAGTACACCAACAAGCGGTACCAGAATGTGATCGGCTGGACGACATCGATTGTGCTGATTATCCTGAGCACAGTGCTCCTGATCTCGGGGATAAGCTGAGGAGCGCCGCGGAACGAGCATTTGAAGATCCCAAACATTCTCACTCACCTTCAACGGTTTCTATGACAACCCTCACGAAGAAAACTGTTCTTATCACCGGTGCCAGCAGCGGCATCGGCCTTGCGTGCGCTGAAGCGTTCGGCCGCGAAGGCGCCCGCCTCATTCTTGCCGCCCGGCGGAAGGAGAGGCTCGAGGCACTGGCCCTGGAGCTCCAGAAAACGTACGGCACGGAAACACTCACGCTTCAACTTGACGTACGCAATCAACCGGAGGTCGAGAAGACGTTTCGAGACCTACCCGCTTCGTGGCAGGACGTCGAGCTGCTTCTCAACAACGCGGGACTCAGCCGTGGGCTTGACAAGCTTCATGAAGGAAAGCTCGAGGACTGGGAGGAAATGATCGATACCAACGTAAAGGGGTTATTGTATGTGAGCCGCGCCATCATCCCCGGCATGGTTGCCCGAGGCAAAGGGACGATCATCAACATTGGCTCTATTGCTGGTCATGAAGTCTATCCGGGCGGAAACGTCTATTGCGCTACGAAGTTTGCTGTTGACGCGCTGACGCGAGGACTGCGGCACGATCTTGTGGACACGCCGATTCGCGTCTGCACCGTCGATCCCGGTCTCGTGGAGACCGAGTTCAGCATGGTGCGTTTCCATGGCAACGAACAGCGCGCGAAAACGGTTTACCAGAATCTCCATCCCCTCACAGGAGCTGATGTTGCAGAAACGGTTCTTTTCTGCGCCACGAGGCCGCCGCACGTACAGATTGCCGAAGTCATCATCCTTCCCACCAACCAGGCGTCCACAACGCTCGTGCATCGCGCACCGGCAGGCACATGAGCTTTGAACGGTGCTGCTCACCTCACCCGAGAGTACCCATCACTGTGCTGCTCTGAAACACAAAGTCCCGCTCGTGGCGGGACTCAGTTAATTGTGGACTCCGTCTCACATGTCCTTT
>JACVXU010000031.1 GCA_015661185.1 Bacteroidota bacterium
CACTTGAGCGGTTCTTTCAAAGGGGGAGCTCGTCGTGACAAAATCCATATTCCTGTAAGCGTAACTGTTGAAAAAGACTGTGCTTGCATCTGTGGAACTGAGCTCTACTTTGACACACTTGTGTAGATTTGCGGCATACGTGGTAGCTTCAGCCACACTTAGGTGCCACGGCCCGGCACTCAACGAAACGGTTCCGGTCGGTGGAATATCAGCGGCCGCAGTCGGATTGGGATCGACTGTCGCCAGATCAACACCGGGTCCCCCTGTAGGAATAAGGGCCCAGGCAGAGGGACTCGGAAGACCGAAATTGGCTATCTTGAATGTCGCCTTGACATCTGTGGCCGTGGTCAGAGTCCCGGAAGCATTTGCGGAGTTGTTATGTGGCGTGGCGGTGAATATGTTGTCTTGGTTCAGACTAATCTTGCTCGGATCGTCCTGATTCGTACTGATGTCGCTGGACATGATGAAGACTCCGTTGCCAATGGTAGTTGCCCGGCTGGCATTACCCCATAAAGTAGGCGCGGGAGTCCCAGATTCGACATATCCGTAGATATCTTCGTCAATACTTCCAATGATTCTCTCTGGCGGCCAGGTCCATTGAATTGCAACGATAGCATCTGCTGGACCGGTAGGATGATCGATGTCGTCAGTCCTTGCTACATCGACATACATTCCAAAGTAGTCGCTCGCAGGTATGTTAAAAGGTGCCCCGACTGGAATCTTCACTTCGACCGACCACTTGAGGTACGCACCGGTGGCTGTAGCCACTTTCGCTTTGACGCCTGCCGGCACAGCTGTGCTTTGAAAACTCCAACCCGTCGAAGACGAATACGTACCTTGGTCATAGTATTCGATACTGGCTGGGGACAGGTTCGAGCCATTCGCTGGAGCAGCGCCGGTCGTGAAGGGATAGATATGAAGACGCTGATAGTCGTTGGTTCCGGCCCCGGAGTGGATACCAATCACGATCACGTCCTCAGAATTGAAACTCATGTCCTCGACTTCAAAGTAGAAGGAAAGGGAATCCGGTTCCGCGATGCAGTGCATGAATGCCGCGTAGACGGTACCCCCGTCCTCAAAGTTGAATCGGGATGAACCTGTCCACCCGCCGTCCCCCGTCATCAATCCATCCACAACGGGTGATGTGGCGCCGACTTGTCTGAAGAAGAACCTGTAGTTTGGATCTTGAGCTACAGGCGACACCGGCGTCGTTGGGGGACATCCGCTGGAGCTCAACAGCAGCACCAGCAGAACTAATGTCGAGGCTGCTACGATGTATCTCAGAAACCTCCGACCAGGTTGGGCTTTCATTGTAATTCTCCTTTCGTGAGTTTTGTTCGATTCGCGTTCGTTGGCAATGCCGGACATCTCATTATTATTTCAACTTGATAGTTTGATCGCGTTCCGCGAACACGGTTGAGTCGGAGAACTTCGAAACCCGAACAACCATGGACGTCTCAGGCGCCGATGACGAAGTGGCCTTAAGCTCGATTTTGATCGTTTTCGGCTCATCCGGAGTGGAAGTGGTGAAGTCTGTCGGGCTGTTTAGCACCTTCGCTTCCCAGTATTTGTTGGGATCGTTCTCGATAACGGGTTCAGCGATCAAGTATTTGCCAGCGTCCTTTGGACGAACAGGCAGTAGATAGGTGACCTTCGAGCCCGATGCAACGAGCAGGTTCCCGTTGGTGTCGAAACTGCCGCTCGGTATGGCATTTGGATCGGTGAATTCGAATGCGTCTGTGACCTCGTCGGGTGTGCTGCCGACTGAGATATCAACGTTTCCAGAGAATCCTGTTACCGTCGGGAAATTCTTGGCAACGAGCGTCAGCTTCAGCTTGGCGCTCCCCGTCGCCCCGACTGGCACAGTGACCCTCACAATGACCGTATGGGTTGAGGCAGTCGGCTGGCTCTTTGGAATCGAAATCTCCGTTATTTCAGTCCCTTGAGAATCCACGGCCTCGACAGACCAGCTGGTTGGATCGATCGACGGCACTAAAGTATAATCTTCATCGAGAGTGGTCAGGGCTGATATTGTAAACGTATAATCGTACGTCGATCCATCTGCTGTGATCACTTCTGTCGGCACAACGGTATTCGTAACAGTCAATGTTGCGCTCAATGTGGTCGTCTCACCGGGGAGAAGGGTAAAGGTCTCGACATCGTAGCCTTGCGTATTCGTCACGACAAGGTCGACGTCATCTCCCTCATCCGGGATACCAAGGATGGTGGGGATATCGACGATGAGGAGCGAATCGCTGCTCCCTTGCTTGTATTGCTTTACGTCTTCCCCACCGATAGTGACAGAAACCAGGGTCGAGGTGCTTAAGTTCTTTCCGATGATGCGAAGCTCATCACCCATTCGCACCTCCTCCTGGGTGGGATCGGGATTGAGAGCTGTAATGATAGGAGCTCCGCCTCCAGCGCCGGCAGCCTCCAGCTTAGCAATCCTGGTGTCAAGCGCCAGGAGGGCATCGATAATGCCGTTGATGAAATCCGAGGTAATGAGTTCGCCCGGTTTGACTTTGGTGATTTGGATGGCCATGGTCTGTCTCCTTGTTCCTTCAACCCAAGTGAAGCAATTGTCACGAATAGTTGCTGTAATCCCACCGTGAAAGATCGAAATGCGCGGCACCGGCAAAAGGCATGTGACCGTTCGATATTACGAGATATCCTTTGGGTGCATCCGCTTCCTGATTCTCGATGGCTTCCGAGTTTTCTCGAACGAGGTATAGCCACAACACTTCTTTACTGTTCAAGTCAATCGGTGGAAAAGAGAACGACCGATGGATCAGATCCGGCAGCCTCGCGCCTTCGATGAAGACGGGCTTGCTTGTTGTCATTCCTTTGAAGAACTCCAGGGAAAACGCGCTGACAGATCGGGGCAGAGCAAACGGGATGATTCCAAGGGAAGGCATGTAGTCGAATTCTTCCGTCGCTTTGAACGATCCAAGATTCGGGGTCCCTCCCATGAGATCCAGAATGTGATCTCGGAATTGCAGAAACATCGCCTCTCCTTCGCTTATCCGACGTGCGGTTGCCTGAGGCAGCCATTCCTCATTCGAACCGGGAGGTGTGACTCTTCGCCGGACTGCCCATGTGTCTATGAAGACAATGCCGTCGGTTGAGGTCCAGTACAGGAGAGCCAACGGAACATCGCAATCAGTGAGGATCTTGGGCCGCAGTCCGTCAAGCAAGCCATACCTGGGATCATGTTCGCCGAAGGGATCGGAGACGTAGTCTGTCAAGCTGGAATCGGTCACTCCAAAACACTTGTACGCAAGTCGATTGCGCATGCCTACCGTATCCGACAAATCCTGATCGCTGATATCGAGTTTAAGCAACCGGAACTGGACTCCATCTATCAAATGTTTTGTATTACAGGACGCGGGGACATTCCCAACTCCGCTCGTCGGGGCACGCCCCTCACTTCCTTTCGCCGGACTGATCAGCAGGACGTACGCGCCTGCGCCCGCAACATAGATATCCGGATTCGTAGGCCTGCAATCGACGAACGTCTTTCCTTCCGAATCACTCGATTCAAGAGATCGCACCAGGGAAATATCGGTCTTCGTCGGCAACGTCAGTGTTTGCCCCTTCCTGTTCACGGCAAGCCCGGGTGAGACTGAGATGACCGGCTGAACAGTTGTGCTTCCGCTCGATTTCGCCACCTCAAGGCCGTATGCAACGCCATCACCGATAGTTCTGCCCAGGTGTCGTCTGGCTTCGCGGTTTGCAGACTGCTCCTGGCTCAGGTCCTCCCCACTCAAGAGTCGGCCGTTGAAGAAGTTCGTGGAACGAATTCCCCCTTCAAGGATAGGGGTAAGGAGATTACTAGCCATCGTGTCACCTCCGGCTTATCAACTGCTAACAGTAATAAACGGCCTGATCTGGTTGAGTAGGTCCTCTTTGATCCCCGCGACTGACAACAAGTCTTCCACCGAGTTGAAGAACCCTCGTGCTGTACGGACCTCTACGATCTTCGCTGCCAGGGCCGGACCCACACGCGGCAGGAGCCTTATCTCATCGACCGAGGCAGTGTTGAGATTAATTTTCATCACCGCTGTGAACCAGCTCTCGAACTGTCCTCCCTGAATTCCGTGCGATCCCCCTCTGGGCCTGCGACCGGTTGGTAGATCCCCCCTCACGAATTCGGCATCGATGACTCGCATTCCTGTCTCATCGAAAACAAAATCTCCCTTCAGGTGGATCAGCAGCTTCTGACCCCACACAGCTTTGAATGCGTCCAGCGAAAAGAGAAATGCCCCGCCTCGTGCCAACCCATTGACCGTCGTTCCTTTGACGATCACGCCCCCTAAATTCACTTCCGGCTCGACACCGACAATTCTCAAAGGAGCAACCCTGATACGTTCATACCAATCGTATGCCCCTTCATGATGAAGTTTCTCGATAAACACCTGGAAGGAATTCTCGTCAAGCGAACCGCTCCCGACCTGCACCCGCCCGTCGTCCCCAAGCTTTTCCTTCCCAAACCCGATGACGAGCGCTCTCTGGGGCTTCCCATCGAGTTGCACTTCCATGATCGCCGATCCATTGTGTCTCCAACTCAGAGCGACTATTCTCGTGAGTCCGGTCTCCAGTCCTGCGGCCGGATCGCCAGCCGGCCCTTGTTCTCCCCGAGGGCCCTGTGCGCCTGTCGGTCCTTGTGGACCAATTGGGCCCTGTACGCCAGTCGGCCCAGTCAGTCCCCTGAATCCGATCGGTCCCTGAGGTCCGGTAAGTCCCGTCTCACCAGCCGGGCCTCGTGGCCCGGTGGGCCCTCGTTCACCCGCCATCCCCCCTCCACCGCCCGACCCAAGGCGCCCAGACAGAAGCAATTCCTCGAGCATACGCAGATGAATCACGTACGGCCGCCTTTCCTCATCTTTCGTCACAAGATCCACATCGGCGACATTCCAGTCGCTCGTGACCGGGATTTGAAGACGAGCCAGCAAGAGATCTTCTTCGACATAGGATGCGGATGCTTGACCTGAACCTGAACAAGGTGATTCCTTGCTCAACCACTTCGGCCGCACTCGTGGCCGGATCTCTGTCACCCAGATTCGGAATGCCGCCCGGAAATACTTGGACGATGCAGTCGCCGGGATCTTGAGTCCAGCAGGTGGCGAGCCGACATTGTATGCATTCACATCATCCGTTGAATCCAGAGGTGATCCCGGAGGGCTGGCAGGAATCAAGAAGTCGGACCGGACAGCCTCCTCGAACGAAAGGAACTTGACCGCATCGTCCACAATGTTGGCTATCTCGATCTGGCCAAGCCACGCAACAAATTCTCGCAGCGCATCTTCCTCGTGCTGGTGTGGTGGTTTCGGCACAAGCTCGAGGCGGAAGTCGTCCGCGATGCGCGACGGCGCCATAGCCTCATCCTCTGTTCTGCACGGCTCCCCTGGGATAGGTTGATCATCTCTCGGACACTCGCGATACCGAAGTACAACATAGAGTTCTGCATACGAGCTCGGGGGTGAGCCGGAGGTTGTGAGCGTAATATCTGTGTGAGCCGCCAGCCAGTCGTTTAGTGAGGCACATTGAGCAGGCGTCACATAGATGAGCTGGCCGCGTGGGCTCAACGCGACTCCCGGGGTCACTTTTACCTCCGGGCCGTCATCGCCGTTCTCCACGAGCACCTGAAGCCCGCAAACCGTTCCATAGCCGAGCAGGTCTCGCGCAAGCCATTGATCGTGCCCCGAGAGATACGCAAACTCCTGGGTGAAATCATCAGCATCAAGCACCATCCCTGATGTATAGTTGACGTGCTTCATCGGATCAGGGGGAGCCGCAGGTTGAAGAGTGTTCGAGGAAGTGAAGGTACTCATGCTCTGTTCTCCTGTAGAGGGGATTCAAGTTCCAAGGTGATCGCGACCCAGGATTCGTCGGTCGCGTACGTTGCGAGGATGACCCGGAGCAAGGTAGCTTTCCAGTAGGGAATTGCGACCGAGGATCATCGGTGACACCGCATAGAGCGCACGGCTACCTACATCAAGGAGTGTGTCGGACCCGAGGCGTGCCGATCCCACGCGAAAGAGCGCCCAGTAGAATTTGACATCAAAGACCGTGTGTGCAGGCTTTTCAAAGCTGACAATTCTCGAGGCCAGCTCAAGCCTTTGCTGATGTTCTTCGGCGGAAAGAGTCGAGCCGCCTGAGATGGGAAGCAGGACTGAGAATCGATGTGCAAAGCCTCGACCGGTCAGAACGACACTCTCGAATTGGAACCAATCTGCCAGAGCTGAACCGTCCGGTGGCAATCGGTCCGGCAACGTGACATCCTCAAATGCGGCAAATTCTTGCGCGCTGCTGAGTCTGTATTTGTCGTTGAGCTCGTGCACATCTGCATAGCGGTGTAGCAGGAAGTCCTGCCACAACGGTCCATCGTCTTCTGTGGAGGAAGGGATGAATCCGAGGGTTCCCTTGGCGAATTGTCCCCATGCTTCCCCGTAGGCACGCACGAAGTCTTTGAAATCATCCGCCTGGACTGTGGCGGGATGGATCTCCTCAGGAAGTGTAGCCTCATCAAAACCGCTTACCTCAACTCCGTGGGCATCATTGAATTCTGTTATCGACTCGTATCGGAGTTGCAGAAACGCCTGCCAGAGCGCCCAGAGAGCGACAGACGCAGGAGAATTTTGCTCGCTGGCAGGCGCGAAGAGCGTCTCCTGAAGTGAATCTGTGTCCCCTCGCGGATCGCTGATCGGGAAAGGAAACACCGGCGGAAAACCCGTGCTTGCTCCGAAGCGCGCCTGCATGTATTCACGATACAATGTGATGAGGGCCGCTCGCCCCTGACCGGGTGCCCATCGAACCGACTGCAACGTTTGATGCGGACCTGTGTCCTCGGTGGGATCGCCGATGGCAGCTGCTGGAATCCTTTTTGTTCTGAATTTCTCGACAATCCTGATACGCTGAGTTCCTTTCTCTTCCGATACGCACGGATCAAAAATGGAATCATCAGCACAATCATCAAGGGACAGCGTGAGCGCTCTGAGGAGGCCGCATCTCGTTCCACGGTACTGGAAAAACCGCATAGCGTTTCTGAGGAAGAGACGTCGCTTCTTCTCATTCCACGTCGGGTCTTGCATCACGCGGAACCAGCCTTCCAGCCAGTTCAGCGTGTCTGCGCTCTTCGACGACTCCGGAATTACGCCGAACCATCTCGCCAACCACTCCAGCGATTCCCTTGGGGAACTTCTGGGATCACACAACACCTGCACATTCGCGATCTTGTCTTCAATTGAAGTCAGGGTCCCCTCGAAATTCGCCAGAAAGCGATCAAGGAAGGAAGCGGAATCCTGGTCTTCACGATAAACGGCCGGCAGGTAATGCTTCAGGTAGGAAAAACGAGGATAGTACACTCGGAGTGCACTCAAGCGCGGTGTGCTCCTGCCGTCTCCTCTGAACTCCAAACGCAATTGCAGGTATCTTCCGACTGCACGCTGAAACAGAAGTTCCCACGTACCTCCCTCTTTTCCGCTCGACGACGGTACGAATGGCAATTCTGATCCTTCACTCCTCTTATGCGGCAGAGGCTCATCTTGCCATTCCTGGAATTCCAGTTCGTTCAAGTCATTTGCCGCCCGACTCGAAATCCCAATTCGGGTCTCCGGCGGAATATGAGCATCCATCATGAAGCGATGCCAGACGCAGTCGGGCTCTTGCCCATCGAAAACTTCATAGTCCCCTTGAAGAGGCGTTTGAAGATAACCCAGTTCCGAGTATTTCGGACGTCGCTGCTCCACCAGCGGGATCCACCCCGTTCCAAAATCGTAATAGACTTGCTTCCCGGCACTTACGATCCCTTTTCCACCAAAAAGCCTCATGGGGTAGAATTCATTGATGAGATCAAATTCCAGATTGCTCTGTGTGTCCAGTGAGATGTCAAAGGCGAACGCCTGATTCCCTTCCGAAGAAGCAATGAAGAGGCGATCACTCACGAGACCGTCCCGCGATTCGAAATCAGGAACAAAGGCGATATCGAATCCGACGAGCTCATATTCGTGAAGAGACACAGCTTCTCCAACCTGTGCGCCGAACCGATAGCGGATAATTGTCGAGGAACTCGTAGCAACATCTGCATCGAGAATCAGCACCGTCCCGTCGGGTAACGCCTCGATCGCAATGGGATCTGTCGCATTGAGGTCTGACGGTACCGGAATTGAGGCTGTCTGATTTTGTTTCTTCTTTGCAACTGAATCTGCCGATGCTCCCGATTCAGGTCGGAAACTATCGGCCTCTTCATTTTCCACAGACGGTGAAGACTGCCCGACGTTGACCACATTCATATGACGGTCCAACCGCCAGTAACGCCTGTTGTCGTGGTCGAGGATCCAGACTCCTCCTCCCGGAGCCGGTGCCATGTCGAACGGAGCGAAAGGTACTGTCACCGGCCAGTGAATCTGGCGCGGCGGCCCACCCGAGTGCAAATCGAACACGAGCAGACCTGCAGGTTCCAGCACACCGACAACAAGGAAATGATCTTCGGTGACACTGAGCCCGGAAAGCGGCAGAGGTTCCGGTAAGGCCGTGGCATTCTTCGGACCGAATTCGCCGTCTTTGGGGACATCCTCCGTTGCGGCTAAATCTGAGGAAGACCAAAAGTGTGTCGTGAGTCCCGTGCCGCTGGAGTTCACAAGAATCTCAGTTCCCGTTTTCTCGATCCAGTACCAATTCCCGTATCGGTCGCGCCCGGCACCCCTGCGATGATCAACTGAAGGGGGATTGTCCAAGCGCGCCGCCTCGAATCGTACGAGCCGTGGTTGGAGAATCACCTCGTTCCTCAGTTTGTCCCATCCAAGTGCAGGAGTGGACTCAGGATATTCCTCCCCATCAGATTCGATAAGCGTGGAGAAAGGAATTCCATTCTCGTCCGTGCAGATTGACCAGTCCTGAACACCCAACATGAGGTGATATCGTGTACCGTTCGAGTCCATGCTACATGCATTCCTCCGGAAGAACGGGGACAGAAACGAATTCGGTCACAGCCTGACCAGATTGACCTGTCTGCGACGTCGCCTGACCACGCAGGTCATCCAGATCCGTTGGATCGCCGGGGGCAATCGAAATCCCCGCAACTCGGGGAAGCTCCAATCCACTCATCTTGACTTCCTGGACAGCCACATTGGTACCTTCGGCGAGTAACACGGTCTTCACGGAAAGCACGCCGCTGACTCGGGTTGCTTCGGCCAACAGCTCAGCGGCAACAACCGACTTGTTGAGGGGCCACCCTGATCGTGACGTCGTTGAATCCCCCTGATCAGCCGGAAGCGGAGAGAGATACTGCAAGAGGGCCTTCTTCACATCCTCACGCACCTGCGCCACACTTGCTCCAGCCACAACGTTGAGACCCACAGAAACCCAGATCGACTTGTACTTAGGCCCGCGAATGAACACTTCCGTCGTCACCAGGCGCCGGGGTTCGAGGTAGTCACAGACAGCATCCAGAAAGAGACGGTCCGGCATCGGAGCGTCCGGCTGCACAAGATCGTATTTTGGTATCACCATCAGAGTCACAGCACCGGGGGCATCCCCCTTTTCGTTCTGACCAAGCTGAGGATTGAAAGCGGGGAGAACCTCGATGCGTCCGATATCCACTCCGGGAGTACGTTTGGAGATGGTCTTAAAGTCCTCAACGGTGACGAGTCGATCGCGGTGCTGCAAATATCGCGTAATATGTTTCTCGGCTTCTGTGACGGACTCCGCCTCCGATCCACCCCACGACGGCAGAGGATTCGTCACCTTGAGACCAGCAGGAAGGCTCGGACTGGTATTGATGGATCCTGCCCCGACGTTTCCTTCTCGTCCTACAGCGAAGTCATAGTCCGCACGGATAATGGAGCCTCGTTGCGGTCGGGCACCGTGAACACCGTCGCCGAACCGGATGGTCCCCGATTCCGGATCCAATGCATACACTCTGACCGGGCCGTCGTGCTCCAGCTTGGCACCGGGGGGCAATCGCCGATCCTGCACCGGAACCTCGGGGCCAGCGCTGGAGAGATCGTCAATCTCAGTCCACGTCTCTGACGCGTTGTTCAGTGTCATACTCAACTTCACGGAATTCGGTACGACCGGCGTCTTGGAAAGCACGATGGACTGATCCGGCGCCCCCGTTCCACTGGGGAGTACTTCGTTCGAGACACGACTCCTTTGCGTAACACATGCCGCATTGATACCAACCCAGAGGATTCTCGCGTCAGTCGCGGCTTTCGAATTGATGCGAATCCAGGTGATGACGCGGTCCTCAAGCTTGCTGTCATCCAGATTCGGCGGGAAGTCTCCTGAGCCAGGCTCGAGCGGATCGAGATTCTCCCACAACTGAAGTTCCTCCTCGGGAGGGAGCGTTATTTGCACGATTCCCGGCTCCGAAAGAACGTCTATGTTCGATCGCGCATCGAGAGACTTGTACTCAGGAACGCGAAGATTTGGATCGTCGGGCAGTTTCAGATCTGCAGATATCTTCGGTATTCGATACTCCAGAATCTGTTTGCCACCTGATGTGAGCTCGCCTCCCGGTTTCAGCCGTCTCGTGACATCTCTGAGCGAAGGCATGATCCCCAGATTAAGGGTCTTGCCGCCGATCGCCTTTCGGACTGAGTCTTTCGTCTCATCGGAAGTCGAGTCACTTTCGCGCAGAAGGAGTGCGATCCACAATGTATTGTCGACGGTGTCGGTTCCCAGATCAAGCCCTGTTGTTCCGCTTGGCACGAATGGGACTGTCTCGTACAGTTTGACGTCCTTTGTCGGTGGCTGTCCTCTGAGCGACGAGTAGAGCTGTTTGTAGTACTCCTTCAGTGTGTCCGAGCCATTCGTTACCACTCGCTTGTAATAGACTCTCCCTTCAATAGGCAGGACATCCAGTCCCGATTCGGTTCGGAAGGGAGTCTGCCCTGCCCGCACTTCGAGTCCGCCGTTTAGGGTGAGCGTCTTGAGCGGCCCGCGATCATTCGTGAATGTGATGATCCCGAGCGCCGAAGCGGCAGGTCGCATCGGCACTCCCAGCAGCGAAAGGAATTTCTTGCGATTTCGTTCGGGAATCTGGTTGCAGCGATAGAGCAGGCTTTCCGTCAGGAACGCAAAGAGCTCGAGAAGCGTCACTCCGGGATCACTCTTGTTGAAATTCGTCCATTCCGGATTATGAATGGGGATCCGTGCGAGCGCTTCGTCAAGAATCTCCTGGTATTTCCTGTCATCAAGTGTCGGGTTTGTCAGGGGCATGTGCGGTCCTCACTAAACGGAGAGTTTCACGTTCAGGCTTACGCGTTCCCGCGTCTGCGTTGACACTAATTTATAGGTGATCGATGCAATGGCGGCTTCCCTGTCCGCAGGATCTGCGTCCACAATAACCGACTCAACCTGGATGCGCGGTTCCCACCGGGTCAGTGCTTTCGTAATGCGATCCTGGATCGAATGGCGCGTGCTGACTGTGTTCGGTTCAAAAAGAAACTGGCCCAGCCCCCCACCGAATTCCGGTAATCGCAACCGCTCGTTCTGCTCGGTCATCAGTATGATCCGAATGGCTTCCTGAACATTGTCCTCTCCTTCCGACCATTGTACGCGGCCGTCTGATCCGACACGCGGAGGGAAGCTGATACCTCGTCCGAAGACTTGACCTTTGTTCACTCTGCCTAATCCTTCTTTGCTTTGAATCCCGGCAACGGGAAACACATAATCAGATAAGGAATCCAGCGGAAGATGTAATCCAGAATTGATACGACGATCATCAACAGAATGAGAGCGCATATGGTGATGATCGGGATCGACAACGAACAGATCATGCCAAGCTGCAGGGCCGGATCACTCGTCGACTTACATGGGCCCGTATCAGGCACAGAGAGGTCTTTGTGGAAAGGCCACGGCAGAACTGACCGTACCAGATCGCCTAAGGACAGCCCTTTCGCACGCTGGATCTGACCGCAGAGCACATCGGAGATCATGAATGCGGTGTTCTTGTCGAACTTGCGAAGCCCGGCCGGCGTCGTATCGATGGGCAGTGCTATCCGGATGGGTCGGGCCGGGGCATCAGGATCGAAAAACCCTGCCATCTTGAACGGCACTGTTGGTTGGCTCAGCACCGTGGTTTTGAACGGTGCGCAGTTCGGTCGTTCGAACACAGCACGTATCACAAAGATACCCTCGCGCATCTCGACTGCCTCTTGAGCCGCAAGCGGTATCGGGGGAACCGGCTCTTCGGTATCGGTAGGCATGGCACGAATCACGAGCGCCACGAGTGTGTCGATATCATCCTTTGTGCTCGCCACATCTGCCGCTTCCTCTTCACTGACCTCAACTTCCTCGCCGCTATCTACTGCCGAACTGAATACGCTCACACCATCGTGCAGCGTGATCGCTGACTCGACTGGATCTGCAAGCGGGAACAGGAACTCGGGCCAAGGATCTCCCTTTGTCTGCCTTTCGTACGAGCCTGTCGCACTTTCGATTGTATCCTTCGCGTCGTAGGAAGCTTTGAGCGCATCGAGGAGCGAGGGCTCTATGTCATCCGACACATAAGGGGACGGAACCGTCTCGCCATCCAGATCAAGCCAGGAGCTCGTCAGCGCGCTCTTCAGGTCACTAGTTGGTTTGATGCTCTTCAGGGCGCTCATGAGATCCGTCTGAGCAGAATCGGCGAGTGACGCTTCCTTCGTTGGATCCACGATCGCCCCCCAAACATCCGTAACGTACTGTTCCAGAAAGAGCGCGAAGTCAAGAAGCACCAGCCAGGACTGAGTCTGGATCTGCTCACGCGCGCCTTTTACGAGCGAATCGGTTTCCTCAGGTTCGGGATCTGGATCCGAATCCGTGGTCAGGATCGTCTTGAATCGCCCGGATTGATCGATGACGTTTTTCCAAGGCTCAGCCACCTGCGAACGGAATAAGATCTTGCGTGCCGTCTTCGGAAGCGGTTCATCCACAGATCGTGCACCTTCATCCGGCGACTGCACAGGCGCAGCCATATACGCCTCACGTTTTCCGACGGGGACGAGTCCCGTGATTAACCGGCGAGTGCGATCATCATCCTCCAGACAAGAAACCCCAAACAGTGGCAGCCGATCCTCTCCTGGCTGCAATGTTGCAGTGTCTGCATCCGATGTCCTACCAACTCTTTTCCATTGTGTCCGGCCAGAAACGGAGATATACGCATACTCTTCCCATGTCTCGGCATCATATTCCGGGTAACGGCTTTCGGTATCAATCTTCTCCTCCGGGAAGAGCCGTCGGATCACGAACGAGGCACGCTCCTCGCGACCGGGATCGATTTTGCGGTCGGGCATACCCGTGATGCCGCATACCAGACATGTCGTCACAAGATAGTACCGTTGGTGTGCAGGCTGGTACAACTTGAGCATCGTGCCATTTGACTTCGAGGAAGTCTTTCCAGTACTTGACGATGAGCTGGAGGATCCATTTCCAGCACGTGCTGTGACAAGCCGGAGTCGTTCGAGTTTCCGAACAAGTTTCGGCGTGCGCAGTGAGAGCTCTGCTCCTGTCGCTTCTGTCGATGGTTTCAATGGCCCCCGCCAGGTTTCATACTCGGCGACAAGCTTCGGCAATTGGGTCGGATCCTTCTCCAGCATTGAAAGGAAATCATCCATGAACGTGTCCGTCGTGAACCGCAAGAGAGCCGGCTGGCTCAACGACTGATGCACGGTGGTATCGGAGGATGCCGAGGCTGTCGCCCACAGTGGCGACGGTGCCATCCATTGCACTTGATGTTCTACCATAGCCCTACCAGATATTTCCTGCGCCCGGTGTGTACGACGCGCTGACCACGCTATTGCTGATAACCGTGTCTGCCTGCACAACACCGCTGAATTTTGACATACCGGCATCAACCGTCAACATACCAGCAGAGATCGCCATGGTGCTCGCATTGATCGTCACCTTGGCTGAAGCGTTGATGGTGATCCCGCTCGATTCCAGTTTGATGGAGTTTCCGTTGCTGTCGGCAATTTCGACAGAACCGGGACCATCTTTCATCGTGATCTTGTCACCTCCGGGGGTCTCCACAACGAATGACTCCCGCCCATCGCTGTCGTCCATCGTGACCTTGACGCCATTGCGGGACCGGAGGACCTTTTTGTAGTTATTGCCCGAACCATCCATCGATTCGGGTGGAGAATCACTTCCATTCCACAATCCGCCCAACACGTAAGGCCTTCGCGGATCTCCCGCTTCAAACACCACCAGCACCTCGTCATTGGTATCGGGGATGAACCAGCTTCCGCGGTTGTTACCCCCCATCAGTGTAGCTACGCGCGCCCACGCTTCATACTGTCCTCCATCCGTATCCGGCGACCACGGAAGCGTGATCTTGACCCGCCCCTGCCCATCCGGATCTTTGATGTCGCTCACGAGTGCCGGATAAACTCCATACCATCGGCCACCAAAGCCGATCGGTTGGCGTGACTGGAAGATAGCGTCCACTGCGTTCTGTTCGATCACCTCGTACTCCTCACGACGATGAATTCATGTGCTACGGATTCCCCAAGCCTGCGCGTTGCGCCTCGAACTCCGTCCGAATCCCCTTTTCCCCATCGAACAAATGTCTCACCTCTGTCAAGTAGTACGTGCCGCTCAGAAGGGGTCCAAGGCCGCTGATCTCTACTTCATTACCAACCCGAAGGGCGGGATCTGTCTCGGCCATACCTTTCCCGACAACAAACCGACGCGCTGTGAGCTTAAAATAGGATTCAGCGACCGCCTGCGTTTCTTGACTCGTGAGCGGAACTGCGTGGGCAACAGCCTCCTTCCGATCCCCGAACTTCGACGAAAGGATGCTGATCCCGCTCGTGTCGCCGTTCAGCTCTCCGCTTACAACCGACTCTGTCGCCTCAAAGGTGAGCGCCGTCTTGCCGGAGACGTCCCAGCCACTGACGGAGAAACTCGTGCGCTGACCTGAGAGATCTGCCAGAGCGGTGAACTTGCGGAGCGCGCCCCCATACGCAAGTTGAACTGGTTGCCCGCCCCGCGAGGAGTGAGATTGTGCATGGAGCGTGCTACCATCCATCCAGAGCTCGGCATCGACAGTGCGGGCTCTCTCCCTCATGAAAGCCAGATCGCTTTGGTTCACCTGAGCCAGTACGACGTGCGTCGATCCGGAAATGTCCACATTCGGACTCAGTCCGTGATCATTCGCGATCTGGTTCAATACGTCGGAGTCGCTCATGTTCTCAAATGTTCGCGTACGCCGCTTCATGCGAAGATCCTGAAACCGGTCCTCGGCCAGCACGGTCAATTCCGGCGGCTGCCCCTCAGGGAAATTCGCTTCGAGCGCCGTCACGCGTCCCTCGAACAATGTATCTGTGTCCAGTTTGATCTTGAGCGTCTTGCCAAAATCAACTGTCTGCCGATCGAAATAGACAAACCCAATCTGATTATTCACTGGTCCCCAATTGCCGACTGTGATTTCACAACGGTAAAGTCCTTCGGTGTTTTCCACGATGAGCAAGTTGATCAGGCGCTGCTCAAGATCCGACTTCTGCTCGCCGTCGATCATGATTGTCGGCCTTGACGTCCTGATTCCGCTCTGTGACCCGTTCGATCCCGGCATAGATCCTCAATGCGCCCAGACGCGCAGCATCCGTTCTTTCTGACGTTGTTCAATCCGATCGAGCTCCTGCGGATTCATTTGAGGAGCCGGAGCGGCAGGGCGAGTGGACTGTGTTTCCGCTCCCTGACCGGAGGTTTGCGTTTGCGGAACAACCTCGAACTCATTGATGACGACAGGCATACCTTTCACCGATCCTTATTTGAGAACATTCGAAGCGTTTAGGTCAATCAGCTGGCCAGGCTGCAGGAGGCGAGGGTTTTCGATCCCGTTGGCCAGAGCAAGGTCCTGCCAACTATCTCCCTTCCCAAGACCGTCTGCGATTGACTGAACAGTGGCTCCTTGCGTGGCCTGCACAAGCGGACTTGTCCCCGGAGCCGAGCCGTCTGCGCCTGCGGTCCCCGGCGGAGGGGAGTTCTGTCTGCCAGAAAACTCCTGTATTCTTTGCTGAGACATTGCAAGTGTCACGTTCGCTCGCAAGGGGACCCCCTCATCGGAGAAATACTCCAGTGACTCTTCGAGGGAATCCACAAATCCGTCGAATTGAAATGACCCCCAGAGAAATCGAAGAGCCGGAGGAATGAACTGCGCGCCATCGGCTTTCGGTGTGATGAAAAATGCAACGTGCTTCGTCAGTTCGCGAACGTCGACGACGCGGTTCGCCGAATCCGATGTCTGCGCCCCGACATCGAACCACAATTGCAGCGCAAGCTTGGTCGTGCCTGCTCCGACGAACTGGCGTGCAGACGGTCCGCTCTGATCTCCTGCCCCTGCATTTGCCGGTTGCACCAGCTGATTCGCGAAGCTCACCTTCAATGACTCCGGATTGAACTGCACACTCACACTCTTCCCCCCGGATTTCACATCGAAGCTGGCGTCGAGCTCGATCAGTTGTGCTTTTGCTGGCTTTGAAGAATCGGGCATGTTCGTTAAAGTATAGTTTTGAACAATCGTTCGTACGCAGGTGAATCTTCAGGATTCGACAGCCACCCTCACTTGCCCGGTTTGAGCGTCAAAGATTCGTAGGCAAGCTGCAATTCTTCGACCGCTACCATTCCGTCCTTGGCGTTCAGAGCGGGTGCTTTGAGCTTGACGGGTATGCAGCGGGAAAGCACAAAGCTCACCTTTTTGGTTTGTCCATCGGCTGCATAAATGACAACTTCTGCATCTGCGCGAAGTGCGGGATTGGCCATTGCGGCATTCATCCAGGTCCACAGGTCGAATCCGGAGGTCATGCCACGCTTCAGAGTGAGCTGGCCGAATCCAAGCGGTCCCGCAAGCCGGATCTGCTTCCCATTATTCCCCCCCTCACGAATGGTCTTCACATCCATTGTCATTTCCATTCCATCGCATTCCGAAAAAGCACCGCTGCACACTTCTTCGGCGACCCCATCCACTTTGATTTCGACAGCAAAGTTGAACGCGGTAAACGGGTAGTTCGGAGATCTTTCGAGTTTCGGATCTGACATCTTTTATCCTTCGAGAGCAACAAGAGTCCGATCACCGCTTTGAATCAACCGGATGGTGAGGAAACGCATCGGCAGCGATGGAGCCACCCGCAACTCCACGATGAAACGCCCCTGCTCCATGCTCTGCGGTGTGTTGATGGTTGAGTCCGTCACGACTTGAAAGGACGCATCGGGAGTGGACCCTTTGAATGCCCCGCGTTCATACATATACTGGAGCATCGCTTCGAATCCTCGCTGGACCCTCCGTTGAAACGCCTCGCTGTTTGGCTCAAAGACGTAGCTCGCACCAAGGCGCAATGCAAGTCGGCGCAAGAGGATCAGAAGACGGCGGACACTGATGGCGCGCAGATCTTCTTCGGCACTGAGCGTGTCACTGTTCATGCACACAAACCCACGAGGCGCCTGCTGCAAAAGGTTGACTTGCTCGTTTTGAAATCGAAGATGCCACATGCTTCCTATTCGCGGTGCCAGTGAAACGATCCCGTTGATCGGTTCATTGGCGGGCGCGACCCACGCCCCTCGCAGGATGGATCGTTTTGCCATGACGCCGCACGCTGCGCCATCAGGCGGTAGAGTGAGATTGGATCCGGAACCAACCTCGTCAAGAGCAATCGGCCATGGATGGTACACTGCGGCATAACTCAATGCCGGCAGTTCGTCATAACCAAGCGGCTGGACCGTCCCGCTGCTATCGTCCGTCTGGACAGAAGATTTCAAGGTGGACACGTACCGGATGCTCTCCTCCTCACGGAAATGTGAGGGGAGAGCAAGCACTGCAAGGAGGTCGCCACGCGCAGCCGACATTCGCATTGCCGCACGATGAAGAGAGAGAAGAGCATCCGAGTCGTACTTTTCGACTCGGGTCAGCGTCCACGGAGGAGGCGGAGCCAGCTCAGCGACGATTCCTTCAGACCAATCACTGGTTTCCGAGCCAATCTGGACCCGGACGTGAAAGTAGTACCGGCCAGCACCTTTGCCATAGATCGTGAACTGTGTCTCTGAACCTGTGTAGACAACTTCAGTGACCACGAATTCAGGATCAGCGGCTTCCTCCAGGACGTAGGTAGCGTCGGGATCGGCCGCTTCAGACCAGGCCAGCGTGAAGGAATTTGTCTGAATAGGATTTTCGAGGTCATCGAGAGTAGGAGTGTCGATCACTCTGGTCCCACAATCCAGGAAATTTCCCCAAACGGGTTGGCGTGTCAGCGGGAGCGCGACGTTTGCATCACAGTCCAGGAAATGCCACCACTGCGGACGCAACATTGGCGGTGTCTCGACAGGGGAAACCGGCTTTTCCGGATCGCTTCGGCTCCACCCACGGTGGACGGCATCCGGAATCGCAAGCATTGTCGCTTCCTCAATTTCGAGTGCCGCATAGATTCCGCGGAGACGTCTCGGCTCGGGGCTTTGATACCGAATGAAATCTGCCCCTGACATCAGGTCTCCCATCCGAGAGCTAATAATATCTTCGTCCAGGAAGAGCTTCTCCTCGAAATTTGCCAGACCGTCTCTTTCAAGCGCACTGGCGGACGTAGACGACGGCGAGACGGACGGAATTGAAATGAATGCCATATCCGACGGGAAATAGATCACGCGAGGAGCGTCGCCTCCCTCCTCATCGGCGTTCCTCCAACCTGAGTCTGCCGAAAAGGACAACTCCTCATCATCCGACGGGCCGGCGAGTGGGAACCGGGGTTCTGCCACGGCATCCCATAACTCAGGACGGGTTGAGTTCAGTTGTGAGAGTTGCTGGGAAAAAAGCCGCATATCTGTCGGCAACGCTCCCCAGAAGAAGCGATGTCCTGGGGCAAAGCCCAGATTCTCCAGCTTGACAATTGGGCGACCACTGGGTCGGATCCATAAGTCGAACGAGAGAATTTCACACGCGGGAACGCTCGCGGGAAATTCTTGCGGAGGGCTCTCCAGGTCCTCGGGACTCTCTGTGACTGAGTCATCCTCGCTTTCGGAGGTCAAATCGGCCGTCAACGGCGAACTCAGTTCCCCATTCTTGAACCACAAGAACAGATCTCCTTTCACTTGCAATAGCGTACGGCCCTGAATCTCATTGAGGAGGGGCGATCCGATCTCCTCCAGATTCGGTTTCTCGATTGATTGAACCGGCATGATGAGCGTATAGCCTTCGTCCTCGAACGTAAGACGAAGGAGATCTCCCCGCTCGACATCCTTGGCTGAGGCAGGATTCAGGATGATTGTCAGGTACAATTGCTCTTTGTCATTCCTTCCAACCTGCATCGGTACCTGGACGACGTTCACCATATGGCTGACGAGCGCTGAGCCGAGGAGGAGTTTGTCGGACCAACTGCCTTCCGAACGTGCTCTGGCGAATGCGCTCGTCACCTCCTCGACTGTGCCGTCGGAAGCGACAATCGCCCGTTTCAAACCCGGTACTTCAAACAGGTTCGAGCGGGCGGTCCCTTCGTCGGCAACTCGGATAACCCAGCAGCGGGTGCCTCCATTTTTGAAAAACGCCCGCACTGCCGGTCCAAGATACGCGTGAAGCTGCGCGCCCCCCTCTTCATCCCATGCCAGAGCTGCATCGGGTCCAAAGATCTTCGTGAATTCCGTACCATCCTCCACAGCAACGGGAAGATGCAACGGTCCCGATGATGCAAACCCGACAAAGACTGCCACATCCATGCGCGGCAGTACTTCAGCCGGCTGCGGCGACTGGACCTCGAAGGCCACACCTGGGAGTCGACGAACGTCAGCAACCGACATGCTTACTCCATCTCCAGGCGTTCGTACGAAAGAACCAGTTCTTCCATTGCGACATCTGTTCCCTTCGCGTTCATGGGCCCGCTGGTATGCTTGATAATCCGCGCCCTAAGCAGTTTCCACGATTGCACG
Organism: Bacteroidota bacterium; assembly: GCA_015661185.1. Classification (GTDB taxonomy): domain Bacteria; phylum Bacteroidota; class Ignavibacteria; order UBA10030; family UBA10030; genus UBA9647. Next base: position 19,891 of record JACVXU010000031.1, read on the forward strand.
ACCGCGCTGTGATCCTCGTTCTGCAGCTGAACAACCACTGTGCGAAACGCACTCTGGTCTCCGTTGCGGATCTGGTTAAGCCACTGATAGAGGTTGAGAGAACCGATGACGCCTCGTTTTAACGTGACGTCGGACGACTTGTTCAGCCCGGTGATTTTTCGGACACTGTTCTCTCGCTCATTCCCGTTCCTGTATTCAGACACGGTCACTTCCATGCCGATTCCGCTGCATTCCTGGAATCCTGCCTCCGCTCCCTCCGTATTGCCGGTGCCAAGGTCGACCAGGAAATTGAATTGTACATAGGGGCGTTCACGTAAGACAGCCATAGTATCCTCCTCAAATTGTTAGCTCTTGCGGTCCGCAGTCCATTGGCCGATTCGGAAGATCACAAACTCA
>JACVXU010000433.1 GCA_015661185.1 Bacteroidota bacterium
CCCTTTCTTCACGGCGGCCGTTGAAAAGGACGAGACGATGCGCCGCAGAAGTTGCGGAATCGGCTGCAGCGACACGTGAAGCTTGAGTGTACCCGCCTCGATCCTGGAAAACTGGAGCAACAAGTTCACCATGCGCAGGAGTCGTTCGGCATTACGTCTTATCAGTCCAAGCTGTTCTTTGCGGCCGGATTGTGGCTCTGATGTTTCAAGCTGATCCACGGGACCAAGAATAAGGGAGAGCGGCGTGCGGAACTCGTGGGAGAGGTTCGCAAAGAAGCGCGACTTCATGCGGTCAAGCTCAGATAGGCGCGAGGTCTCGTATTCAAGACGGAGCCGCTTCATGCGCACGCGATAGACCATGAATGCGATTGACAAAACAGCAAAGGCGTACAGAGAATACGCCCACCATCGCTGATACCAGAACGGCGGGACGACCACTGCGACGGAGACCCTGTTCGTGTGACCTATGATGGAGGATTCGTCCTGTGGCTGCACGACAAGAGTATACTCTCCGGGCCTGAGCTCCGAATAATGCTGGTAGCGGAGCCCATACCGACGATAAAGGACAGATACCCGCCGATCTGTTCCCTCAAGCCAAATGAAGGCGTTCAGTCCGGCGGACGAATCCCGTGCCCTGGTCACGACTTCAACAGCAAGCAAATTGTTGCCTGGTGAAAGAATGAATGGCACCGCCGCTGTCGTGCGGTCGAGCACCATGCGCGTCGAATCATTCACGACCAGCGTCGTGAGCATCTCCCCGGCTTTTATGATCTCCCCGGTCTCCTTGTTTCGCAGTACTTCGGTGATCTGTTTGAACATCACCGTGAATTTCAGGTATCCGTCGGAGCCGATCCCCTGGTTCTCCTGATCTTCATCCCCCCAGGGTGATTCCGTTGCTCCCATATCAGGATTGCTGCTGGCAGGTGCAATACGGGGTGAGCCGGAGAGGTCACGCCCGGGTATCAGGAACGGTCGATCGGCGAGTCGGAGGTCTTTCATACCGGCACCGATGCACGGACTGTTCGGATCGAGCCTGAAGAGTGTGTCCCCTGGAATGAAACGCGGATCGGCGTTGAAGTTCCCCTTTCCCACCAAACCTCCTTCGACATCGTTTTGTATTGCCTGAACAATACCCCACTCAGAGACCTGGTCAGCCTTGTTTCCCCAGAGGATGTTGTTGACGAGGACAACGTGCGAGCCTTCTGTCACATTGATGCCGCCCCCCGTCGAAAGGGCTCTGTTCGCAACGATCGTGTTGTTCAGGAAAACCGCGTATGTTTGTTCAGCCACATTCGCCGCTCCCCCCACCTCGAACGCCCTATTCTCTGCGATGATGTTGTTCGTGATGATCGCCCTGCCGTGGCGAGTGTAGAGCGCGGTCACCAGCATGCCACCACCTATCCCGGCAACATTGTGAGCTATGTAGTTGCCGTCAACCACCACGTCGAATTCAGCCGTCATGCCTACGTAGATTCCTCCCGCAAACGAGCGAGTGCGGGAAAACGCCCTGTTATGCATCACGATATTGTGCCGAATGATACCCGGTTGGAAGAGCTCAATGCCAGCCCCTTCGGCAGACTGTCCGGATGCTTCATTTCCGATGACAGTATTATATTCAATGATGACATATGACGGGATGTTCAAACCGATTGTCGTGTCTGAGGCGAGGATCCCCGCACCCTCCGCGTCCGGCGCCCAGGGCCTCCCCTTGAGGAAGTTCTTCGTTACGACATTGTGGGCAATCCTCGCGCCCGCTTGCTGAAGAATAACACCTCCTCCGCTCATCAGACGCGGCGGAAAGGTCGTATTCGTGTAGTATCTGTAAGTGCCCGACCCCCCGCGTATAGTAAAACCGATGACTTCGCACGTGGTGTCGGTCGGTCCGATGATGGTCACTACCGAGGCGCGCTTTTCGTCCCGGGGTTTGCTCCCGTCGATGATCGTGCGGGAGATATGCGTAGTGTCCCGGTCAAGGATAAACCGGCTGGCGAGGACGATGTTCTTGCTGATGTGGACGTTTTCGTAGTAGAGTCCGTGATCGACAAGTACCGAGTCGCCGACTTTTGCAGCGTTGGTTTCGATCATTGGACAGGAACGGCGGCTGTTCTGGTAACGCCAAAGTAGAATCTTGAAATGGGAGCCGCCTGGCTCTGAAATTTCTTGAGTAGTAAATATCCGCTGAGATATTGTTAACCTCAATCGTCTCACCGCGGCGGCGAACCTGCATGTTGTGCAAGAACACTTTCGCCTTGATACCCTTCGCCATACCGTTCACCGTCATTTTTTCCGGCGGGACGTTTCCAACGCTCTCATTTGCATAATCCGCGAGCAGCACGGCAGCCAGCGGGCGAAGCTCGATTTTCAACGACCTCCTCTCGTTCCCCTCACCCCTGGCCCTGATCGTCAGCGTATCCAGATTTGCATTGAACTCAAACGTGGTCTCTTCCCCGGCGACCTCTTTTTTCATACCTCCACGATTGATGTACTGCAAACGGATCATCCGGTCAAAACCCTGCACATCGACCGATACGTCCTGATTCATGCTGAATGTGGCCAGATTGCCTCCTTCACTCGGCCTCAATCTCACGTATTCTATCCCCAACATTCCTGCAACGAGTGCCGGGTCTTTCGATCCCAGGGATGAACCTGCAGAGTCTTTCCGGAGACTCTCGTGAAACCACGGTTGGATCCCGTCGAACCCATGATTCTGATGCAGATAGTCAAGAATCGAGCTGATATGCTTTGATTCTTCGTAGCGAACGGCAGCCTTTCGGATTGTCCCGTCGACGAGAATTGAATTCCGAACGAGCAGCTCCCGCAGCCTCCCGGTCTGGCTTTGTTCGGCAACATGGAACATCCCCCACGGGCCAAAGCATGTCGCCAGCGAGAGAATGCCGAGTGAAGCCGGAATGATTTTGATGCTCTTTGCCTTGCTCAGAATAAAATATGCAACGATGAATATCAGCCAGACTGCAAGAGCAGCGGCAACGTAGCGGG
>JACVXU010000434.1 GCA_015661185.1 Bacteroidota bacterium
GCTCGTCCTTGACGAAACCCTAAGGGTTTCGCGTTTTCAAAAGACGTCCCCGCCAGCCTCATAAGATGCATCAAGGCGGGCTGGGACTTCAGTCGATGGCGTAGTTTCTCAGCAACCTGTTTGTGCCGCTTCTCATGGGAGATCTTGTATTCAAAAAGGCCGCCCGCAAGTCCCTGGACTTGCGGGCCCGCTCCAAACAGCTTTTTCTTTCTTGCAAACTCAGCATTACTTATCGTCCGAAGGACTAGTTCGCAGGAAGCAACAGCAGGCTTCCTGCGAACCTATCGGAAAGAAAGGCATCATGATGACAAGCAAAGAACGGGTTCTTGCGGCGCTCCGGCATCAGCAACCTGATGCTGTGCCCGTCGACTTTGGTAGCACGGCTGTCACTGGTATTCATGTTCAGATTATTGCGGCCTTGCGCGACCACTATGGACTTGAGAAGAAACTGGTGAAGGCCCACGAGCCTTATCAGATGCTCGGGACCATCGACGAAGACCTCAAGAAGGTGCTCGGCATTGATCTGGAGGGAGTCGTGCCGCCGGAGACGATGTTTGGGTTCAGGAATGAGAACTGGCGCCCGTGGCGGCTCGACAGCGGTCTCGAGGTCCTTGTGCCGGAGAACTTCAAAATCACCAAAGAGCCGAATGGTGACACGCTGATCTATCCGAAGGGCGATCTCTCGGCGCCAGCCTCAGGGAGAATGCCGAAAAACGGATTTTTCTTTGACTCCATAATTCGCCAGCCTCCCATCGTCGAAGAAGAGCTCGATCCATGGGACAACCAGGAAGAATTCACGCCGATTTCCGACGCCGACCTCGACTACTTCGAAGCAGAGGTGAAAGCGAAGGCGAAAACGGGTCGGGCGGTAATGGCAACATTCGGTGGGATGGCGTTTGGTGACATCGCGCTTGTTCCGGCCCCGTTTCTCAAGCATCCAAAGGGAATCCGTGATATCGAGGAGTGGTACGTCACGACACTCACCAGGCCTTCTTAATCCCTATTACAAGCGTGTGAACGACTGGATTCACATCCACACCGCGTGGAAGACTTTCAAACATTCGTGCGGTTCTGTGATTTCGCTGATTCCCTCTTTTATTGACTCGGGGTTCGATATCCTCAATCCTGTGCAATGTTCTGCAGCAGGGATGGAGCCTGAGAATCTCAAAAAGGAATTCGGAGCTGACCTCGTGTTCTGGGGCGGAGGCATTGATACTCAAAAGACACTGATGTTTGGTACGCCCGAACAGGTTCGCGACGAAACTCTGAAGCGGTGCGAGATCTTTGGAATGGATGGGGGATTTATCTTTAATACCGTTCACAACATCCAGGGCAATGTGCCCGTGAAAAATGTTGTAGCGATGTTCGACGCGTTGAAGGAGATACGGGGGCGCTAGGGCCGTCCACCAAACATTCGATATTCGTTATTCGGTGGTCCCACTTCTCCGGTCCCCTGGAATCGCCGATATCCCAACCGTCTCGCCTTGACATGGGTCGACCGGTTATGTATCTTCATTGTAGATACGGAAAGGACTTGCGATGGAAACCAGGGTGCAGAAATGGGGAAATAGTCTGGCTGTGCGTCTCTCAAAACATGTCGTTCGGGAGTCGAAAATACGCGAAGGCACGACTGTGGCTATCGGGGTCGATGAGGGGAAGATCATCCTGGATGTGAAGGGAAAGAAGCAGTATTCTCTCCGGAAGCTCTTGGCGAGAGTGAAGCGGACGAACATTCATCGGGAGTTTGAATCAGGCCCGCCGGTCGGCAAGGAGATTTGGTAGTGCGAGCTCCCTATTGTCCATCCCGGGGTGACATCGTCTGGATCGACTTCCTCCCGACCATGGGCCACGAGCGATCCGGCAAACGGCCCGCTATCGTTCTCTCGCCTCTCGCATACAACAAAACGGTGGGACTGATGCTCTGCTGTCCAATCACGAGCAAGGAAACGACCTGGTAGGTGCCACGCACCTTGTGGTTGAGCGCGCTGTGAGGTGCGTGGCACCTTTCAAGATCTCATCTCTTCATCTTGTACACCGGATAACACCACTGCCGATACTTTGCCACCTTCCCGCGTACCACGTTGAAGTAGATCTCCCGTAGCTTCTGCGTCACAGGTCCCATCGATCCCGTCCCAAGCTTCCGATGATCGACTCTCGTAATCGCAACGATTTGAGCGCCGGTGGCAACCATGAACGCTTCATCCGCAAGATACACTTCCGTTCGGTCGATTGACCGCTCCACAACCTCCATGCCGAGCTCATCGCGTATGAGCGTCATCATTGAATTGCGCGTGATGCCCTCGAGTATGTTATCGGTGACCGGTGGCGTGACGATCTTCCCTTTGCGATAGATGAAAATATTCTCCGCCGAACCCTCAGAGATGTGCCCGTCCTGATTCAGGAGTATTGCTTCGTCGAAGCCCGCGAGGTTGGCATCTGTCTTGGCCAACGCCGAATTGACGTACCCCCCCGTGATCTTGCCGCGCGCGGGGATGACGTTGTCGTCAATCCGCCTCCAGGACGAGAACGTGACGTGCGCGCCCTCTTCCTTGTCGATGTATCGGCCGAAGGGAAGAACCACGATGGAAAGAACGGGGGTTACATTGTGGAGTCGGACTCCGATAATCTCGTCACCGTAGAATGCCAGGGGCCGTATATAGCAGTCTTCGTGGAGATCCTCCTTCTGTATCAACTCCAAAAGGACCTTCACGATGTCTTCGCGGGTGAACGGAAGCTCCATTCGGAGCAACCGTGTCGATTCGAGAAAACGTTGGAAATGATCAAATGGTCTGAACACAAAAAGTTCTTTCTCTTCATCATTCCAGTATCCGCGGGTTCCGCCAAAGACGCCTGTGCCATAGTTCAAGCCATGCGTCAGCACTCCGACTTTCGCGTCAGCATAGGGAACGATCTTGTCTTTGAAGAA
>JACVXU010000197.1 GCA_015661185.1 Bacteroidota bacterium
ACGGGGAATTGCCACGGCGGCCGGAATCCCTGCTGATCGTACGCCCATCATCAAGGTGGCTGAAAATGAGTTCACTGCTTCAACCTACAACGATCCGGATTTCACGCGGCGGGTCGCCCGTTCTTTTCAGTCAGCCCTCGGAAAGGACAATGTATTGAAGGCCGAACCTGTGATGGGAGGTGAGGATTTTGGTTCGTACAGCCTGGAAGGCAAGATACCGCTTTGCATCTACTGGCTGGGGGCAGTCGATCCGGCGAAAGTAGAGAAAAGCCAGACGGACGGGACACCTCTGCCTTCCCTTCATTCGAGCCTTTTCGCACCCTTACCGGAGCCGACGATTCGTACCGGCATGAAGGCAACAACTGCAGCGGTGTTGGATTTGCTGAAGAAGTAGATCCCGCAGGGGTGATTCACGAATCACCCCTGCAGAATTCAATTTGCCGATGATGTGTGGTCATACACGATCCGCCAGCCTTCCGGTTTCTGTTCAAGAATCAAGGTAAACCGTCCCCACGGCTGATCCTTGAGGCGTTTGAGTCGCCAGACTCCTGTCGCGATTGCCATATGGGGCGCGACTGTCCGGACCAGCAATTCGGAAAACTCCAGCTCTTCTTGTATCGGGCGAGGACATTGCGGTAACCGCGCGTCACGCTTCCTCCGCTCACGAACTCTGTGCTGTCCGATTTCCAGTACCCCTTCATATATCCGTCGATATCTCCAGCGTTCCAAGCATTCACCTGATTCGTGAGGAGCATTCGGACATCGTTCTCGTCTTTCTGTGAGAACGCAACGCTGAGGCCGGTCATAGCCAACAGCACGACTGCATACTTCAATCGTTGTGACATGTTATGACGCCGTAGTTGTTTGAGGAGGTGTCTTGGGACGGAAGATCGAATATCCGAGGAGGGCACCAAGAATTGTAAAGATCGGATAGACGATCAACGTGATAAAGAGCCCGCCAAAAATGTTGGACATGCGCCCGGAGTCTTTGGTCGACTCTTCAATCTGATCTTTGAGCGTTTCAACCATGTCCGACGGCAGGCTTCCTTGTTCAGACAAGCGCTCAAGGACCTTCCCGGCAATTGATTTTACGAGCTCAGCTTCGACCGGACCGAACGTTACCTGGATCAGCACATTGACCAGCGTCGCGACAAACGCGCCGACAACGCCAGCCATCAGGCCAAGCATCAGCGCATCGGATGACTCGAGGGGCGGCATGCCTTCTGTGAATTCCTGTTTATAGAGGTACATTGCCAACATCCCTCCTAACCACACACCTGCACAGCAGCAGCAATTGATAAGGCTTAGGCCCGGGATTGCCGAGACGACGCCAATCACCGCTCCGCAGATCAAAGCGATCCGGAGCTTATTGGGTTTTTCGAGCATAAATGAAACCTCCTCGTGCTAAGTATTGATCTCGAAGTTGAGCAATGCCCTCCAGCAGCGGGGGAACGAGATAGAAAGGCAGGATCGATCCGAACAACGCTCCCGTAACAACCCTCGTCAACATCGTGCTCACGTGAATTCCGGTAAAGTTCAACAGAACATCAACAACCATTGGCAGGATTGCCAGTGTAATCCAATGTCGCTTCGGCATCGAGGGAGCAGAGAGACGGCGCGTGACGGCAAATACCAGAAGGGAAAGGAAGAAGCTGCCGTATATCGAGGAACAACGAATACAGACTGCAAGCTTCTGTCCGAACAAGTGGAACGATCTCGCATCAGTCTGGTGACAGATTGGAGAGTAGAACGAATACAAAAAGGACGATACTCCGGGAGCAGTTGCGCTTGCTGCCGGAGCGAGCAGGATGCCTCCGCACCAGAGAACGACCAGGGAAAGCAATACCAGATATGTGCGCTTGGTGAATTTCATGGGCAAGAATTTCAACCATTATCGGAAGTATTGCCATCTTTGTCAAGGAGTATAGCACGCCTGACAGGCCATGGAGACCGGCCAGGTCTTTGTTGTCCATCAGGTCTCAAATCTTGATTCTCACTGCTTATTGAGGTACTTTTGTCCTCACAAATTTCTCTGACATGTGACAGTCCTATGCCAACTCCCAGGAAATTCACCGTCGGGCTGATTCAGATGGCGCTCGGTTTCGACCCCGAGAAAAACCTCAAGAACGCCGTACTGAAAATCGAAAAAGCCGCTGATGCCGGAGCACATATTGTGTGTCTCCCTGAGTTGTTCCGGTCGCAGTATTTCTGCCAGACCGAAAACTCTGAACTCTTCGATCTCGCCGAACCCGTCCCCGGCCAGACTACAATTGCGCTGGGTAAGGTTGCAAAGAAATTCAAGGTTGTCCTCATTGCTCCTCTTTTTGAGCGCAGGGCGGCAGGAATCTACCACAACAGTGCCGCCATCATTGACTCGAACGGTCACATGGTGGGTTTGTACCGCAAGATGCACATCCCCGACGATCCTTCGTACTACGAAAAGTTCTATTTCACGCCGGGAGACCTGGGCTTCCAGGCGTTCGATACAAGAGTTGGACGAATCAGCGCACTCATCTGCTGGGACCAATGGTATCCGGAGGGCGCCCGGCTCGCTTCGCTTCAAGGCGCATCAATTCTCTTCTACCCCACAGCGATCGGCTGGCATCCGCACGAGAAAAAGCAGCATGGCAAGGCACAGCGGGACGCGTGGCAGACCGTGCAGCGCGGGCACGCTATAGCGAACGGGATCTACGTTGCTGCGGTTAATCGGATCGGCCTGGAGAAGCCCGATAAGAAGAGCGCAGGCATCGAATTCTGGGGCTCTTCCTTCGTTGCTGATCCGCAGGGAGTAATGCTCGCCGAAGGTTCAGTCGACAAAGAAGAAGTTCTCCTTAGTGAAGTCGACCTGGAACACCTCGAAGACGTCCGGCGCAATTGGCCCTTCCTTCGTGACCGCCGGATTGATGCATACGACGGAATCACGCGCCGCTTTCTTGATGGTCTTCCACACACCAACGAACGCTAATCATCCATGGACAAGACTCCAGCTGATTTGGGTTTTCACATGCCTGCCGAGTGGGAGCCGCACGAGGCAACGTGGCTTGGCTGGCCGCATAACAAAACCGATTGGCCGGGCAAATTCGCGCCCATACCCTGGGTCTTTGGAGAGATGGCTCGCAAGATCGCACCCGGCGAAATCGTCCGCATCATCGCCGCGCCGGATGTCCGACGACAGGCAGAGCGAGTACTGACGCGGGCAGGAGTTGACCTCGCGAAAATTGAATTCTTCAATTTTGCCACCAACCGTGGCTGGACTCGCGATTTCGGCCCCTTCTTTGTGAAGAAAGACATGCAACCGGGAGAAGTGGCGATTGTGAAGTTTCGTTTCAATGCCTGGGCCAGGTACGCCAATTGGAAGAAGGATGACGCGGTACCAGTTCGTGCTGCAAAGAGACTGGGGATTCGGATGATTCCGGCAATGATTGGCGACAAAGACTTCGTGCTCGAAGGCGGCAGCATCGATGTCAACGGCAAAGGGACGGTTCTGACAACGGAGGAATGTCTCCTTGATCCCGTGGTGCAAGTGCGTAATCCTGGCTTCGGAAAGCAAGAGGTCGAACAGGCACTCCGTGAGAATCTCGGCGTCACCAACGTCCTCTGGCTCGGCCACGGAATCGTCGGTGACGATACTCATGGACATGTCGACGACCTGTGCAGGTTTGTGAATCCGAAGACAGTTGTGATCATTCAAGAGTCCAATCCAAACGATGTGAACTACCGTCCGCTGCATGAAAACCGTGAGCGACTCGAGGGGATGAGATTGGAGGACGGATCGAAGATCGAAGTCGTTTCGTTGCCGACACCGTCACCACTGTACTTTGATGATTGGCGTCTGCCGGCCAGCTACGCGAATTTCTATATCTCAAACGCGGCTGTCATCGTACCAACGTTCAACGATCCAAACGACCGCGTCGCTCTCGGCATCCTCTCGGAGCTTATTACCGACCGTCCTGTCGTCGGTATTCACGCCGTGGATCTCGTGCTTGGGTTCGGGACCCTTCACTGTCTGACACAGCAGCAGCCCGCGCGCTGATGGCCGGTTGCTTGCATGTCCATTGTATAACGTGTAACTTCTGTTACCCTCATACGCAGTTTCTAGCACGTATTTCCGTACCCGTTTGGAGCTCCCAATGACCTTCGTACGCACGAGTTTGTTGCTTATTGCCATTACACTTCTTCTCTCTGGATGCAAGAAAAACGAAATGGACACAAAAAAGACAACTGATCTGGAGGCAAAGATCAAGCGTTTTGCCCCTGTCGATGTTACCGCTGATGCGACGAAGCTCACCGATGGCGACAAGAAGGCGCTCGCCAAGCTCATCGAAGCATCAAAGATTATGGACAAGTTGTACACGCGCCAAGTGTGGAGCGGGAATGAGGCGCTGCGCCTGAGACTCGAATCGGACTCCAGTCCGGAAGGCATACTTCGTTTGAAGTATTTCAACATCAACATGAGCCCCTGGTCCGGCATTGACCACAATGAGGCCTTCATCGAAGGCGCTCCGAAGCGGCCAGCAAGTGCAAACTATTATCCGGAAGATATGACGAAGGAGGAGTTCACCGCCTGGCTGGAGAAGCTGCCTGAGGCCGAAAAGCAGAAGGCAACGGGATTCTTCTATACGGTTCGACGTGACGGGAACCGGAACCTCGCGCTCATTCCCTACAACGAAGAGTACAAAGAGCTCCTGGAACCAGCCGCGAAGCTTCTGCATGAAGCAGCTGCTCTCACAACGAACTCCAGCCTGAAGAACTTCCTCACGAAGCGTGCAGACGCTTTCATGAGCAACGATTACTATGCAAGCGACGTTGCATGGATGGATCTGGACAGCCCCATTGAGCCCACCATCGGTCCTTATGAAGTTTACATGGATGATCTCTTCAACTACAAGGCCGCATTCGAGGCCTTCATCACACTTCGAAACGATGAAGAGACGAACAAGCTTGCCAGCTTCTCCAAGAATCTCCAGGATATCGAAAACAATCTTCCGATCAGTCCGAAGTACCGCAATCCGAAGCTGGGGGCCTCTGCTCCGATCCGCGTTGTCGATGAAGTGCTGGTCGGCGGTGAAGCGCGGGCAGGTGTTCAGACAGCTGCCTTCAACCTACCGAACGACGAGCGGGTGACGCGCGAAAAAGGGAGTAAACGGGTCATGCTGCGAAACGTCCAGGAGGCAAAATTCCAGAACGTTTTGGTACCCATCGCACGCCTTGCGCTGGATGCCAGCCAACAGTCGCAGATCTCTTTTGAGCCGTTCTTCACGCACATCCTCGCACACGAATTGATGCACGGATTGGGACCCCATACGCTTATGGTCGACGGCAAGCAGACAACGGTCCGGCAACAGATGAAAGAACTCGGATCGGCTCTTGAGGAGGCAAAGGCGGACATTTCGGGCCTTTTCGCGCTTCAATACCTCATTGACAAGGGAGTCGTCGCAAAATCGACCGAAGAACCGATGTATATCACCTACCTCGCCGGTGCATTCCGCTCTGTCAGATTCGGCATCAACGAAGCCCACGGGAAGGGAATGGCCCTGCAATTCAACTACCTTCTTGATGCAGGAGCTCTCGAATACAACGCCTCGACGGCCACCTTCAAAGTCAACGTCGTAAAAATGAAAGATGCGACGCAGAGGCTGACCGGAGACATCATGACGATTCAAGCCGAAGGAAGCTACGACAAAGCGAAGGCATTGCTGGAGAAATACGTTGTGATTCGTCCGGAGATGAAAGCGGTGCTCGACAAGCTTGTTGACATTCCGACCGACATCGCTCCGACGTTTCCGCTCGCTGATCAACTGAAATGATTCCACAAGCAACTCACTGAAGAGACATCTCGAAGAGGATTATGGAGCAGAAAGCAGAGAAGCTTCAACGGCCGGTCGTGGCAACGCTTGATGAAATCCTGGGAGTGCCATTCAAGGTTCTCGACGACGGTTTTGTGCGGGTCGTCGATTACATGGGATCCGACGAATCGATCGTGCAGGCGGCGCGCGTCTCCTACGGAAAAGGGACAAAGAAAGTCAACGAAGACCGCGGGTTGATCCGCTACCTCCTGCGTCACTCTCACACCACTCCGTTCGAGATGTGCGAGATCAAACTCCACCTGCGGGTGCCGATGGACTGCTGGCGACAATGGATCCGGCACCGAACGGCAAACATCAACGAGTACTCGACCCGTTATTCCATCGCGGTCGATGCAACGCAGAAGACACCCCCGGGCGAATGGCGACAGCAATCGAGTGACAACAAGCAAGGGAGTGAAGGCTTCATGGACCTCCCCCTCGGGATGCAGCTCAGCCAGCAGGAGCAAGAACTTCAGGACCACGCGCGACGGGTGTACAACGAACGGGTCGAAAAAGGAATTGCAAGGGAACAGGCACGCAAAGACCTCCCTCTGTCAACCTATACCGAGGCATACTGGAAAATCGACCTCCACAACCTCTTGCACTTTCTTGTCCTTCGGATGGACAACCACGCTCAGTTTGAAATCCGCTCGTATGCGAACGTCATCGGGCACGAGATCGTGCGACGCTGGTGTCCGATTGTGTGGGAAGCGTTCATTGACTATCGCTTGCGCGGCTCAACGCTGACACGGTTGGAGATCGACATGATTCGTGCTATCCAATCCGGTGACGCAGACCAGCCACGGGCGCTGGCCGTGAAATTCGGACTCCTCCCCCCTCCCGGTCAAGAAGTCAAGCGAAACCGCGAGCGAGAAGACCTGGAAGCGAAGCTGACGTTGCTGAATATCCCGATACCATGGAAATAGGCCCACCCGCACCTTTCGAAGGCCCCACGCGCACCTTTCCTGTGAACCTTCCGAAGGTATAACACGGTCGTTCATTTGAACCTTCGGAAGGTTACCTGAGAAGGTTTTCTAGCCCCCCATGAAACTCATCCTCATTGCCGCCCTCACCAGGAATCGCGTCATCGGTAAAGACCGCGCCGTTCCCTGGGACATTCCCGAGGACATGCAACGGTTCAAACGGTTGACCCTCGGGTATGTGGTACTGATGGGGCGCGGGACGTACGATGCGCTCAGCACCCCTCT
>JACVXU010000435.1 GCA_015661185.1 Bacteroidota bacterium
GTCAACAAGATGAAGTGATGAAGTTTTTGGATTTCCAGTGCACAAACGACAAAGCCTCTCACTGAGAGGCTTTTCCATTCTACGGCCTATTCAGAAGCTCACCCCTGGTGCTCCGTTTGATGCTGTTTGTTCAACTCCTCGAGCTGGGCAATTCTCTTTGCATAGCGCTCCGCTTCGACGGGGCGTTGACGTATGAGCTTCTTATATGCCTCGATCGCTTCTTTGTATTCTCCCTGCGTCGCATAGATTTCTGCGAGCGTTGCAGTCACGATCTTACTCGGTGTAACTGCCTGCGGCTCCTCCAGGGGGCGGCTATCGGAGCTCATGTTGGGCGCGCTCTTCTTAACATCCTGAAGGCGCCTCAACAGGAACTCAGCCGTGGACTCCTTTTCTGGGGTGCCCTCCTCAGCGTATTTCTCAAACGTGACCGCTTCCTTAGGGTCTTTCAGCTTGCGAGCTCGCTCTTCAGAGAATGCGCGAAATGACTCCTGTTCTCGTTGTTCGACGCTCTTGAGCAAGCGCTGCACTGCCGGACTATCAGGCATTGCCTTAAGAGCCCTCCGGTATTCCAACATCGCCTCTATCGTACGCCCCATAGCATCATAACATTTCCCGAGAACAAGGTGGGCTGTCGCATAATTCTGATGATGTTTCAGTCCTTCAAGACAGATATCCGCAGCCTTCTGGGGTTGTCCTTCTCTGAGATAATATGAAGCGATGCGCGCAAACGAAGGGGATTTTGCACTTGTAGTGAGCCTTGCCTCCAACGAAGGGATATGCATTGCGGATTCCTTGTGGGTGTACACGCGTCCTTACTTCCTCCCCTCAGGGGTCCATTCGCCCTGCAAGCCGGGCATGTTTGATGGACATGATTGACACAAACGCGAATCCAAGACAGAATAACAGCTGGAATGGAACTGCCGCAATCTCCAAAAAATAAATCGAAGATGCAACTCCAAAAAAACAATAGACCGCGAGAAGAATTTCGATCACAACTGTGGAGTTGATCTTGAGAGGAACATACATCTTACCCTGCCAGGAATCTTTCTTATCTCGAATGCTGTATTTTGGCGTGCGAACAAATTCACTTCTCCTCTTGAAGATTCCCTCCAGTACGGCTTTGCTGTTGTTGACGGCAAAACCCATGCTGCCCGCCATGAACACTGGGAACAGAAACAGGCGCCGCCGCCAATCTGCATACACATCGCGCTGCGAGAACATGTAAAAGAGGAACGATCCTATGAATGCAAAAACAAAGACCGACATGAAATCGAAGTAGGTGTTGTACATCCCGGAATGTTTGATGAACACAAGGGGGACGTTCAGAATTCCTGCAAGCAGGATGAACGGAAACACGAGGTTATTGGTCAGGTGAAACGTTGCATGGATCTTGATCTTCAGGGGTATCGCGGACTTCCAGACAACCGGGAGCATCTTGCGTGCTGTTTCGATGGCGCCCTTCGTCCAGCGGAACTGTTGCGATTTGAGTGCGTTGATTTCCGACGGAAGCTCAGCCGGAGACGTGACGTTGTTCAGGTATTTGAACTTCCACCCGCGCAACTGGGCGCGGTAACTCAGATCGAGATCCTCGGTGAGTGTATCTGCCTGCCAGTTGCCCGCATCTTCGATACATGACTTTCTCCACACGCCGGCAGTCCCGTTGAAGTTGATGAAGAACCCCGCTTTGTTGCGTACCGCCTGCTCAATTACGAAATGACCGTCGAGAGCCATTGCCTGTGTGCGTGTAAGAAGGGAATAGTCGAAGTTGATGTGTTCCCATCGCGTCTGCACCATACCGACCATTGGATCGACGAAGAAGTGTGGAATGGTCTTCAGAAGGAAATTGGGACGCGGCACAAAATCGGCGTCGAAGATTGCTACGAACTGGCCCCGGGCTGAGGCGAGTCCTTCCTTCAGGGCGCCCGCTTTGAACCCTGCCCTGTTGACTCGACGAATCTGTTTGATATCGAAACCCAGCTTGCGATACTTTTCGACATACGATGCAACGACATCCACCGTGTTGTCGGTCGAGTCATCCAGTACCTGGACCTCCAGTTTGTCCTTGGGATAGACAATGGCACAGGAAGCATCGATCAGGCGGCCAACTACATATATCTCATTAAAGACTGGTAACTGGACCGTGACCACAGTAGATCATGATGAAACCGTGGGAGCCGAATACGAACAGGACGGTAAGTGTGGCAATGTACGCGATCAGAATACTTTCTTCCATAACAATCAGTTTGTCATACCTCGATAGTGGATGGATGATGATGTGGCCGGCGTTCGATTACCAGCCTGAAACTGTTTCTAACAAGATATCCTCTGTCGTCTTTTTGATTGCCTCGCGCAGACCTGCTTCACGCTGAGAGAGGCCTCCCCCTGAATCATAATCGCCCCACTGAGAAAAGGATTTCTCCCAAAGCTTCTTTCGCTGCACCTTGTCCTGATAAGCAACCTTCACCGTCAGCGTAATCCTTCGTTTTGAGACTGCCTCTCCCCCAGTAACAACTGACGGTGCGTCCGAGACGGAGATAATCACCCCTTCGATGATTGAATCGGCTGTCGTCCGGTCGGCAACCTGCAGACTGTTATCATTGATGAACAAGTTGGTCAACTCGGTCGTGAACCGTTCACGCAGGCCGGGCTCGCCGAAGCCGGATTGATCATCGACCAGCGGGATGGCAATCGTCTTCAGATGCTTGGCGACCGAAGCGCCTGTGAATGAGTAACATCCGGCAAAATGGAGAACCGCAACAGCCATGAACCATCTGACGAGCGCGCGCATCAATCAACCCAAACCATATTCTTTGATCTTCCGGTACAGCGTGCGTTCGCTGATGTTGAGCGCCCGTGCAGCGACGCGTCTGTTACCCTTGAATCGGTGCAGCGCCTCGGCAATCATTCGCTTCTCCATGTCCTGGATCGAGAGATTGCTCTCCTCATGCGGATCGCCCACTGCCATTGAATTGCCATTCGAGTTGTTCTGAATCTGACCCGCAACGAGATTCTTCAGGTCGAGGATGTTCCCTTTGATATCGAGCAGGGCTCGCAGGATGAGTTCACGCTCAGCCTGTTCCACGCTTCGCCCAACGTGGACAGGCAGGTTCCTGTCTTCGCTCACGTCTCTGTATTCCTTCAGATACTTTTTCACATCGGCTGCATCAAGATATTTTCTGCCTTCAATCACAAGCATGCTCTCCACAACATTCCTCAGCTCGCGGACATTTCCCGGCCAGTGATACGACTTGAGAAGCCGCATCGCTTCATCTGAAATCCCTTTGAAGGTAAAGTTGTTTTTTGAGGCGAAGTTCTCAACAAAATGCTTGAAGAAGATTTCAATGTCTTCAGGTCGTTTCCGGAGAGGCGGGATGTGAATATTCACAGACCGCAATCGGTAGAAGAGATCTGCACGAAAACGGTTGTGCCGGACCTCAGTTTCAAGATCTTTGTTGGTCGCGGCGATCACGCGGACATCGACTTTTCGGGTAATTGAAGATCCCACGCGCAAGAATTCACCATTCTCCAGAATCCTGAGGAG
>JACVXU010000198.1 GCA_015661185.1 Bacteroidota bacterium
GGCGACATATAACCTGCCGTACCAATCGTGCTGCCTTCTTTTGTAAGTCTTGATGCTCCTCTCAGCTTCGCCAGACCGAAATCCATGACTTGCACGCGTCCATCTTTGCGGATCATGATGTTTTCAGGCTTGATATCCCGGTGAATGATGCCTTTCTCGTGTGCAGCGGCCAAGCCGTCGGCGATCTGGATACCGATATCGAGGGACTGCTTCATCGACAGGGAGGACTTCTTCTCCTGGAGCGTTTGGCCGTCAACGAACTCCATGACGATAAAGTGCTGGCCATCAGCTTCTTCGATGCCGTGAATCGTACAGATATTGGGATGATTCAAAGACGCGGCTGCCTGTGCTTCCTGCATGAAGCGGGCTGTATCTTGCTCGGAGGAAGAGATGTGTTCAGGGAGGAATTTGAGGGCGACTGTGCGGTTGAGTTTGGCGTCGTGGGCTTTGTAGACCACGCCCATGCCTCCTTCGCCCAACTTTTCAAGGATTTTATAGTGAGATATGGTTGTACCGATCATGTGTTACCCGTTCGCAATTGGTTCTCGTTACGCCGCTACGATCTCGACGTCGTTGATTCATAACTTCTTCTCCGTACCCCGCACCCAGTACTGCGCACAGTCGTCTGTCGACTGCCCACTGTCTAGTTGGACTACCTGTTCAGATTCTCGCGCACGAGCGTGAGCACCGAATCCGCACGTGCCTCGAGATTCTCCAGAAAATCCTGTTGGGCTCTGCTCATGAAGCTTTTTTGTGCAGCTCGGCCCATGAGCTCCCTATCCGCCCTCGCCCGCCGTGTGACCGAACCGGCCAGGCGCGGTGGTTGTGCTGCAAATGAACGCAATTCTCCTTCTTCGGTGAGTCCCGCAAGTGCGGACTGCATCTCCGGATACCGTGCCAAAGACTCCAGGACCTGGCGCTCGATTTCAATGACCATCCTGCTTCGATCCGCTAGCTCTTCGACCACCCCCTGCCACACCGCCAAAGCTGTCACGAGCCTTCGGTCGGTAAAAACCGACGACTGCCCGGCTCGGAGGGTGGAGACGATTGCGGCGTTATTCAGGCTTGGGCCGAGCAACGATGCATCAACGAGATAGACGTAGTTCGGGCGCCAGAGAGCGCGAAGGTAAAGATAGGTCGAGTCCGGAGATATTCGCCCGGCTACTTCCGCGGACATGTCAATGAATCTGCCGACCAGAACCTGCTGGCGCCTTGCTTCCTTCGCTACCGCGTTCGCAGAACGAATATTCTCCTCGAATGATTGTTCCAGACTCACGAGGAGCTCCTGCTCAAGGGCTTTGGATTTGTATCTGTCCCACCACGCATCGATGGCGAACGCGAGCAAGATGGAAGCGACGATGACGGCACCTTCCATGAGCGACGTCCGTAATGTGTTCTTCTCTTTCGTATACTTCTCCTGATAGTGTCTCGGAACGTGTTCCTTAGTCGACCGGAACTTTCTTCTTCCACTCCTCAAACCAATTCAAGACCACGTTCAACTTCTTGGGTTGAGTGCCGACACCGCGTTGAGTGAAGACGAGCGTTCCATTCTTTGCGATGTCGAAGTTCTGAATTGACTCGACCGTGCGCACCCGTTCTTCTTTTCCAATCGTCATCGTCCTGCCGACGGCGCTGGATCCAATCTCCACCGGAACCGCGATAATCTCCTCTCCCCGTAAGAACCAGAGACGACGATTATCCGGCCCCCAATGTGGTTGGGATCCGCCCGTTTTCGAGACACGCCACTTTCCTTTTCCCGCCGGGAAGGGCTGCACATAAACTTCGGCTTCTCCCGATTCATCCGACACATAGGCCAGCCAATTTCCGTCCGGCGAGATTTGCGGGCTTGACTCGTTGGCACGCGTCGCGACGAACGGTTCCTTCGTTGGGGTGTTACCGTTAGCATAAACCCAAATGTCCGTTTTCGTGTCCTTGCTCAATATCACATACGCTAAGCGTTTTCCGTCCGGAGACCAGGAGCCTGGCGCGGGATTACCCTCCTGGTCGAAGACCTTTTCTGCCATTCCACTTCCGTCGGTGGAGACGCTGTACACCGTGTACCTTCCTCCGATGTTCGACCAAAACGAAATGCGTTTGCCGTCAGGAAACCAAACAGGCAAATCGTTGTCTGCCGTGAACGTCAGCGGGGTCAGCAAATCGCGTTGCAGGTCGTACAAACCGATATGGAATGTTGGGCCGTAGATGACCACGGCAAGCCTTCGTCCATCCGGAGAGAATACAGTCCCTCCGAAGCCCTTCTCATGTTCCGAGAGGACTGATTGCTCCCCTCGTGCCTCAACAAGCGTGATCTTTGTGGGATTGAAATGTGTTCTGCCGGAAGCGTAAACGAGCGTGCCTGTCTGAGACACAGAGAATTCGCTGTTGCCGCCCGTCCCGCTAAAGCGCACGTTCTCAATCAAAGGTGTTGGTTCGCCGGTTACGCGTACTTTAGTCGGGTCGAATGGGGAAACCATGATCGTGGAGCCGCGGGCATAGACAAGATGCGCCGACTGGATGGAGCGGACGTCCGAGCCTCCCCGGAATACAGTTCGGTGCTCGCCGGTTGAGAGGTCAACAGCGGCCACCGTGGCATCCTCAAACGAGGTTCGAGTCCAGATGGTAAACAGCGCATGTTTGCTTCCCGGTAACACATACGGCATCAGGTGAGAACCTTCTCCCTCCTCCGTTTTTAATGTTGTGAGCCGTCGTGGTGTTGACCCGGGTTCAGTTGAAACAATCCACAAGCCGCTTCCCCAGTTCTGTTGAAACACAATCTCCCCATTGTCCCCCCAATCGGCGCTGGAAGCCAACTCATCCGAGACCTCGCAAATCGGGATCGGCGTCCCTCCGCTCAACGAGAGCTTCATGATTTTTCCTCTGGAGAAGAATCCGATCCAGCGGCTGTCGGGGGAGAAAAAAAGTCCGCGGATGTTCATGCCCTTCGTGTTCGGCAGCGGCTGAGCCTCAAATTTATCGAACTCCCTCAGGAACAGCTGTTGGTTGTTTCCACGGCCTGTTACATATACGAGACGAATGCCGTCGGGCGAAACAATGAAGGCGCCAAACTCATCCTGTCCATCCAAGGTTGTGCTCTCATGATGCAGCGCGAACCGCACGATAGGTACAGGGGAGGGCCGAGGAGTTGAAAGACCAAGCCATCCAATGACGATGCCTACGATTAGAGCAAGCGCAACCATGCCGCCAATGATTGGAGGGGATACAACTCGGCGGCGACGTGCGTCGGCTGGCATTGCTGTCATCGATGCGGCTGTTTTCAGGAGCTTCGACGAGGAAGGAATTGCCGTGCGGATGGTTTTCAGATCCACAGCGAGTTCGTCTGCGTGTTGATAGCGACTGGCAGGATCCTTTGTCAACGCTTTTGCAATCAGTCTCTCAAGCTCCAGCGGGATTCCGGAACGCAACGAGGTGACGGGTTCAGGCTCTTCGTTGAGCAGGGAATACACCACTGCCTGCTCGAAGTCGCCTTTGAAAGGAAGCCGGCCTGTGAGCATTTCGTAGAGAATGATTCCGAGGGACCAAATATCGGAACGGCGGTCAACTTTTTCACCTCGCGCCTGTTCAGGAGACATATAAGCGATGGTGCCGAGTGTCGTGCCTTGCTTCGTCAGCAGTGCGCTGCCCTTGGCAATTTTGGCGAGACCGAAATCCATGATCTTCAAGTCCCCTTTTTCCGTGATCATCACGTTGGCGCTTTTCATGTCCCGGTGCACGATTCCCTTTTCGTGTGCAGCGGTCAGGCCTTGAGCGATTTGCACGGCGATGTCAATTGCCTCTTTTACTTTCAACGGACTTTCATCTACCCGTTCCTTCAGCGTCTTTCCATCCATAAACTCCATGACAATGAATTGCTGACCGTCATTGTCCTCGATACCGTGAATCGTACAAATGTTGGGATGGTTCAGTCCCGCGGCGGCCTGAGCTTCCTGGAGAAAGCGCGCCTTATCCTGTTCAGACCCCGAGACTTGAAAGGGAAGAAACTTAAGCGCCACTGTGCGGTTAAGCTTCGTATCCCGGGCTTTATACACCACGCCCATTCCGCCTTCGCCCAGCTTCGACTCTATCTTGTAATGACCTATAGTTGTGCCGATCATTGGTTTCCTCGTGGAGTTATTCCCGGACCAAACCTCGAGATGCCTTGATAACCTGCGCGAACGGATACGGCCCCGAGATTGTCATTTGTGATCGATGTCTATCTTTCCCAATTCATCATCCCAGTTGAGTACAAGCGTAAGTGGCGTAAACGACTGATCCTGGAGGCATGAGAGAAGAAAACGCTGGCCATCGGCGCTCGCTGCGACAATGTACGTTGGGATCTTTGACTTCACCTGGAAAAGCTCTTTTACCGCACCAACCTCAAATGTTGTACCGGACGTTCGAATCTCCACCGACATGACTTTGTGATCTGCGGACACGTAATAGAGTTCCCTTCCGTCTGCGCGCCATCGAGGGGTCGTTATCGGTGCGTCCAGGATCCCGCCGTCGGAGACTTGCCATTTTCCTTCCCGAGGCACGTCAGCTCCCGATGCGGTAAACGGTTTCACATACACTTCGCGTCCTCCCGATTCGTTCGAGACATATGAGATCCATTTTCCGTCGGGAGAGAACTGCGGGTCATACTCGTCATACTCGGATTGGAGCAATGGGATCGGCTGCTTTTCGCCGCTTAACGGCAAGACCCACACATCCGATCTCGTCTCGGGATGTTCGGAATAGTAGAGAAGAAACCGACCGTCTTGCGATACATCGCGGGGCCTCTTCAGTTGCGGGGATTCAACGAGAAGCTCTTCGGCGCCTGCTCCGCTGACAGCTTTCTGATAGATGTCTCCGTCTCTCTTCTTATCGGAAGAATAGATGATTCGGCTCCCATCGGCCGACCATACTGCATCGTCCTCGACTCCCGGACCAAATGTGAACCGGGTCCGAACATTCCGGATCAGGTCATACACCCAAACATCCCGATTGCGGATTTGAGCATCCCACACAGAGATGACAAGTTTCCTCTCGTCCCGCGAGAGCTGCCCCCCGAAGTAAAGTGCAGGCTCACCAACTTTCTTCAATTGCCTGCCCGTCCGGTCGAACAGGAAAAGTTCTGTGCCGCTTGTCGCCGTAGCGCCACGATATGCGAACGCCCCATTTCCCGAGACAGTGAATTGTCCTCTATTGTAATCGAAGTCATACCCTACTCGCCTTGCAACGGGGACTGCTTCACCAATCAATTCCAGGCTGCCAGGATCGAACGGTTGCGCCATCAGCGTCGATTGTCGAACAAAGAGGATGTGCCCCGAGGCATACACCACGTTCGAGGATGCTGAAAACAACCGTTTGTTGACCCTTCCATCGAGCGAAGCAACAAAGACCCCATCATTCTCAGTTTCGGCACCACCAACGCCGATGCGTGAAAAATACAGAAAGTGGTTCCCGTCGGGGAGGAACCAGGGCCAACGATGCGTTTGCTCACGTCGGGTTGAATCGAGCTTCGTCACAGGAGAAGGACTACCGCCCGCGGCCGATACCTGATACAGACCGCTATTCCAGCTTATTGAAAGAACGATGATCCCATCCTGATTCCACGTACCTCCACGGGGGTCGATGACATCGCATATGGACGATGGCGGCCCGCCGGTAGCCAGGATCTTCTTCGACTTGCCTGAGCTGAAAAAGGCGATGAAACGATTGTCGGGAGACCAGAAGGGAAAGTGGGCCCCCTCCGTGCCGGGAAGCATGATCGCCTCCAGGGAATTCAGAGGACGTACCCAGAGAGAGCTGCTCCCTGATGAATCCGTCGCCACAAACGCCAACTTCAAACCATCCGGCGAGAGTGCAAAGTGTCCACCGCCCAGATAACTTGAATACGCAGAATTCTCGGGGGGAAGAAGTGATGAGCGAACAGTTGTTTTGTTTACCGATGGACGAATAAAATACATTGTTGCGAACGCGATCATCCCGATAAAGAAAAGAGCCGCTGCGATCCACGGCAATTGGACAAACCTTCCAGCGAGTTTTTTCCCTACCGATTCCGATGTTCCAGGAAGCTCGAAACCGGATGGATTGAGCACGGGGCGAGCAGCCGTGACGCGACTCACGCGCTGCCGGCTTGACTCACGCCTGTATCTTTTGAGATCGACGGCAACCTGCTTGGCCGATTGTGATCGGTCGTTGGCGTCTTTTTCGAGACACTCCAGCACGATCGCATCGAGCTCGGGAGGCATCTCCGGCTTGATCGATGACATGGGTGGAGAATCAACATTGACGATTTCGTACGATATGGCTGTCTCATGCATTCCTTTGAAGGGAACCTGGCCCGTGAGCATCTCATAGAGAAGCACTCCGAGTGAAAATATGTCCGAACGGTGGTCTGTCTCTTGTCCCTGCACCTGTTCGGGAGACATGTACCCGGCTGTACCGACTGTGCTGCCTTCTTTGGTGAGGCGTGAAGCTCCGCGCAGCTTTGCCAGTCCGAAATCCATGACCTGAACGCGTCCGTCTTTGCGGAACATGATATTCTCAGGCTTGATATCCCTGTGAA
>JACVXU010000032.1 GCA_015661185.1 Bacteroidota bacterium
TTGTTTCATGGCAGCCAGCGCGATCTTCTCAAATCGCGCATGTTTCTCGCTCTTCGGGATCGTGCGCTCACACAGGAGCGGCACAATGCTCCGCACTCCAAGCTCAGTGGCCTTCTCAACCAGAAAATCGAAACGGGCTGGGTTGCGAAGAAGCGAGACAGCCAGTGTCACATCGACCTTGGGTTCGTGAACCCGATGCTTCACGTCGAGGATTTCGCACTCAGCATGCGTTCGATCCATAAACTGTATGACGGCTTCGTACGCATTGTCCTCGCCATCAACCAACACGACGCTCTCTCCCTGCTTCTTCCTCAGGACACGCGACAGGTGCTTAAACTCTTCGCCACGAATGAGTGCGACGCCGCCACGAACGTCTTTGGGGTCTACAAAAAAGTAATCCATAGATTAGAATGAGGCGCCAAAGCCAAACACAAACTGGCCTCTCCCATATTGATTGAATGCATATTCCGTGCGGAGGACGAGACTGTACGGTAACAGGAACTGTAGTCCGGCCCCATACCCTGCATACCACGGATTCTTGAAAACCTTATCGGTGCGGAACCATGTTGTTCCTGCATCAGCAAAAACACCGGCATACAATCCGTACCGCCAGACGCTGAATTCTGGGGGGAGGAACGGGATCGAGACCGTTTCATAGCGTGGTTTCAGAATCGGCACGCGCAGTTCAACACTGCTTCCGAGAATATCCTCCCCTTCGAGGACAGTAGAGTAGTACCCCCGGATTCGATCGCTATAGCCGAAGTATTCATGCAAATAGGTGGGAGAGATTCCACCGCTCAGGAAGCTTCCGAAGATGCGACCGCAGATGGAAACGTCGTTTCCCAGAGGTTCGTAGTCGCGTACATCAATCCCGTACCGGAAAAGGTTCACGTCGGATTCGCCAAGACCATACTTCGACGCTGCGATCGCAACATATTCACCTGACGTTGCATACTCGCGAATATCCCGCCTGTCATACAGAAACATAGCACCCAGTGTAACGAAACGGTCTTTCCCCGACGGAGCAACTGTCCACCCCGGCTGCGGGTCAGAGACTTCCCATTGATCATATCCTGCAAATCCCAGCAACATCTGGTAAAGACCGTATCGCTTGCCAACGGTTACTCTTCCGGCGGAGACTTTCTGATCGTATTCTCCCTCCGAGGTGTTTTGATTCCTGGCGTGACTGAACCCGACATGACTTCGAAGGAAAATGTCATCGTCAGATGTCAATTTTGGGTTTTGATACGCGAGGTTGAACCAGCCGTCATAACCAAAGACGGCCGATGCCATGATTTTTTCGTTGCGCCCCCGGAAATTCTGATGTATCAAGGCGACACCATAGAACGGTTTCTTCAGATCACGATACTTAAATCCAAGAATCGGAATGGGAAAGATATACCAGCGCTCTGAGACACGAACAAACACCGTTGCCTGATTTCCCTCGACGGTATAGTCGAGATCGACCTTGTTGAACAGCTGAAGACTGTAGATTTGCTTCTTGTCACGATCCACCGCCAGAGAATCGAGAGGAGCGCCAACCTTAAGGCTCATCTCCCGCAGGATGACGTATTCCCTTGTGGTCTCGTTGCCCACCACGACGATCTTCGACACAACCAGGGAATCCGGCAACACGCGGGCGTACAGGCTGGAGCAGAGTCCGAGTCCCAGCGCAAGTGACATCCAGAAGCCGACCGCGCCGTTCGTCACATTCCTTATCCTCACGCTCGATTCATCTCCTTTGCATACCCCTGTACGCGAAAAACCCCTCCC
Source organism: Bacteroidota bacterium (assembly GCA_015661185.1). Classification (GTDB taxonomy): domain Bacteria; phylum Bacteroidota; class Ignavibacteria; order UBA10030; family UBA10030; genus UBA9647. The sequence continues at coordinate 1,774 of JACVXU010000032.1, forward strand.
GCCGAGATGGAAGGGGTCATTGTTCTCAAACACGACTCACCTGATCAATCGCCGATGTTCCACCGCTATGCATTTGTCCATGATGACATTCAGCCCGGCATCCTCAGCACGCTTCGCTGCTTCCGCATTGATCACACCCAGTTGCATCCAGACTGTCGATGCACCGATCGCAATCGCCTCGTCGATGATGGGGAGCACTTCCTCAGGCTTGCGAAAGATATTGACAATATCTATCTCCGAACCGCCTGATGCAAGATCCGGATAGCACTTCATGCCCAGGATGTTCTGGTATGCCGGATTCACCGGAAGGACAACGTACCCTTTTCCGGCAAGAAACCGGGCAATACTTCCACTATCACGCCACGGCTTTGGAGAGGCCCCGACGACAGCAATCGTTTTCGCCGTACGGAGGATATGTCCGATTCGCCGATCATCATCAATTGGCATCACTCAATCCCGTATTGACTTACGCTACAACCTCAATAAACTCTTCGATCGGCGGGCATGAACAAACGATGTTTCGGTCACCATACGTATTGTTGATGCGGCCGACAGCCGGCCAGAACTTGCGATCAACCAGATATGGAAGCGGGTACGCTGCCTTCGTCCTCGGGTAGGCGTGAGTCCATTGGTCAGCGACGACAGATTCCGCCGTGTGCGGCGCGTTCTTCAAAACGTTGTCAGAGCGATCGGCTTTTCCGTCGACGATTTCCTGGATTTCTTTCCTGATCGAAATGAGCGCATCTGCAAAGCGATCGAGTTCCGCCTTTGACTCACTCTCTGTGGGTTCGATCATCAAGGTGTCGTGTACCGGGAAGGAGACCGTTGGAGCGTGGAATCCATAGTCCATCAACCTCTTGGCGATATCCTCGACCTCGATGCCTGCCTGCTCCTTGAATTCTTTCATATTCAGAATGAACTCATGACCAACCCGTCCGTTCTTTCCCTGGTATAGAACCGGAAAGTGGTTTTGCAGGCGGGCCTTCAGATAGTTTGCATTGAGGATCGCATACTTCGTCGCATCCGTTACACCCTTCGGACCGAGCATCTTGATGTAAGCATAGGAGATCAGAAGAATGCTGGGACTCCCCCACGGTGCCGATGAGACTGCTTGGATCGGCTTGGAGCCTCCGACCTTTACAATCGGATGGCCCGGCAGGTAAGGAGCAAGATGCGGCGCAACACAAATAGGTCCCATTCCCGGTCCGCCGCCGCCATGGGGAATACCAAATGTCTTGTGGAGATTGATGTGGCACACGTCCGCGCCAATAACTCCAGGACTTGTCAGCCCGACCTGCGCGTTGAGATTTGCGCCGTCCATGTAGACTTGTCCGCCGTTCCGATGAACGATTTCACAGATTTCCTTGATTTGCTCCTCGAAGACGCCATGTGTCGAAGGATAGGTCACCATCAATGTTGCAAGAGAATCCTTGTATGCACTTGCTTTCGCGCGAAGGTCATCGAGATCGATGTTCCCCTGGGCGTCGCAGTTGACCACAGCAACTTTGAACCCGGCCATGACTGCACTTGCGGGATTCGTCCCGTGTGCCGACGACGGTATCAAAGCAACATTCCGATTACCATGACCCCGGTCGTGATGATACGCCCTGATGACCATCAAGCCCGTGAATTCACCCTGCGCTCCCGAATTTGGTTGAAGCGACGCTGCAGCAAATCCCGTCATCGCGCAAAGATCTTTCTCCAACTCCGAGAAGATTTGTTGATATCCTTCAGCCTGGTCGATAGGCGCAAATGGATGGAGATGCGCGAACTCAGGCCAGCTTACGGGCATCAATTCCGTTGCCGCGTTGAGCTTCATGGTGCAGGATCCAAGTGGAATCATGGAATACGCAAGAGAGAGGTCGCGATTCTCAAGCCCCTTGATGTACCGCATCATTTCCGTTTCGGAATGGTAGTTGTTGAACACCGGGTGCTGCAGGTACGGGCTGGTCCGCTCGAAGGGCTCAGCAAACTTCACAGTTGGAGCGTATCCATCAATACCATCCGGTTTTCGAAGAGTTGTTCCCTTCGCTCGCGCGAAGAGTGAGACGATTGTCTCAATGTCTTCCGCATCTGTGGTTTCGTCTACCGAAATCCCGATATGCATCTCATCGATCGCCCGGAAGTTATAACCGGCATGCACGGCTTCCTGGTGAATTTTTGTCGCTGTTGCGGCATCGGGGACAGCGACCTTGAGCGTATCAAAGTACACCCCGTTCAATTGGGAAAACCCAAGAGAGCGGAGTTCATGTTCCAGAACTTCTGCATACGCTCGAATCCTGGTAGCGATCTTCCGTATTCCTTCCGGTCCATGGTAAATCGCATACATCCCCGCCATGATCGCAAGAAGCGCCTGCGCCGTGCAAATATTGGAGGTTGCTTTTTCCCTCCGGATATGTTGCTCGCGGGTCTGGAGCGCCATTCGGTACGCCCTGTTGTTCTGCGCGTCGACAGACACCCCAATGACTCTTCCCGGCAAGTTGCGGATATACTCGTTCTTCGTCGCAAAGAATCCCGCATGCGGACCCCCATAGCCCATCGGAACTCCAAAATGTTGTGAATTTCCAATCACAACATCAGCGCCAAGTTCTCCCGGGGGAGTGAGCAGGGCCAGACTCAGAAGGTCGGAGGCCACGATAACGAGAGCACCTGAAGCATGTGCGTCCTGAATGAACCTTCGGAAATCGTGAACAGCCCCATCCTGAGCCGGATATTGGACGACCGCCGCAAAATACGATTTGTCGAGCAGAGTATTCTGGTGGTTTCCGACGACAACTTCAATCCCGACAGCAGACGCTCGCGTCTTGATGACCGCAATTGTTTGTGCGAAGCAGGTGTCGGACACGAACAACTTGTCTGCGGGAGATCCATGAGTCTTTTTGTTCACGACGCCATGCAACATCGTCATCGCTTCGGCAGCGGCTGTCCCCTCGTCAAGCAAGGATGCATTCGCCACCTCCATGCCCGTCATGTCCATTACCATGGTCTGGAAATTGAGGAGTGCTTCCAGGCGTCCCTGTGAGATTTCGGGCTGATACGGTGTGTACTGCGTGTACCACCCCGGGTTTTCAAAGACATTGCGTTGAATGACGCTTGGAGTGATGGAGCCATAATACCCCTGACCAATGTAAGATTTCAAAACCTTGTTGTTCCGGGCAATTGATCGCAGGCTTTCAACAAAGCCATATTCGCTCACGGGAGCTGCGAGGTCAGGTTCGGCCTTGAGCCGGATTGCCTCCGGGATTGTCTCATCGATCAACCGATCAAAGGAAGTGACGCCGATCGTTCCAAGCATTGATTCGACATCATGATCCCGAGGGCCGATATGCCGCGATGCGAAGCCATCTTCATCAAAGAGTGTTGTTTTCATGGTCAGGTTTCAGTCGTTGCTGGTTGGGTGTCGTTGATACGGTCCAATCCCTGGGCGGCGGCAGCCTGCTCGGCGTCCTTTTTGCTGCGTCCCGTCCCGACGCCAAGGCTTTCTGTTCCCAGAAACACTTCCACGGTGAATCGTCGGTCGTGGTCAGGTCCATCCTCCTTCACCACAGTGTACCGCGGCACGCCGAGCGAACGGCCCTGCGAGTATTCCAGAAGAGCGCTTTTGTAATTATCATCTGTCAATGCGGAATTCAAAATGCCCGAACTTTTGAGAAGGGCTCCCGACACGAATTCCCGCGCGGCAGAGAGCCCCCCGTCGAGGTAGATTGCACCAATGATCGCTTCGAAGGCGTCGGCGAGGATGGAGTCTGACCCGCTGTCAACTGATTGAAGCGCACTTGAGCTGAGCAGCATATAGTCCGACAACCGCAGCTCCTTGGCACGGAGAGCGAGAGCTTTGCGATTGACGAGACGGGAGCGAATCTTGGTGAGGTCCCCTTCTTCCAACGAAGGATACAGACGATAAAGATATTCCGCCACAAGCGAGTTGAGGATGGCATCGCCGAGAAACTCCAGCCTCTCGTTCGATTTTACCCGAGGCCCGAGATACTGCAGATAGGAGCGATGAAGGAGGGACTCAAAGAACAATGCCCAGTTCTTTGGGTGGTACCCAATGAGCTGTTCGAAATGGGCGAAGTCGAACTTTCTCTCTCTGAATGCCGAGACTAATGTTTCTGAGTCCGGCTCGAAACGAAAGGTGCGACTTCCACGAGGTAGGAACCAGCGAAACAACTTTCCAAGTGCCTTGAACACACAAGACTCCAACCCATCCGGCACTTCACGACGCTATGCTTGATATTTCCTGAAAAGCAAGGAAGCGTTGTGACCACCGAACCCGAACGTGTTGCTGATCGCTACATTCACAGACCAATCCCTCGCTACGTTCGGGATATAGTTCAGGTCACATTCGGGATCGGGGGTCTCGTAGTTGATTGTCGGATGGACTTTACTTTCGCAAATTGACATGATTGTCGCAATAGCCTCGACAGCTCCGGCGGCACCGAGGAGGTGCCCGATCATCGACTTCGTCGAATTCACCGCCATCGAGCGGGCACGTTCTCCGAAGACCGTCTTGATCGCTGCTGTTTCATTCTTATCGCCTACCGGCGTCGACGTACCATGCGTGTTGATGTAGTCAACATCGTCCGGGCTTAGTTCGGCATCACGAATCGCCTGCCTCATCGACCTGGCAGCGCCCTCACCACCCGGGGCGGGTTCTGTGATATGATGTGCATCTCCAGTGAACCCAATACCCCCCAGCTCAGCGTAAATCTTTGCTCCGCGCCGTACGGCGTGACCAAGTTCCTCAATCACAAGAATGCCCGATCCCTCGCCCATCACAAAACCATCACGGTTCTTGTCGAAGGGCCGGCTGGCTTTCTCCGGAGCGTCGTTGCGGACAGAAAGAGCCCTCATGGCATTGAATCCACCGATGCCCATTGGACATACGGTGCCTTCGGCACCTCCTGTCACCATGAGATCCGCGTCGCCTCGTTGAATAAGGATAAAAGCATCGCCAATTGCGTGCGAGGATGTTGCGCATGCCGACGTCGTCGCATAGTTCGGACCCTTCAGCCCGTACCTCATTGAGATTCTGCCTGGCGCGATGTCGGAGATCATCATCGGGATGAAGAAAGGGCTGATCTGATGTGGCCCCTTGGATTCCCACAATGTTTGCATCGACTTATGATACGTCCACATTCCACCGATGCCGGAGCCAACAACCACACCGATTCGCTCCAGATCCTCAACATCGAGCTTCAATCCCGAATCGTTGATCGCCATCTCCGCCGCTGTCAGGGCAAACTGCGTAAACAGGTCGGTCCGCTGCGCGAGTTTGCGATCCATATACTTCATCGGATCGAATCCCTTCACCTCACAGGCGAACTTCGTGTCGTAGTCGGATGCGTCGAAGTACGTGATCGGACCTGCTCCGCTCTTGCCTGCAAGCAAGTTCTTCCAAGTCTCTTCAACGGTCAGACCGAGGGGCGTGATCGCACCCATGCCGGTGACGACGACTCTTCGCTTTGGACCTGTAAACGCCATGGTTGTCTACCTTCGTTTCGGAGGACCGCAGTACAGCCTGCTCAGGAAAACGAGAGAATGGTTTCTCCCCACCTCGAGAGCATTATTGGGAATTGGACAACTATGAAACTTTGGACTTGAGATAGCTAACGGCGTCACCAACAGTGGAAATTTTCTCGGCGTCCTCGTCCGGGATCTGGACGTTGAACGCTTTCTCAAATTCCATCACTAGCTCAACGGTATCGAGAGAATCCGCTCCGAGATCGTTCGTAAATGAAGCCTCGAGTGTTATCTGAGCCTCATCAACTCCGAGCTTGGAGACAATGATTTCTTTTACCTTTTTCTCGATATCTGCCATAAAAGTACTCCTTTCAGGGGATGATAGTGTGTAAAGTGGTCTGAAGTGTTCTAAATAACAAGTCCTCCATCAACACACAGAACTTGGCCTGTGATGTATCTCGCTGCCGGCGAGGCGAGAAAGACAACGACACCGGCAATCTCGTCCGGTTGTGCAGTACGCTTCATTGGTATCATGGTGAGCAGCGCTTCCCGTTGCTGCGGCGTGAGCTTTTCCGTCATGCTGGTCTCGACGAAACCTGGAGCAACAGCGTTGACTTGAATGTTGCGAGAAGCTAGCTCTTTTGCAAGTGTTTTCGTGAGTCCGATCATTCCCGCCTTGGAAGCCGAATAGTTCACCTGACCTGGATTTCCAATCAAGCCGACAACGGAAGAGATGTTGATGATTTTCCCCTGCCGTTGGCCGATCATTTGCTTCGCAACCGCACGGCAGTAGTTGAACGTACCTTTCAGGTTGGTGCCGAGGACAAGATCCCACTCCTCTTCCGTCATCCGCATGAGCAAATTGTCTCTCGCTATACCGGCGTTGTTCACCAGGATGTCGATTCGCTGGAATTCCTTGATGACGACATCCACCACACTCTGTGTAGCCGTGAAATCCCGAACGTCCGACTGGAGAGCCAGCGCTCTCACTCCCTTTGCCTGGATAAGCTCTTTGGTTTCATCAGCTTCACGTCCCAGTTGAATATCCGAAAACGCAACGTTCGCACCCTCAGAAGCAAAGGCAAGTGACATCGCTCTCCCAATCCCACGTGCACCACCCGTAATGAGTGCTACCTTGTTTTCGAGCAGGTTCATAATCCAATCCACCTTCCGTTGTTGAACAAGAGCATCCGACTAATCATAGATCCCGGGTAGCACCTGACCTGTCATGTAATCCGACGCGGAGCACGCAAAGAATAGCACGAGTTCTGCAATCTCTTCCGGCTGCGCCATAAGCTTAATCGGAAACAGCTTGGAAAGCTCGCTCACCTGGGTCGGGTCCAATTGTTCGACCATCTCTGTCGCCACGAATCCGGGTGCGATAGCGTTAACCTGGATGTTGCGTGTCGCATATTCTTTCGCAACGGTCTTAGTTAACCCAATCATGCCTGACTTTGCAGCCGCATAGTTCGTTTGACCGGGGTTGCCGATGACTCCCGAAATTGAAGCAACGTTGATGATTTTCCCACGACGCTGCGAAACCATGTGACGCGAGACGACTTTGCAGAAATTGAAGGCGCTTTTCAGATTAGTATCGATCACCTCGTCCCAATCCTGTTCGGACATCCGTACGAGCAATCGGTCCCGAGTTATCCCTGCGTTATTCACGAGGATGTCGATCCGGCCAAACTCCTTGATGACGGCACGCACCACTTGTTCGGTGGCTTCGAGATGTCTCGCGTCTGCTTGAAACGCCAGGGCCCTCACACCCTTCGCCTCGATCTCTTTCACGGTCTCATCAGCCGCAGCAGAGGCACTCATGTAGGTGAAAGCGATATCCGCGCCCTCATCTGCCAACAACAGCGCTATTGCCTTGCCTATTCCGCGCGATGCTCCCGTGACAAGTGCTTTTCTTTCCGGCAACCAACCCATTTGACTATCGATACCTTTTCTTTCAAGCAAGGTGTTGAAAAATCAAACCGCCAGGCGCGCGGCCTCTAGCTTGAGATGTCCGCCAGCTTCTCGATGCCTCGTGTTTCTGCGTCATTCCTGATTCGTTTCACGAGCCCCTGCAAGACCTTGCCCGGTCCAATTTCAACGAACACCGATGCCCCGTCTGCCGCCATGTTCTTGATCGTTTCTTCCCATCGCACAGGACTCGTCAATTGTTCGTTCAACAACTGGCGAATTTCATTAGCCGCCCTGACCGGCTTTGCGGTAACGTTGGCATAGACCGGGATTGATGTATCTCGAATTGACGTCTTCTCCAGCGCCGCCTTGAGTCCGCTCTTCGCAGATTCCATCAGAGGAGAGTGAAAAGCGCCGCTTACCGGCAGCTCTTTTACCAACCTTGCGCCGCGCGCTTTCGCAAGCTCCATCGCCTTGCGCACACCGGAGACGGATCCGGAAATCACAATCTGTCCGGGAGAATTGAAATTCGCCGCCTGAACGATTCCGGCATCCCAGGCTGAGCAACAAACCTCGCCGACAATGCCGGGTTCCAAACCCACAACAGCCGCCATCGTGCCCGGCTGCTCCACACCAGCCTGCTGCATCAGCTCACCCCGAAGGCGTACTAGCCGCAAGGCATCTTCAAATGTCAGTGCTCCCGCGTACACGAGAGCCGAGTATTCTCCGAGAGAGTGACCGGCAGCCATCGATGCCTGCTGACCCCGGAAGATCCGGGCGACCACCATGCTGTGAAGGAAAATTGCCGGCTGAGTATTTCTTGTCTGCCTGAGGTCTTCATCAGGCCCCTCGAAACAGATTCTTGTCAAAGGGAATCCCACAATCGCGTCAGCCTGATCGAAAAGAGCGCGCGCTTCGGGATTGTGCTCATAAAGATCTTTTCCCATCCCCACAAACTGAGAACCCTGACCTGGAAATAGGAATGCCGTTGTGCTCATCAGGACATCAAGACTGTGTTGGGTTCTCGAGTGACCATTTTATCAAGGCGGCGCCCCAGGTATACCCCGCGCCAAAGCTCGCAAGGACGATGTTCTGCCCCTTTCTCAACTTTCCCTCCAGCCACCATTCCGAGAGACACAACGGAATCGTCGCTGCAGTCGTGTTGCCGTACCGATCGATGTTGATCATCACCTTCGACCGATCAAGTCCCATCCGATCGGCTGTCGCGTCGATGATGCGGAGATTCGCCTGATGCGGCACAAGCCACGCGACATCCTCCCCTTTGAGGTTATTCCGCTGCATGATTTCCGCCGAGACATCAGCCATACCCTTGACAGCGACCTTGAAAACCGCTTTCCCATCCTGGTACATGTAATGCATCCGTTTGTCAATTGATTCATGCGTCGACGGGTTAAGGCTGCCGCCCCCCTTCATATACAGGAAGGCACCTCCGGAACCATCGCAGTACATGCGATGATCGAGCAAACCATAGTCAGGATCTTCCGACGGCTCGAGTAGCACAGCGCCGCCTCCATCGCCAAACAGAATGCAGGTATTACGGTCTGTGTAATCGATAATGCTGCTCATCTTGTCAGCACCGACCACAAGCACCTTTGACGCCGTACCACTCTCGATGAATTGAGCTCCTACCACGAGCGCGTACAAGAAACCGGAGCATGCTCCTGACAAATCAAATCCCCACGCGTTGCTCGCGCCGATCTTGTCCTGAACAACGCAGGCCGTTGAAGGAAAAAACATGTCCGGCGTTACGGTGGCAATAATAATAATCTCGATTTCTGTCACTTCGATCTTCCGGTGGGCAAGCATTTTCTGGATCGCGCCGACAGCCAGATCGGACGTAGCCCCCTGCTCGAGAATGCGCCGCTCGGAAACACCTGTCCGAGTGCGAATCCACTCATCGTTGGTGTCGACCATTTTCTCGAGCTCAGCGTTGGTCAATACCTTGGGTGGAGCATAATGGCCAACAGCAGTAATTGTCGCTCGTCGTTTCGTCATGAAGATCCTTCTTCTGCAGGAGTGGCGGGCGCAATAGGCTTGAGCTCCATCGCCATTTCCTCTTCGATGTACGTATTGAGATGTGATTGCGCCACTTCCGCCGCCTTGAAAATCATGTTCTTGATGGCTTTTGGACTCGAGCTGCCATGGCCGATGATCGAGACACCGTTCACGCCAAGAACAGGAATTCCGCCAAACTCTTCGTAGTCCATACCACGAAGGGAAGCCCGCAACGACCCACGCGCCGCACCGATCAGCAGCTTGCGGATAATGCTTCCGGATGCATACTGCTTCAATTTGCTTTTCAAGAACGAGGGGACACTCTCCCCAAATTTGAGAACAACATTCCCCACGAATCCGTCGCAAACGACAACCTGAGCTTTTCCTTTAAGAATGTCTCTTCCCTCGACGTTTCCGATGAAGTTCAAATGACTTCGTTCGAGAAGTCCGTACGCCTCCTGCACAACTTCCGTCCCCTTCTTCTTTTCCTCGCCGACGTTCAGTAACCCAACCTTTGGATTCTCATACTTGAAGATCTTCTTTGCATAGAGGCTTCCCATCACTGCGAACTCATACAGGTGCCGCGCGCGGCAGTCAACGTTTGTTCCCGCATCGACAACGAGACAGACACCCTCTTCAGATGGAAAGAACGCAGCTATCGTCGGGCGGCTGACCCCCTTTACACGGCCCAGGATGAGCGTCGAGGCAGAAAGAACCGCCCCCGTGTTTCCCACGCTTGCAAATGCCTCTGCCTTTCCATCTTTGTGGAGCTGCATACCAACTGCCAGAGAAGAGTTCTTCTTCTGCTTCAGTGCGGCGGTTGGAGGGTCATCCATCGTGATGACCTCGTCAGCGTTCACAACCGAATATGACAGTCCCTCGGTATCGTGGCGTTGCAGCTGAGCATGGATCTCCCGCTCCCTGCCGACAAGAATGACTTCAAACTCGTTCCTTCTCTGGCGCAAAGCGTCTACTGCCCCGGCAACTTCACTTGCGGGCGCGAAATCTCCTCCCATTGCATCCAGTACAATTCTTGGTCGTTGAGCCAAAGGATTCGTGCTCTCTGTGCGGTAAACAGATTCAGTGTCTCTGGGCCGCCGAGCTGAAGCCTCCTACAGAGGCAAAATCCCGTCTCGTCAATGACGAAGCGGGATGCTCAGGTTTTCTCCAGAAACTCAGGATTCTTTCGGTATGATGATCGAACGACCGTCGTAGTAGCCGCAGTTCGGGCAAGCCCTGTGCTGCAACTTCTGCTCGTGACAGTTCGGGCATTCCGCTGTCGCTGGGACGGTTGCCTTGTAATGTGTGCGGCGTTTACGCCCGCGAGCCTTTGAATGGCGTCTCTTTGGATTTGGCATCTACTTGACCTCTAGCTAGGAAAAGACTTGTGTTTTCTAATTCTTTGTGAACTTTTGGAGCCCGGACAATGGTGAATCGACTGCTTCGTTCCGACACTCGCACTTGGCCCGATTCAGGTTTGTCCCGCATGTGGGACATAAACCGGCGCAATCTTCAGTGCACAACGTTTTCTGGGGAAGCGCAAGTATTGCGTACTGCCTCACATCTTCATCGAGGTCGATGTAGTTGGCGTCGGGCGATAATACCCGCATGTCCTCATCTTCGCCGACCTCAGCACGGCTCTCTGCTACGTACACGATACCGAACACCGATGAAACCTCACGTTCAACCTCTTCAAGGCAGCGATCGCACTTGAAAAGGCCTCCCGTCTTGATCTCAGCATGAACATAGAGCTGTCGGCTGGTACTTTCCAGCGCGGCTTCGACGCAGACCTCTTTTGTGAAGCGGGAATCGAGACCGATTTCCCCCGGTGCCGCCTGGAGTGAGCGTTGGTGAGCACCTTCCGAGAGTTTAGAAATGTTGATCCTGAGTATGCTCACCGGTTCCCCCGAGGCTCTGCTTTTAGGAATCGTAAAGAACAGAATGGGCAAATACCAAAAAAATCCAACTTTCCGAAGGATTTAGACCATTTTTTGCAAAAAATCGCTAAAAATATAACCAGAAGGTGCTCAAGAGTCAAGCGAAAACTGGGAATGCTCGATCATGGCGCGTGCGACACAAACAAAAAAGCCCTCGCACGGTGCGCACTCGGGCTTTCTTGTACGTCAAAGCGAAAATCGTGTCAACTATGCCTGCTTCTCCGTGACCATCTCTCCATTGCCCGGCTCGGCAAGCACAAGTAATTTACCTTGGACGTAATCGACTGTCTCATCCAATGCATCACTGAACTTCTCGAAATCTTCCTTGTAGAGGAAAATCTTGTGTTTTTCGTATTCCTCTTCCCCCACCCGTTTGCTTTCGGTAATCGTGATGTAGAAATCCTTCTCCGATTTCGTGGATTTCACGTCAAAAAAATACGTGCGCTTACCGGCTCGCACCCGTTTCGTGAAGATTTCATCTTTGTATGTGTTTTCCAAGGTCGTCCTACCTCCCTTCAAAAGAACTGTTAGAATCTGATGTTCACGGTCTCAAGCTCGAAGTGCGAAATACGAGCTTCCTTCATTCGCCATTCGGACTTCAATCGAACATGTTCCATCTCATATTCCGAATTCACCATTTCCCACTCCTCTGCCCAACCGGCCCGATGGTAGTGGTCTTCCGGGGACAGCCAGAAAAGGGGGCAAATACTTCAAGTCATTCGCTTCTTCCTCCGAATCACCTCCTCACAACCGCGACCTTGGCGGTGCCTGTTTGATTTCCGTTGTCTGCAAATGCCACGACGAAATAAACGCCGCTGGGGACGACGTCTCCGTGAGCATTACGCCCGTCCCAAAACGCTCTTCCACCTCCCTGGGCCTTAAACTGCAACACAAGCGCTCCACTCGTGGAAATAATCTTGATGGACGTCTCCGCCGCCAGGTTGCGGATTGTCAATGGTCCGGCCGAAGGAACAAGAAATGGGTTCGGACCGATGTCGAGGGAGGAAAGCGAACGGAGCGTCTGAACTGGCGCAACTTCGAGGCTGGAGAGTCCTTTTTCGGTTCCGAAATACATAAATCCACGCTTCTGATCATAAGCGATTGACCGGATATCATCATCAACGAGCTTTCCGTTCGTCGAGAGAACGGTGTACTGGGCCAGCACAGCCGTTGCATCAGGATCGACGACAATGACTCCTTCTTTCGTTCCAACCCACTTGTTGTTGACGGCATCAACCGCGATTGCCTGAATCGATTGGCCTCGGAGAGGAAGCCGAGGGATAATACTCCCCCTCGGATTGAGAGGGTCGTTGATGATTATCATTCCGAGATCTGTTCCAACACAGACATCCCCATTGACATCCAAGGCAAGCGAAAGAACGATGCTACTCGGAAGGCCATTGGAGGACGTCATTGACCCCCACCCCCCCGAGATACGAGTATCTTTGACTGTCGAGTCTTCGTTGAAGTAGAAGAGACCGTTGGCGGGTTTGTCGCTGGGCTCGGAGTCCGCGAACCACTTTGTATCGTTGTGATCGATCAGGATGTTTGTAAATTTGCCATCTGGTGAAGGAGATGTGCGATAGACTACCGAATTATTGCTCTTCAGATGGACGATGTGGTTGCCGTTGACCGCGGCCCGATTCACAAGCCACGTGTCTCCCTGCGAATCGACAGCGACTCCGCCTACCACAACGTAGTTTGGATCCTGAGGGACGGAGCCTGCGAGCGACGGAGTCGTGGTTTGATCAAGGCGTCGGCGAATCGTGTCAGCAACCACCTCTACCAGTCCAAATCCCCATGAACTGGCCCAAACAGATCCATTGGCGCCAAGCGAGACCTTGTAGTAGTCATTACTTCTCATGACAGGGTAGCGGTCAACCGTGTAGTTTTTCCAGCGGGTATTTTCGGATTCGGCTGGATCGTAGCGGTAAAAGCCCCGGCCGCGCAAGCTGATTCCGGAACCCGCCCACAGAACGCCGCGATCATCAACCACCACGTTGCTAAAGAGGTTTGACTGCGGACCATTCGGCGCCTTGTATTCCCATGCACCGGTCCATCGAGCAATGCCACTTGACGTCGTGCCAACCCACACCGCCATCGTGAGCGGCTGCCCGGCAAGGGTACTCGCTTGCGTCTCCGCGTTGTATGCAATCGGTGCAGTCGGTGAGGAGAAACCGACGTACGAACCAAGTCTGAAACTTCCCGTCTCATTCCAGAGAACGACGACGTCATTCGAGCGGCCCAGGAGATCAACGATTGTTCTTCCGCTGAACGCAGGAACAGGAAGAAAACTCTTCTCGTTGAAGATTGCAAGACCGCCGGATGTTCCGACAACAATCGTGTCATGAATCGTCGTGACTGCCCTACAGGCCGCGGCCGGAAGACCCTGTGCCGTTCTATAGGCCGTCCACGAAGTCGGAGCGGAGAGATTTGGCGCATCCAAAGGTGCTGAAGCAACGCCGAGATCCGTCGCCGCCCAGATCCGGTTCTTGTGGATCTTCACGTCGTTCACGCCTGCCTGTGTGGGAAAGCCGAGATTGGCATAGGTGTCTCTGAACTCCCTTCGAGAGAGCTGAAGAACAGTGATTCCGAAGTCGGTTGCGATGAACAATGAATCGCCTCGCACGAGAAATTTCCGAATTGCTTTTTGCACACGATCCGACTCTCGAATACCAGTGACCTCCCTCCACTGCCCCGTGGCGGGCGTCAGCGCGTTGATGTAGCCGTCCGACGATCCGACCCAGACCATTCCCGTTCCATCGACCGCGACGGCGGTGAGATCATTGGAGCTGAGGCCTTCGGAATTGGTGAATTTGGCGAAGAGGTTCGAAGAAGGGATGTACAGGAACAGGCCGCCTGAAGTCGCGACCCAGAGAGAATCTGTCGTTGCTGCTATTCCGCGTACAATTTTCATATCAGTGAAATTTCGCCATCGCCCGAGATCGAGTGGATTTTGCTGACCCATGAGCACCAATGGCACAGCGATCAACGCCAAACACGCCAACACAACATACCTGTTCATGGACCTATCATTCTCAGTGCGTGGGCATCCGGTCGGATGTTCGTCTCAGATCTCGAAAGAGGATCGCCATCTCAAGAGCCGCCCGAGCTGCATCCCAGCCTTTGTTGCCCTGCGATCCGCCGGCACGATCATGAGCCTGCTCGAGATTATCGGTGGTCAATACTCCAAAAGTGACGGGGAGAGTGTGGCGCAACGCGACATGCTGAATTCCGCGTGCAGCTTCGGAAGACACGTATTCGAAATGGGGGGTTTCGCCCCGGACGACAGCACCGAGACAAATGATAGCATTGTAACTTCCTGCTTCACACAAGCGATTCGCTACCTGGGGCAATTCAAACGCTCCTGGGCACGAAAACACCTGGACATCCTCCCTTCGAACGCCATGGTGGCCAAGGCACTGCTCAGCCCCCTGCTGCAGCTTCTTGGTTATCCCTTCGTGAAAGCGGCTCACCACGATCGCAAATCGCAACCCTCGACCGACCGTGCTTCGCTTGACCGCCCCCCGCTTCGTCCGCCCTGTGTTCACGTGAAAAGCCTGCTCCGCATCGTTTCAACTATGTGCATGGGGACTGTAAAGACGCCAAGAGCGTAATCATCGTTCTTTTTACCGCCGTGAAAATCAGATCCGCCGCTCTCAAGCAAAAAGTACTGATTGACCAACCCGCGGTAGTATTCCTTCAGCTTCTCATCGTGGGCAGGGTGAATTACCTCTATCCCATCGAGCCCGTTCTTGATCAACTGGGAAAGATCCAATTCACTGATGTACTTGCCGGGGTGAGCCAGGAAGGATAATCCGCCCGCTTTCGTGATCAGCTTGAATGCGTCTGCCGGACTCAGTTGGTATTTCTTCTCGAAGGCGGGTCCACCATTGCCGATGAATTTCTCAAAGGCTTCGTGATACGTCGCGATATGCTTGCCATCGAGGAGGGCATTCGCGATATGAGGCCGGCCCACTGATCCGATTCCTGCTTGCTCCAACACAGCTTCCAAGTTCAAAGGTATATTGAGCTTGTTGAGCTTCTGGACGATTCGTTCCGCGCGCTTCAACCGTTCACGCCGGAAAAACGTCAGATAATCCAGGAGATCCTGATTCCGGTGATCAATAAAATACGCGAGAACATGCACATCTTTCTCACCAAGAGAAACACTCAACTCAAGACCGGTGATGACCTCCATGCCCAGACCCTTTCCCCATTCGATAGCTTCATCGAGAGCACCGACGTTGTCGTGGTCGGTAATGGAGAGAACCTCGAGTCCTGCGCTATGAGCCCGCTGTATCAGATCATATGGTACTAAAGCACCGTCCGAGTGTGTCGTATGCGTATGCAGATCTGCGCGGCTTGCTGAGGAAAGGGACGATTGAGGAACATCTCCCTTGTTCCCAGACTCCACCTTCTGCGACATGAATTACCGAGTTGTAGGTTGAACATATGAGATTTTTCAGTGGAAGCGCCCGAACACGTACCAACCCTGAGCGGCGGGGTACCCTGCGACACCATGCAGGGCAACGGTGCTGCTAGAGGTATTGCTTGCGAAACTCATCGTAATCGTTCATCGTCAATTTATTCCCCTCCAACCGCAAGTGCCCCTCTCGAATAAATTGATGGAGCATACGAGAGACTGTCTCGCGTGAGGTCCCGGCCATGTTTGCCATGTCCTGCTGCAACGGCAATTCATCGATCTCCACCTTCCCTTTTCGGAAGACACCGATGTCATCTGCCAGCATGAGGATGACGTTTGCAACGCGACCCGAGGCATCTTTAAGTGAGAGGCTTTTGATTTGCGTGTCCGCCTTGCGGAGACGCGTCGTAAGCTCTCCAAGGAGAGAGATTGCTACCTGAGGATGTTCGTTCACCAACTTCAGAAAATCACGACGGTGAATCATGAATAACTCGGCCTTGGTAAGTGCAACAACGCTTGCCGAGCGTGCAAGTCCATCGAGAAGTGACATCTCACCGAAGAATTCACCGGGACCGAAGATCGAGAGGATAACTTCCCTGCCGTCCTCATCGGTCCGGACGATCTTCACTTTTCCCGAGATAATGACGAAGAGCGCTGCCCCCATTTCTTTCTCGAGGACAACAATATTCCCCTTCTTGTACTTCTTCCGAAGACCGAGCTTTTCGATTTTCTTGAGGTCGGGTTCCTCGAGGTCAGCAAAAATGGGGACGTTATCCAGGAAGCTCAATTCCGTAACCGGGTGTTCAAGAGTGAGTTGTGTGCCGGCCTGCAAGGCGCCGGACTAGGATGATGTGCCTGTCCTCTCCGCCACACCTATCGGGCGTAAATATATCCGCATCTGTGCTGAAAGTCAAGGTTAAATCCTTAGCCCAGAATAGCTTAAGCAGAATCGCCAAATGAGCATCCCGTTCCATCTGTGGAAGCCTCCAATCCGCTTTCCGGTCTGCGGAATCATGAATGTTCCGGTGGGTGATGGGCTACCCCTCATTGTTGACGCACTGCCAAGAGCCATTCCGGTGGGCCGACGTAAATCCGCGTGATTGTTGGCTTCTATTGGAGTTACCCGAGTGGGAGGATCATGCCCCAAGAGTGTGTGACAGGTAATACAGACTTACATCTCCGGTTTGCGTAAAGTAATGAGGGAGAAGAAGAGAGTTTCCCCCTGGTTTCAGCATGTCCAATTGACAAATGCTCTCGCTGGCTCCATCACGAACATCACAATTTAACAGGGTCTCCATGAAACGATTTGCATTCTTTACCGGGTTTTTGCTCCTGACGACGGCGGTTGCGGTTCCTTTCTTCTTCAAAAGAGGAAAGCCTGCCCGGCAGGAAGCCGACGAAAACATCCGGTACGACATCAATGATTATCTGGCAGCTGAGGGGTTGTAGCAGTCACCGCAGGCGCTCAATCACGAAGTCAATAATTATCTTCGCATCTTCGATTGGGTGCTTTGATGGGGACTCAAAATCAGTTGAAAGTCGAGTTTGAAGTCTCTCAGCAGCGAAACGAACTGTTGCAGGAATCGATTCATCCGCCGCGATTCCGCGTAGTTGACCGATGAAGTCCCTGCCGTAGTGTTTTTCCGGAAGTCTCCGCTGCAGCTCCGTAACAGCAATTCCAACTGCTCTTCGAGATGACGTTCTTGCCTTCCCAAGGTTAGCGTTTCGGTCGGCTTCAGCAGCGCGCTGCAATTCCAGTTGGACGCCCTCACGCCAGTTCATGAACTTCGGCTCACAGACCGACAGCGTACCCCGCGGGGTATGCCATTTATGGGGATCTTCCGGATCCGGCTCGGCCCCATAGGCCCGCAGCACCTCGACCAAGGGAACGGCACGCAGGCGCTGCGCCTCCCGTGCCCACCAGTCTTTCACGGTTCCTGGCTCAGCTTCGGCCGCAACGTCACACACTCCTTCATGTTGAAGACGTGGCTGGTCTCGGTGAGCCGGTCGATCAAGGCCGCGGTCAGGTGATCGTTTTTGAGGAACGAGCGCCAGTCGCTGAAGCCCAGGTTGGAGGTGAGGAGCGTCGACTTCTGCTTGTGCCGCCGTTCCATCAAGGTGAAGAAGAGTCCGACCTGGACCGGCTCGACCTCCGCGTATCCGATTTCGTCGCACACGAGGCAATCGACGCCGGCGTAGCTTTTGAGCACCCGGGCCTCGGAGTGATCGGCGACCGCGGCATAGAGTTCGGCCACCAGGTCGGAGAAGCGGACGAAGCGGCCGGTGTGGCCTTGGTTGATCGCGTGGATCAGAAAGCTGGTGGCGAGGCCACTTTTCCCACAGCCCGTGGCGCCAAGCCAAATCACGTTTTGCTTCTGGTGCAGGTAGCTGAGGGAATCGTAGAGCGCCATGACCTTCTTCTTGTTCAGCTTGGGCTGGCGCTCGAAGGGGAAGGTCTCGATGACCAGGGGCTCCGGGATGCCCGCGCAGCGCAGCCGCAGTTGGCGGGCATTCTCCCGCTTGATCCGGTATTCCTCGGCCAGCACATG
>JACVXU010000436.1:0-1946 GCA_015661185.1 Bacteroidota bacterium
AGGAAATTGGCCACCGTTGCGGGGGCTTTGTCCGGATACAGTTCTGCGATGATATTTCCTGCCTCCGTCTCGATACGGACTGAAACTGGCAAAGCCCGGTCTTGCGCGAATGCCGCGGTTTTCAATACAAGCAGTAAGAGGACAAGCAGGCTCTGACTATAGCCGGTCGAAAAGCACGTTCGTGGCTTCATTGTGGGTCCTTTTCTTAATTGAGCATCGTCTTGTTCAGGCCGCGCGTTCGAGTGCGCTTCTCCGTCTTCCGTCTCACCCTTCGACTCGTCCCGACAAGACACGTCCGGACTCGCTCAGGTAAACTTTTCACTTCTCACTCTTCACTTCTCACTTGTTCTTCTATACGCAATCTCTCCATCGTACGCCACCACCTTTGCCTCCCCTCCGCGACGCTGGATGCGTATGGTCGATAGGAAGACCTTAACCTTCGTCGTTTGGCTGGCGGCAACGACCGCCATTTTCTCGGTCGGGATTCTCTCTGTGGTGGCATTGCCGTAATCCGCCAGCAGCTTGTTCACAAGCGGCTGCAGGTCGATCTGAAGAGAATCTAGGATCTTCGCATCGTACGAGACAGTGATCATCATCTTACTCAAGTCCTCTCCGACCCGATACGCAACGCCCTGCTCGGGAATCTCTCTCTTTGTCATTCCCGCGAAGACGTGTTGTGCGCGCAACAAATGATCATAGCCATCGATAGCAAGGGCTCCATCTCGATCCGCCATCAGCATCATCGTACCACCAGCGGATGCTTGCCATACCCTCACGTATTCGATCCCCATCAATTTTGCGACGACGGCTGGATCCCTGTGGGTGGACCCCTTTCGGACGGAATCAGTTTTCAAGCTTTCGCCGAACCAGGGCTGGATGGCGTCGAATCCATGAATATCGGACAGATAGGAAATGATCGAGCTGATCTGCTTGGTGGCTTCGAATTGCACCGAGTCATGCCTGCTCTGCACCCGTCCGTCGACGAGAATGTTATTTTTTGTCAACAGCTCTTTGAGGCGGGTGACCTGACTATTCTCCGATACCGCGAACACCCCCCACGGACCGAAGCTCACAGTAAATGTCGCTACGCAGAGGGACATCGGAACAAAGAGGATCTTTTTCTTCTTGCTGATGATGAAATAGGGGACAACGATGCAGAGCCACAAGCCGAGCGCAATCGCCAGGTATCTCCCTTCGGTGAATCCGTACTCAGATACCCTCCGCCAAACGGCGAAGAAAAGCATGATAATAAGGGGGATAATGATCACGTAGAACCACCGCGAAGCAGTTCTGATCCAGACGTTTTCCGTCCGTTCTCTGATCGGGTGCAACAGCAACAATGAAGAGAGGCCCGTCCCGATGAATCCAAGAATCAGCCCGCTGACCCAACCCTGAGGCCACGCCCACTCCAGCAGAATCTTCCCAATGTAAGCGTACAGTATGACCAGATAGACAAGAACCAGAGGGAACAGAATGTACTGGGAGAATATCTTGAGCCCCTTCGGATAGTCGTCCATTGCGTCCAGGCTTTCGAGATCTTCCGGAACGCCCGCGAGGAAAAACCACGTCGTAAATACTCCGTTGATGAGCACCCACAATTCCCCGTATCGCTTCCCGGGGATATTCACTCCGAAGAGATTGTCGAGTGCTGCAAGAGCGATTGCCAGGCCTGCCCATAAGACGACGGTGTACAAATACGTCGTCAACACTCTCATGACCAGCGTTTTGCAGTAGTTCCAGTAGCCAAGTTCGTTCTCGTGCCTGAAATATGGGACCGCGAACGCGAACAAGACCCATCCCGTCGTAAGCATGACAAGCCGGATGATATGGATGTTCGGTGCGCCTGTCACTTCCTGGGGAACAGACAATGAATAGACGGCCGCCAAAACCACACCGGCGAGCTGAGCTCCGAGTGACACCGACGTGCTCCACTTCCGCTTCGCGAA
>JACVXU010000436.1:1954-4083 GCA_015661185.1 Bacteroidota bacterium
ACGACCTGGAACAGGAAGGTCGGTCCGGGAGGTCCTTCATAATCAATTAGTATCAACGCGCAACCAGTACCTACGATTGCATCGAGGACGACGAACGGGAAGCGAACAAACGTACGGCGCGCATCGGCAACGGCTTTGGAAATGGATGGAAGTTTCACGGGCACTCCTGAGTTGGTGAGTGGGAGTATGGTAATGGTTAGTTGGGCAATTGGCTAAATGGACAGCTGGTGAAGTGGCCAGCTGACCCGTAGCCTGATCACCCGAAGAAAAGGTATCCGGATGTATGTGTTTTTCTTCATGGTCACAAAAAAGAGTCAGAGACACCCTGAGCGGAGTCCTGAGCGAGCCTGCGGTGAGCCTGTCGAATCCGCCGAAGGGCGGAGCTCCCTTGCACCACTTTGTGCGTAGTCCCCGCCTGCGTCGGAAAAACGACTTCGGCGGGCGGAGAAGGGTGTAACGAGCCCGTGACATCCTTCGACCCTTCGACTTCGTGTCCGCCTCACGGCGGACACTGCGCTCAGGATGGCGATAACTTTTTGGGTTGTCCGCCTATCCCTTTCCCCCAAAACAAAATACGTCAGTCTGAGCGCAGCGAACGCTTTCTGTGAGCGTAGTCGAAGACTGTGCTGAGCCGGTTTGGTGCATCCTTCGACGGAGTTTACCCCGACGAAGTCGGGAGTCGAAGAAAACGCTCCCTGCGCTCAGGATGTCTGTATTTTCTTTCTTCATTGCTCCCTCACAACATATTCGAGCGGCAGCTCGTCTGCTACACGCTCACGGGCCCACCTGCCGTAGACGGCGATGGATCGCGGATCGTCCAGCTCTCCGTACGCAACACGGATCTGTGATTGCCGTGCCTCGAAGATGCTGCTGTTGAAATCATCGAGGCGGCTGCGCGCGTGCCCGGCTTTGAAATCCACTCGGTAAGATCCCGCGTTCGCGAACGCTGCCTCCATCGTAAGCACACATGTCGTGCTGTCATGCGAAAAGCCAACGTGCAAGCTGTCAGTGATGGGGTATCCAGGTCTGTGTGCGAGATCAACGAAAAATGTCCGTACGTTTCTCATCCGCTCCCAGGCATTGCCTTATCCCTCGCCCACCGCATCGACTCCTGCGATCGTAATCATCCGCGGTTTCAGGTGCGCGTTGACCGTAATTGTCTTGTTCTCATTCAGCAACACCGACCGGATCACGCGCTCGTAACCAACGCGACTGAAAACAAGATCATACCTTCCAGAGGGAATGCCGGTAAGTGTGAAAGCACCCCGGGCGTCCGTCCCGGTTCCGATCTTGGTATTGCTGAGAAACACATTCACGTTCACGATAGGGGAGCGGCTCTCAGCATCAAGCACTACTCCAAAGACGGAGTTTCTGTGCTGCTGTGTCTGGCATGTCGAGGTATGCACAACCAGAGCTGTGCACAGCGTAAGCAAAACCACCAACCGGATGAGGACGGACTGGGACGTCATTACCTGACGTAGCTGTGGGTCTTCCAGAATTCTATCTGCAATGGGAGAACTGCTGACCTATTGCCGCTGCAACATCTACCACTAAGCGAAAAGGACAACAGTATAAGAACCGTTCGGTGACGGAAATGGGAAAACCTTCACCGCGCAGGACGGGGAGGGCTGAGCGGATGGAAGACGCTTGCGCGCTGTGGCAATTATAGGAAAATACGTGCGTATTGTCAATCATTGGAATGATGCAGATTGTCCTGCCGCCATAGGGCAAAAAGCCCTCTTCTG
This sequence comes from Bacteroidota bacterium, assembly GCA_015661185.1. GTDB lineage: Bacteria > Bacteroidota > Ignavibacteria > UBA10030 > UBA10030 > UBA9647. The sequence continues at coordinate 3,700 of JACVXU010000436.1, forward strand.
GCACAGCAAATCCGATATTTCATTACTTTTTTTCACATGGGAAAATCTTATTTTGCCGGAGACAAATACCAGGTGACCATGGGCTCACTTCTTCTCTTCCTTCCACTCATCATGACTCCACCCGACACAGTATCACCAGCCGCATTGCAGAAGCTTCTTCCGGCGTCGCTTCACCAATGGAGCTTCGCAGAATCGTCGAAGGTCTACACGGGGCGCGAGATTTTCCAATACATGGACGGCGCGGGGGAAGTCTATCTCGCATACGGATTCCAGCGGCTACTCGTCCAGCGCTACTCACGTCCCAACCAGGAAGAGATCCTTGTCGAAGTGTTCGACATGGGATTCCCGCGCAACGCATACGGAGCGTTCACCAACCTGAAAGGC
>JACVXU010000199.1 GCA_015661185.1 Bacteroidota bacterium
AGACCTGGAATTCCGGGGGCAAGCAGAGCCTTGCTGCGGGGGAGTTATCAGCAACAGCGAAGGACATCGATGATGTGGGATTTCTCGGCGAGCTTATGGAACGCGTGCAACGAGAAATCAGAATTGACCCAAAGAGAATCTATGTCGCCGGGCATTCGAACGGCGCCGGGATGGCATATCGGTTGGGCTTCGAGAGATCAGACCTTGTGGCCGCGGTAGGGGTTTCCGCTGGCACGTTCTTTCTCAATCCCAAACCGCTTAGTTCTCTGGTTTACCTCATTCAAATCGTCGGCGACAAAGATCCCTTCACCCCAATGGCGGGCGGTGACGTGACGATCGCAGGCCGCACGGCGAGCATGCCGCCGGCACTTCAAAGTCCCCGGACCTGGGCATCAATGCTCGGACTGAAGTCCGAGCCGAAGACGATACAAAACGACAGCAAGTTGTCAGTTCTCGTGTGGGGACCGGCGACGAATGGTGCAGAGGTTCGCTCAATAGTCATCAAGGGACACGGTCACGCCTATCCGTCCCCTACAGACAGATTTCATCCCGCGTTCCTATTCGGACCGACGGTGAAGACACTGAACGCCACGGAGACGATGTGGAGATTTTTTCAGGACCATTCGAAATAGCAGACGCGGTCTCTGCTTTGCCTGTCTTCTTCCGAACCGTGCGAGGAGAGAAACCAACCGAAGAGGAGCTGAGCAAGTTGATTCAGCTTATCAAACGGAGATGAAATCGTGGCAACTTTTTTACGTGTACTTCGCCAGTATTCTCTTCCGATCTTCGTTTGCCTTGTCACCCTTGAAATACACCTCGACTAACTCAATTCGGTTCTCATCTTTGAAGTAGGCATAGATGATTCTGATACCCGACTGGTTGCCTCTTCCTTTCAGCGCCCGGCAGGCGAATCTTTTCACTTTATAGAGTGAAGGATGCTCGATCCCCATATCCGATATTCGTACAATCCCACCGTAATCGGTCCCTTCTTCGTGAAAAGGTATCAGGGCAGATCTAATGAAGACGTCCAAGTCCTCTTCGAGCGTCCTGAAGCGTTTCTTTAGCCGCTTCGTGTCTTTGTCAAACTCCAAAAGTCGAACAAGATCAGGCGGCATCTTCGGTGTACTCCCTCACCGAATAAGCTGGCGTCCGGTAGAACACAGCCTCATACTCAATGAAGTCGCCATCTTTTGCCGTTTTCCAGGGAACATCGTCGTGTGAATACCTGCTGATCTGCGTTGCGTTCATGTCCGAAAGGCTGTTGAGCACATCATCGATGACTTCCAATTCACGAGCCTTGATGTTTCCGAGATCAGGTTTCCTCAGAGGCAGGTATTTCGCTTGTGGATATTGGAAGTACTTGCTCTTTACCTTTTCTATCTCACCATCCTCGGTCATGCGATCAACGACCTTTTGAAATTCAATGGGGGTCGGACCAAAATGATTCTTGATGTATTGGGCGCCAATTAGTTGTTCCTCAAATTTCTCATAGTAGTTGAAGTCGATAAAATAAAGAAGCTTGTAGATCACAGTTTCCCCGATATTCGCTTTCGATCCTATCTTGTCCAATACGTAAAGCAGCACCTCTCTGAATTTGTCAAGGTTCTTCTGCGGCACGTTGATTCGAATCTCTTGTTTTCTTTTCATCCGTGCCTTAGCTTTGATTGGCAACAGCACCGTTGGTTCCTTGTCGAGATCCAGCAGCGAGTCAGTCGTCACACTGAAGGCCTGAGAGAGTTTAACAAGCTCATCCGCTGTCACTCCCCTCGAGCCATTCTCAATCTGTGAGATTGCTGGACGCGGCACACTCAGCAACGCAGCAAGCCGCTGTTGACTCATTCCAGATTGTGACCTCAATTGTCTTATCTTTTTGCCGAGACGTGCGGGTAACAAGTCCATGGCGCTCCTCCGTTGGTGGGACCATAATATAACACTTGTATGATAATATGTCAAGCGCCCGTCAGAAATCTTTACAACGTAACAGTTGGCAATTTGTGCCAATTCCATGCACGATAACGCCGTTGGATTCTATGCAGGACAATTGCTTATATTTGAAAACAAGGGCTCTGTCAATGTCCTTTCGAGCGCCGCGTGGGATCCGACTGGTCGCTTTGTCGCTTACACAGGCTCGATGGGGAAAAAACCGGATGTATTCCGGGTTCTAGAGGTCTCAAGCGGAGCGGAGCGTGACCTTCCGTTGCCGGACGGGATACGGAACGCCAGAGTGACCGATTGGTCGCGGGACGGAACGCTGATCGGGATCATCGCAAATCAATCACGCTGGGAGTACTGGGCGTTGCAGGGGCTTCAGGAGGGCGTGCGGTAGTGTCAGCACACAGCGGCGGCGGTTCTGCTGAAGTGCCATCGGCTAGCCGCTCGAGAAGGTGTAAGGCAGGGAGAGAAGCCCTGCAGCGTCTCCAAAAGAAGAATTCCCGCCTGCCCTTATGGTTTCATGAGGGCGGGCTCATCGGTGAAGATCCCATTTCGCCTTCGGCTCACGGGACAAGCCCCGATCAAAAAGCGATCGGGGTAAATCGGTGGGCCCGTCCGCCATTCTTGGCCCGAGGAGGCCGGGCGGAGATTCTTTGTTTTAGTCAGGAATTCTTTGACCATACCCCGTCTTTTACCTCAAAACCTCGCAGAAGAACTCTGCCATTTGCCTTTCAGTCTGAACTGCAGTAGTATTGGACTGTAACGTTCGCCCGCCGTCACCGTGAATGTGAGGTCCTGCCATCCGTCTGTTACAACTTGTGACATTTCGTGACAAAGAATTGACCTCACATCGTTGAGTTCTTGCTATGCTGGTTCTCACCAATGCCCAACTGGACGACATGGGTTCGCCACGAACCATAAAAGTATTCCTGCGCGGTCGCATCTTTCTCATTTTTCTTTTCTCTATTGCTCTGCCGGGAGCGTACATAGGGTACGTCGGCCTGCGTTCTCTCGGTCAGGAACAAGAATTGCAGCGCGGCGTTCTCGTGCAAAGCTTGCAGCGGACACTGGATTTCGAGATCGATAAACTCGAACGAAAGCTGGAACAAGCAGAAGCGGACGTTGCCATTGGTCTCGTTGCATCACAATCCACGCACCGTCTGCCAGATATTTCCGACTTCGCCGCATCCTATCCGTGGATTGAAGAAATCTTCATTTTCGACTCTCTTCTGAATCTCCACCGGCCTCTCCCGTTTGCCTCTACGCGGGCTATGGGATCGACTCCCTTTATCAGAGAACAATCCGTCCGAGATAATGTAGCCGCAGCTGCACAGCTTGAAGGGCAAGGCGACTACAAAGCTGCATTTTCTTCCTACCATAAACTTCTGCGCGAAGATCTATCGCCACCGACCAGAATTGTCTTGAATACTTATCTTGCCCGCGCTGCTTCGGCGACCGGAGATCAGGACGCTGCCCGAAGAGCCTACACTGCAATCATCCAGGTGGACTCGATGTTCACCATTGCCCAACCGATTCCATACGCAGCATTCGCGTGGGTCGAAATCGTAGAAAACCTGATCAGGCAGAAAAAGACAAATGAAGCTTTGCAGAAGTATTGCCAATTCTACCAACGTCTGCTCGACTTCTATCCTCATTTTTCACCCGATCAGCACCGCTATTTTCTCGAAAAGGTTCATTCCGGCATCTCCTCGCTCACGGCGTCTCGGACGCTCACCGACAATGTCAGGAGTGCACTCAGCGCGCTTGAAAAAAGAGAGCTCTCATTGACAAGAGTGTTTTCCCGGGCGGGCAGGATCGAGTCATGGCTTCAGACTCAGCAGGCAATGCTCTACGCCACGGATTCCCTGAGCAGGATCAATCATCACTCTCTTGTCATTGAGGGGAAATTCACTCCGGTGTCATTGGTATTCATCAACAAGCCTGCGAGCACGGAGCGATGCGTAGTGTTTGTTGTTCGCCCGGCGGAACTTGAGAAGCAGTTCCTTTTGCCTGCACTACAGTCGGCCGACTGGGCTAAGGATTTCACCATTGCTGTGCGAAGAGATTCTACAGGCGCGGTCAGCCAACAGGAGTTGATCAGATCAAAGATGCACAAGACTGCCGTCTTGTTTCCTTCGCGGGAAATCACCGTCTCCTCGCAAAAAGGATCGACGGTTGAATTCCTTGGCATCCGTGCCCCTTTTCTTTCGATCGGGTTCGCTATCCTGGTTATTGGCATCATTGCGCTCGGAATCTTCATCATCTATCGGGATATTCGGCGCGAAGGGGAGCTCTCGAAGATGAAATCTGAATTCATCTCTAACGTTTCGCACGAGCTCAAGACACCCATTGCCGCCATCAGGATGCTCGCCGACAATCTGCGTCAAAGCCGGGTTGAGAGCGACGCCAGACGGATGGAGTACTACGAACTGATTTCCAAAGAAGGCGCCCGGTTGAGTCATCTGATCGAGAATATCCTGGACTTCTCGCGTATCGAGGAAAGAAAGAAGTCATTTCGACTGGAGAGACATAATCTGTCGCAAATCGTGAGCGATACGGCATGCCAGTTCAAATCGCTGGTGGAGGAACGGGCTCAGACAATCAGTGTCGAAGCACAGGAAGCTCTTCCAGAAATTCTGGTCGATGCGGATGCCATAGCTCTTGCAGTCTTTAACCTCCTGGATAACGCTGTGAAATACTCGGAACGAGACACGCCGATCTGTGTCAGAGTACACCGGAGCGACAACTTTGTTTGCATTGAAGTCGAAGATCACGGCGTGGGAATCCCGAAAACGGAGCAGGAGAAGATCTTCGAGAAATTCTATCGGATTCATGATAAGGGTGGAAAGAAGATCCCTGGAAGTGGAATCGGCCTGACTCTTGTCAGAGAAATTGCCCAAGCCCACAACGGCCAGGCGAATGTGCATAGCCAGTTGGGAGTAGGAAGTACATTCCAAATAATGCTGCCCATAGGTGGATGACGTATGCCGACAATTCTTTTTGTTGAAGATGAGTACCCGATGCGGGTTGCGCTCGAGGATGCTTTCAAACACTGCGGCTATGAAGTTGCAAGTGCATCCGACGGTGAGGCGGGATTGAAATTGGTGGAAGAAAGAAAGCCGGATCTGGTAATCCTTGATGTTATGCTTCCCCATATGGATGGATTCGAAGTCTGCAAGCAGTTGCGTCAACGTGGATTCACGAAGCCGATCCTGATGCTCACCGCCCGAAGTCAGGAGGTTGACAAGGTCATCGGGCTGGAACTTGGCGCTGACGACTATGTGACGAAACCATTCGGTGACCGGGAATTGCTTGCGCGGGTGAAGGCGCTCTTGCGACGAGCATCCCACGAACCACCGGAACTCGGGAACTATCGCTTTGGCACTGTGGATATTGACTTCACTCATTTTATAGCAGAAAAGAATGGTTATTCGCTCCGCCTTACTTCGACCGAATTCTCGCTCCTTCACCTTCTGATATCGCAGAAGGGAAAGGTGCTCACCCGAGAGGAGCTGCTCAACAAGGTTTGGGGCTACGAATTTTTCCCGCAATCCCGCACGGTGGACAACCACATCCTGCGACTTCGCCAGAAGCTGGAAGACGATCCAAATCACCCCAGGCATATCCTCACCATGCACGGGCTGGGGTACAAGTTTGTCGATTGAAGCTTTGTTACAATCTGTTACAATCGTTTACTTCAAGAGGACACGTCCGATACGCCGCCTTCTTATCTTGTCAACAAAAAGGAGGGAAGAAGCCATGAAAACCAGAATCAGCGTATCGTTAGTCGGTGCGATCCTCTTGATCTCATCACTTGCGTTGTCCCAACAATCCAACAAAGCAGAGAGTCTGTATCAGGAAGCCCTGATGCAAATGGAGGGGAAAGGCAATTTCAGCAAGGCGCTGGAAGTATTCGGTCAGATCATAAAGGATTATCCAGGGAACAGACAGGTATCGGCACGGTCCCAATATCAGATTGGGGTGTGCTATGAGAAGCTTGGAAAAAACGAAGCTAAGAAGGCGTACGAACAAGTCGTGAAGAACTTTGCGGATCAGCCACAAGTTGTTGCGGAGGCACGCACCAGGCTGGCCGCGCTAAGTGCCGCAACGGAATCGGGTCGAGGCCCGGTGGCGCGCAGGGTGCTGTCGGCGGAAGACACGGAAATGAACGACTTCGTCGAAATGTCGCCGTCCCTTGACGGACGCCGGGTGGCCTACGTCAACATGTGGGAGGGGGGCCGGTACGTGCGTGACCTCGCCTCGGGCGACGTACAACGGCTGGTAGCCGGTCTCCCAGCGGTATGGCATTACTTCCCCAAGTGGTCGGCCGACGGGAGGCGACTGGCCGTTGCCACGACGGACCTGGCGACCAAGGTCACGTCCATTGAGCTGATCGACATCGCCACGCACGCGGCCGTGGCCGTCCCCGGCACCCGGACCCAGGGTCAGGGCTCGATCAACCCGGCGGAATGGTCGCGGGACGGGCGCTTTCTCCTCTGCGTCCGCAAGAAGCGCCTGGTTCTGATCACGCTCGACGGCGGCACGATGACCACGCTGGCCGACAGAGTGCG
>JACVXU010000033.1 GCA_015661185.1 Bacteroidota bacterium
GGAAACCTGGATTCAACGCGGAGCGCAGTGCTCACCGGATTAGCATACACGGTTTTCTATGACAGCGCGCATGCGCCAGCTACAGCATCCCGGGCTCGGGCGGGAAATCGGTACTACGACAACTTTAACTCAACGGCACTCCTTGTGCCCGGGCAAAACGTGGGGCCGATCTACAAAAAGATTGTGCTGGTTCCTTTTGCGGAGCGAATCCCGTACGCAGAAACGTTCAAGTTCCTTATCGAGCCCCTCAAGTGGAACGTGGGAATCGGAATGTGGGGAAAGGGTAGCGACACGGTCGTTTTTTCGCTCCCGTCACCCAACGGATCGGAACGCAGGTTCGCATCCATGATTTGTTACGAATCCGTCTATCCTGATTTCGTTAGGCAGTTTGTCCAACGGGGAGCGCAATTTCTTGTGATCATCACGAATGACAGCTGGTGGGGTAATACGTCCGGTGCCTATCAACATGCCAGCTACGCATCCATTCGCGCAATCGAGAACCGGCGCTGGATTGTTCGCGCCGCGAACGGCGGTATTTCGGGTCTCATCGATCCGAGCGGAACATTGCGCGATAGGACAGAACTCTACACCACAGCAACATTTCACGGCAGCATTGAGCCGCGCACAGAGTTGACCTTCTACGCACAACATGGTGACATATTCGCGGGTGCGTGCGTCTGTTGCGCCACGCTCTTGTTTCTTCTGACATTTATTCCTCAGCGCAAACAATCCGGACAGACATGAATACAGAGATCATCGATCTGAGAAGCGACACAATAACCAGGCCAACGGACGCTATGCGGCAGGCCATGGCGCAGGCCCCCGTTGGGGATGATGTGTTCGCCGAGGACCCTACCGTCAATCTCCTTCAACGGAGGGTCGCAGAATTGCTTGGGAAACCGGCTGCACTTTATGTCCCATCGGGCGTGATGTCGAATCAATTAGCTATCAAGGCTCATACCCAACCTGGCGACGAGGTGATCGTTGAAAAAGACTCGCACATTTTCAACTACGAGACCGCGGCGCCGTCGATCTTGTCAAGCGTTCAGCTCCACGTTCTTTCAGGACAACACGGGATCCTGCGCGCCGAACAACTCGCACCCGCTGTTCGGCCTTTCGAATACTACATGCCGCGGACGGCACTCGTCTGCCTGGAAAACACCCACAACCGGGCTGGAGGTACGATCTATCCGATTGAGGAGATCAGGAGAATTCGGGATTTTGCCAAAGCACTTGGAATCCGGCTGCATCTGGACGGAGCGCGGCTTTGGAACGCGTCCGTCGCAACGGGCATCGCCCCCCGGGAGTATGCCGAGTGCTTCGATACTGTCTCAGTCTGTTTCTCTAAGGGTTTGGGCGCACCGGTTGGATCAGCCCTTGTCGGAACGGAGGAGTTGATTCAGCGGGCCCGCCGCTTCCGCAAGATCCTCGGCGGCGGAATGCGCCAGGCCGGGATTATTGCTGCGGGTGCACTCTACGCACTCGAGCACCACATCGACCGGTTGAAAGAAGACCACGAGAAGGCACGTCTCTTCGCAGAGCGCGTGGCAAACAACCCCGTGCTCGGAATCGATCTCAAGAATGTCCAGACAAATATCGTCGTCATAGACATTGCACAAACAGGAAAATCGACGGGCGAACTATTGGACCTCTTGCGCGCAAATAATGTGCTTCTCACAGATGCCAACTATACATCGCTCCGTGCTGTGACACACCTCGATGTGACGACTGAGCAGGTGGTCCGCGCCGCAGAAATCGTTGCCAACTCAATACGCTCTTGAGCCGGCAATGGGATCGTTCGAAGTCAAAAGTTGCCAAATCATTTGGCCCGCTCTTAAGGTATAGTTGTCAATTCCAATTCACGATATGACGACATTCGAAGAATTCAAGCAACTGAGCAATGGGGGAAACGTCATCCCGGTGTACGAGACGCTCCTCGCCGATACGGAGACACCCGTTTCGGTCTACCTGAAAATTCAGAAGGAGAGTCCGTACTCGTTTCTTCTGGAAAGCGTTGAAGGGGGCGAACAAGTTGGTCGCTATTCCTTCATCGGGTTCAACCCGTTCATGAGTTTTTCGATACGGGATAAGCGCTTTACGCTTGAAGCGTACCATGACGATGTCAGTGTCCTGCCGACTCTCGTCTCAGAGGACGATCACCCTCTCGTCGCACTGAAAAAGATCTTCTCGCACATCAAGACAGTGCGGAGCCCCGGGCTTCCGAGACTTTCCGGCGGTGCCGTAGGGTACTTTGGATATGAGAGCGTACAGCTCGTCGAGGACGTTCCCATTCTTGGGCCTGATGAGTTCGACATCCCGGATGCACTGCTTCTTTTCTACGATGTCGTCCTTGTCTTCGACAATCTCCGACATCAGATCTTTCTCGTGGCAAACGCGTATCTCCCGGAAGCCGGGAGATACGAACAGATTCTTCAGTCCGAATACCGAAAAGCTTCCGAAGAGATTGCTCGTCTGAAGCGACTCCTTAGCGTGACGATTTCTCCGGAGATCGGGCACGCTGAGCTCAGCGGCCCGCTTCGGCAAATCACTTCGAAACTTGAATTCTGCGAATCAGTCAATCGTTCTCGGGACTATATCGCCGAAGGAGATATCTTTCAGGTCGTCCTCTCCCAACGCCTTGAACAGAAAGCGACTGTTGCTCCGTTCGATCTCTATCGGACACTCCGGATGATCAACCCATCACCGTACATGTACTTCCTGCATTGCAGGGATTTCAGCATTATCGGCGCCTCACCGGAGATGCTCGTCCGGGTCGAGAACGGCGTTGTCGAAACAAGGCCTATCGCGGGAACTCGGCGTCGGGGTAAGACGAAGGGGGAAGACGACCAGCTCGAAAAGGAATTGGCCAACGATCCCAAGGAACGGGCGGAACACCTGATGCTCGTCGACCTTGGAAGAAATGACCTCGGACGCATCAGCGAGTATGGTACGGTGGTCGTGCGAGACCACATGTCCATCGAAAAGTATTCTCACGTTATGCATCTCGTAACGAGTGTTCAGGGCCAACTCCGGAAGGATCTCACTCAGATTGACGCGCTGTTTTCGTGCTTCCCGGCGGGCACTCTGACGGGAGCCCCAAAGATAAGAGCGATGGAGATCATTGCCCAACTTGAGCACATGCGGAGAGGCGTCTATGGAGGTGCCATCGCATATATCGACTTTTCCGGCAACCTCGACTCGTGCATAGCAATACGAACCGTCGTCATGCAAAGAGATGTCCTTCGATTTCAGGCCGGTGCGGGCATCGTGTACGATTCAACTCCTGAACGGGAATTTGAAGAATCGATGGAGAAGCTCCGGGCAAACTTGAAAGCGCTGGAGATGTTGACACCGTTAGAGCCACGAGAATCGGGTGAAAAGCCGGGCACGCCAGCATGATACTCGTGATCGACAACTACGACTCATTCACCTATAATCTCGTCCAATACGTGGGTGAACTCGGAGGAGAGCTGACGGTCGTCCGCAATGATCAGATTACGATTCCGGAAATTAGGCTGCTGAATCCTGAGAAGATTATCGTGTCTCCAGGGCCATGTACTCCATCGGAGGCAGGCGTGTCGCTCGAGGTGATCCGGGGATTGCACAAGGAGTACCCGATTCTTGGTGTCTGTCTGGGGCATCAGGCAATCGGTGAAGCGCTTGGGGGTAAGGTCGTCAAAGGAGGGGAGATTGTCCATGGGAAGACGTCGGCGATACTTCATACGGGTACGGGAATTTTTGCTGATATTCCATCCCCCTTCACTGCTACCCGGTATCATTCCCTCATAGTGGACAGGAAGACGCTGCCGCTCTGTCTGGAAGTGACTGCGTGGACGTCAGACGGAGTCATCATGGGACTCCGACACAGAGAGTACCTGACATTTGGCGTTCAATTCCATCCGGAATCAATCGCGACGGAACACGGAAAACAGATCTTGAACAACTTTCTCTCCATACGATAACCGCCGTTTCTCTCAATCTTCCATATTCTGGACAAGAAGGGGCTTCTATGGATACTCCGTTGGAACGTTCTGCTCATGACATGAAACAGGATGTACAGTTACGATCACTGATCAACGCGCAGGACGACGTGTGGCGCATTTTCCGAGTGATGGCAGAATTCGTTGACGGATTCACTCTTCTCTCAAAGCAAGAGAGTCTGGTGTCAGTCTTTGGCTCCGCTCGAACGGCACCCGGAGCACCATACTATGAGTTGGCTGAGCGCGTCGCTCAGGAGCTCGTCAAGAGAGGATTCAATATCCTCACAGGTGGTGGACCGGGAATCATGGAAGCAGCGAACAAAGGAGGGCAGAATCAAGGCGGCGCGTCGGTAGGGGCAAATATCGAGCTTCCTCACGAGCAAGGCTCCAATCCCTACATCGATAAAGAACGGCTGGTGACATTCCAACATTTCTTCGTTCGCAAAGTAATGTTCGTGAAATATGCACACGGATTCGTCGTTCTCCCCGGAGGGTTCGGCACACTTGACGAGTTCTTCGAGGCCATAACACTTATCCAAACAAGGAAGACGAAACCTTTTCCCGTTATTCTGATGGGGTCCAGCTACTGGAACGGGCTGATCAGTTGGATCAGGGATGTCGTTGTGCCTTCGGGCAACATCTCTCCGGAGGACCTGTCCCTCTTTCGCATAGAGGATGATCCTTCAAAAGTGGCTGAAATTGTTGATAATTTCTATCGGGAGATCAAGATGGTCACGAATTTCTGAAGCGAAAATTCTTGCTTCTTGAAGGTCGTTTACATATATTATACCACCTCGCAGTAGAAATAGCCCGCCTCACCGGGCTATTTTTTTTGGAATTCGGCTAAATGAATGAAATCAGAGAAAAAGTAGAGATACTGCTTTCAACAATCCTCGAGCAGCACGAGGCATTCCTGGTCGATCTTTCAATTCGAAGCGAGCGAGGAGAGAAACTCCTCCAGGTATTCGTTGATACGGACAAAGGCATCACGATCGAGTCATGTACTCAGATCAGTCGGGAACTCGCCAACGGCCTTGAACGTGACGGCATCATCCAGGGGGCGCACCGCCTGGAAGTTTCCTCACCCGGTATCGACAAACCATTGCGGATGCTGAGACAATATAAGAAGAATGTCGGAAGGCGTTTCAAGGTCATTCACCAGGCGCCCGACACGCAGCTCATGCTTGTCGGAACGCTCGAGGCCGTCGAAGAGGAGAGGTTGACGTTTCAGACTGACGACGGACGGACCGTTACACTTGATTTCTCGAAGATTATCGAATCTAAAGAAGAGTTGCCCTGGTAGGCAGCTCGGTGAAGAGTATATTGTTCGGAGGCTTTCATGAATCACGAGATTGTCGAATCATTTGCCCAAATGGTTCGAGAAAAAGGCATCGACAAGGATATCCTCGTCGGCATTGTAGAAGATATCTTTGGCATGATGGTTCGGAAAAAATACGGACCGACTGCCAAGTTTGATGTCGTTGTCAACATGGAAAAAGGAGATATCGAAATCTACCTTGAGCGCGAAGTCGTCGAGGAAGTGATTGATCCAATTGTTCAGGTCGACATAAAGGAAGCGCGTAAAAAGTCGGGTGAAGATATCGAAGTCGGTGAGGAATTTGTTGAGATCGTGCCGCTCGACAGCTTTGGACGACGGCTTGTCGTCAGTGCGAAGCAAAACCTCAATCAGCGAATCAAGGAAATCGAGCGGGAGGCAATTTACAATGAGTACTCGACCTCCTTGGGCGAGATTGTGGTCGGGGAGATCTACCAAATCCGAAAAGGGAAGGGAGAAATCCTTGTCATTCACAACAAGAACGAGCTGATTCTCCCTCGCAGCGAGCAGATCTACAAAGAACGATACAAGAAAGGGGATACTCTTCGAGCCGTCGTGAAGGAAGTCAGGAAAGGTGCAGGGAACCCTGTGGTGATCATTTCCCGAACCGACCCGCAATTCCTCATGCGACTTTTTGAGATTGAGATACCTGAGATCTACGATGGTATCATTGAAATTAAGGCAATCGCTCGTGAACCGGGTGATCGCGCGAAGGTTTCGGTTCTTTCCCATGACGACCGCATTGATGCCGTGGGCGCCTGCGTCGGTATGAAAGGAGTCCGAATTCATGCCATCGTCCGTGAGCTCAACAACGAAAACATCGACGTCATCAATTGGACCGATGATCCGCTCGTATTCATCACGCGATCACTTTCTCCCGCCAAGCTCAAAGAAATTCAGCTCGACAAAGAGAACAAAAGGGCGAACGTCACGGTTGCTGCCGACCAGGTTTCCCTTGCCATCGGCAAGAACGGCCAGAACGTGCGCCTTGCCTCCAAGTTGACGACATATGATATTCAGCTGATCAAGGAGGGTGGCGAGGAAGAAGAGTACGACATGGATCTCTCTGAATTCCGTGAAGAACTCGGCGATGTCATTTTCCATAAGTTCTTCGACGAGGGTTACGAATCCGTTCACGATGTCATCGATACGACTGTTGAGGAACTAGTGAACACGCTTGGCATTGAAAAAGAGAAGATTGAAGAGATCGTTGGTCTTCTCAAGAAGGGTCTCGAGGACGCAGAGATCGAAGATGCAGAGGATGGTGGCGAACCTGCCGCGCCAACTGCTCAACCTGAGACTCCCGGCTTGGAAGCTTCAACTGAGAAGGCTGAGCCTGCAAGTGACTTGGGTGAGACGGAGAGTACTGAGCCGAACGAACCGGTGAGAGAGTCAGATGAGTCAAAGAGCACAGAGCCGAACGAACCGGTAAGCGAATCAGATGAGGCAAAGGGCACTGGGCCGACCGAAGCACCTGTCGACGAGGAAAAGCAACCGCAGTAAGAGCGTGAATTGTACATCAGTACCCAGATCGGACAATAATCTGCATGCCTGAAACTGCAGTCAAGAAAATCAAGATCTACAAGCTCGCGACCGAGCTGAACCTTTCGAGCGAGACGCTCATAGAGTTCTTGCACAAGAAAGGCTTTGAAGTGAAGAGCCACATGTCTTCGGTAGACGACGATATGTTGGCTGCAGTAATGGGACACTTCAAGAAGGAAAGAGATGTCGCCGAGCGGCATCAGCGGAAGCTTCAGGAATTTCGGACTTCCCGCAAGAAGGAACCCGCGGAAAAGCCCGAGAAAAAGCAAGCTGCCGAAGAGGCGCCGGTTGCTCTGCCTCCTGACGAGGAGCAGATTCCATCGGAACCGGCCAAAGCGCCGATCGCCAGTGCCGGAGAAGCACCGGCCGAGCTCGTTGTTCAGGGAGAAGTAGATGGAGTTTCGACGCCACCAGTCGCGGAGGAGACTCTTCCTCCTGGCGAGGCACCGTCGCCGGCGGAACCTGCCGAACCGAAAAGGCCGGAGGCGCCCCGTCTGCGAAAACCCCTGACGCCGCTGGAACATGCATTGGCAAGACCTCGTATGGGCCTGACCATCAAGGGCAAGATTGAATTCGCACGCCCTGCACCCGTAATCCTTCCGGCGGAAGAATCCGAAGACGACAAGAAGAAGAAAAAGAAGAAAAAGAAAAAAGTTCGTGAGGAGGCAAAGAAGGCTCCTGGCCGCGTAGCTGGTGTTGAGGACGAGGGCGGAGTAAAAGGAAAGAAGCGCAAGAAATCTCGTCATGCGGAAGTGAATGTGGTGGAAGTCGAGAAGGCAATTCGCGAAACCCTGGCCGAAATGGTCGATGATTCGCTAGGCGGCCGGGCAGCAATCCGAAAGAGGAAGAAGAAGGAACGGGAAGAAGAGGAACTGCGGCTGATTGAGGAGAAAGAGCGCGATAAGATGCATATTCGCGTGACTGAGTTTGTAACCGTCGGAGAGCTGGCTGATTTGATGCGTACTTCGGTGGCGGAGGTCATTCAGAAGTGTATGAGCCTGGGCATCATGGTATCCATCAACCAGCGGCTGGAAAAGGACACGATCCAGGTGGTTGCCGACGAATTCGGATTCCAGGTAGTCTTCGAATCGGAGTTTACGTCCGATGTCCTGTATGACGCGGCGGACGACGAGGCCGAGTTAAAGCCTCGTGCACCTGTCGTCACGATCATGGGGCATGTTGATCATGGAAAGACATCGCTGCTGGATTACATCCGGAGCTCGAATGTCGTCGCAGGCGAAGCAGGCGGTATCACACAGCATATCGGTGCATATGAAGTGACTCTTGGAGAAGGCAAACAGATTACGTTCCTCGACACTCCGGGCCACGAAGCGTTCACAGCGATGCGTGCACGCGGAGCTCAGGTCACCGACATCGTGGTTCTGGTGGTTGCCGCAGACGATAGTGTCATGCCGCAAACAGTTGAGGCGATCAGCCACGCTCAGGCTGCCTCCGTTCCGATTGTCATAGCTATCAACAAAACGGACAAAGCCGACGCCAACCCCGAACGCATTCGCCAACAGCTCTCCGAGAAGGGCGTACTCGTTGAAGAATGGGGCGGAAAGTATCAAGCGGTTGAGCTGTCGGCAAAGACCGGCAAAAATGTCGATCAACTGATGGAGCGGATCCTTCTCGAAGCGGAGGTCCTTGAGCTGAAGGCAAACCCTGACAGACTCGCCCGAGGTGTCGTTATTGAGTCTGAACTCGACAAGGGAAAAGGGATTGTGGCAACGGTTCTTGTTCAAAAGGGTTCATTGAGAATTGGGGACTCTTTCATCTGCGGAATCTGGAGCGGGCGCGCCCGGGCAATGTTTGATGAGCGGGGTAAACGAGTGGAAATCGCTCATCCGTCGCAGCCTGTCCAGCTTATTGGCTTTGATGGAATCCCGCAAGCGGGCGATGACCTCGTTGTTCTCGAGAACGAACGAGAAGCGCGAGAGATCAGTAACAAACGGCAACAGCTTAAACGGGAGCAGGATTTCCGTCAGCGAAGAATGATCACCCTTGATGATATTTCCAAACAAATCAAGGAAGGCCAGGTCAAGGATCTGCCTATCATCGTCAAAGGTGACGTGGATGGCTCAGTCGAGGCACTTTCTGATTCACTCATGAAGCTTTCAACGGGCGAGGTGAAAGTCCTGGTCATTCATAAGGGGGTCGGCGGAATTTCCGAATCAGATGTTCTGCTGGCGGCTGCCTCAAGGGCCGTTATTATCGGATTCCACGTCCGGCCGAACTTGAATGCCCGTCGCCTCGCTGAGTCAGAAGAAGTTGACATCCGTCTCTACAACATCATCTATGATGCCATCAACGAAGTCAAGAGCGCCCTTGAAGGTATGCTTGCACCGTCGCTGACCGAACAGGTGCTCGCAACTGTCGAAGTCAGGGACGTGTTCAAAATTTCCAAAGTGGGTACGATTGCCGGGTGCTATATGCAGGACGGCAAGCTCGTTCGAAACAACAAAGTTCGCCTTGTCAGAGACGGACTGGTGGTTTTCGACGGCACCATTGCCTCTCTCAAGCGTTTCAAGGAGGACGTCCGGGAGGTAGAGCAGGGATTCGAATGCGGTATCGGGCTTGAAGGATTCAACGATATCAAGTCCGGCGACACAATCGAGGCATACACAATCGTAGAAACAAAACGGAAGCTGGCGTAACAAGGAGCGTAGGCATGTCGGTGCGAACGGAGAGGGTTGCCTCGCTCGTGAAACAACTGATGAGCGAGATAATCCAGCAGAACTTTCGAATGGAAGAGTTCGGACTGGTGACGGTTACCGAGGTACGGATGAGTCCCGATCTGAAGATCGCTAAGATATTCGTGAGTGTCTTCGGAGACGAGGAGAAAAAGAAGAAGCTGCTGGCTCATCTTGCCGTCGAAAAAGGAGCGATCCGTTCCCAACTCGGCCGTAGCATGAATCTGAAATTTACACCGGCGATTTCCTTCTACCTGGATGCATCGCTCGATTACGCTATGAAGATCGAGGATCTGTTGAATAAAATCCACAAAGATCCTCCAGAGAGCAAAGAGTAGGCGGTTCATGCCGATAGCCTCACAGAGCACAACGGGCGAGAACGATGAGGGGGAGATGTATCTCCTTGACAAACCGCTGAATTGGACGTCATTCGATGTGATTCATCGGCTCCGACAATCACTGGAGGTCGAGAAAGCCGGACATGCCGGGACACTTGATCCCCGGGCAACCGGCCTCCTGATTGTGTGCACAGGAAAGCAAACGAAGCGCATCGATCAGTTTGCGAATCTCGAAAAGGAGTATACTGGAACGTTTCAGCTTGGCATTCGCACGCCGAGCTTCGATATGGAAACGCAAGTAACCGGGCGGGCAGACTACTCCGCTGTGAGACGCGAGGATCTCGCGTCTGTCGTCCTGTCTTTCGTCGGACGGCAGCTCCAGATACCTCCAATGTACTCTGCGGTGAAACATCTTGGGAGACCCCTCTATAAGTATGCGAGGAAGGGGAGAACAATAGACCGTAAAGCGAAAGAAATTGATGTCCGTGAGTTTTCGGTGTTGTCGTTCGTTCCCCCGGAGGTTGGATTCCTTGTGGTGTGCTCAAAAGGGACCTATGTTCGATCTCTCGTGAGCGAAATTGGCGACAGACTGGGTTGCGGGGCCGCCTTGACCTCTCTCAGGCGCACCCGCATCGGGACGAGCCTGCACAGCCGCCGCCACCTCTGGGACTACGGTTGTAAGCGTGGGCACGTTCGACGGGGTTCACCTTGCCCATCAGCAACTTCTGAAAGAAGTTGTCACGCGAGCTCGGGCAAGGACAGGACGTAGCGTAGTCCTGACCTTCGACCCCCATCCAAAAGAGGTCTTGACAAGCAAGACGATGCACCTTCTGACGACCATTGATGAACGTCAGCAGATCTGCGAACAGTTGGGAATCGATGTCTTCTACCGCATAGGCTTCACGTATGAGTTTTCACGCTTGACATCCCGCGAATTCTACCTCCGCTATGTCATTCAGGGATGTGGGGTGAGTGAGGTGGTCGAAGGGTACGATCATCATTTCGGCAGAGACCGTGAAGGCAGTGTCGAAGAACTGTTGAAACTCGGCCGGGAGTTCGAGTTCTCCGTTGCCGCATTGAAGCCAGTGTATGTCGATGAGGAAATAGTAAGCAGCCGCCAAATCAGGCAGCATCTTCTGCAGGGAAGAGTAGACCGTGCACATCGGTTGCTCGGCAGGCCGTACTCCGTAAGCGGCATCGTCATTCGCGGCGATGGAAGGGGACGCCAGCTGGGATATCCTACAGCGAACCTGAATCTCACGCATGGCAAGATTATACCTCAGGACGGGATCTATTTCGCGCAGGTTGACATCGGCAGCAATACGGTTTATGGCATGGTCAGTATCGGCATCAGGCCGACCTTCTTCGCGCAAGGGCAACGGACTGTCGAGGTAAATCTCCTGGATTTCGACGGAGATCTCTACGGGAAGACACTTACGCTCCGATTCTTGAAGCGTCTAAGAGAGGAGCGCAAGTTTGAAAGTGCTCAGCAATTGGTTGAGCAGATGCATCTCGATGAGCAACAGAGCCGCGCACTCGAAGAGGAATACCGATCTCAGGTACGGAAATCGGGCAGCACAAACTGAAAATAAACACACAGTATCATTAGTCAATTCTAAGGAGTTGCGATGCCAATCACTAAAGAGCAAAAGACAGAGATTATTACCAAGCACGGGAAAAGCGCAACTGACACGGGCAGCCCCGAAGTCCAGATCGCAATTCTCACCGCACACATCAATATGCTATCGCCCCACCTCGTGAGTCACAAAAAGGACAATCACAGTCGGGCTGGCTTGTTGAAACTCGTTGGAAAGCGGCGACGCCTTCTGGAGTACCTTGTGAAGAAAGACATTAGCCGATATCGAAAAATCATTCAAGAGCTTGACATCCGCAAATAGTTTGCGCATTGTCCTGCTCCCATCCCGAGCTGCAAGTGCAGCTTTCATTGAAAGAAAGAGCCAAGCACTATGGTCGTAACTAAAGAAGTTGAAGTCGGCGGCAAAACGTTCTCATTTGAGACCGGCCGCTTTGCAAAACAAGCCGACGGTGCCGTGATGGTCCGGTACGCCGATACGATGGTGTTGGCCACTGTTGTCAGCGCCAAAGAAATAAAGGAGGGGCAGGACTATTTCCCTCTCCAGGTGGAATATCGGGAGAAAACCTCTGCCGCGGGAAAAATTCCCGGAGGGTTCTTCAAGCGCGAAGGCCGTCCGACCGAGAAAGAAATACTCTCCTCGCGGCTTATCGACCGCCCCATCCGGCCGATGTTCCCTGAGGCCTACTTCAACGAAACCCAAGTCCTCGTAACAGTGTACTCATCTGACTCACAGCACGACTCGGATGTCCTCGGCGCCTGTGCAGCGTCGGCTGCATTGATGGTGTCCGATGCTCCCTTTGACGGCCCGATTGCAGAGGTACGCGTCGGCCGGATTGACGGACAGTTCGTCATCAATCCCACTCACGATGAACTCGAGCATAGCGACCTGGATGCCATCGTCGCCGGGACTGAGACCTCCATCGTCATGGTAGAGGGGGAGTCGAAAGAGATTTCCGAAGCGGATATGATCCAGGCGCTCAAGGCAGCCCACGAAGCCATAAAGACCCTCTGCAGGGTTCAAGTAGAACTTGCGCGCGAAGTCGCCAAGTCCAAGCGCCCAGTGGTACCAAAGCAGTTTCCTGAAGATTTAGCTTCGGATGTAAAACGTCTCGGCGCAACGAAGATCAAGGAACTCAGCTTGACTGTCTTGGCTAAGGAGCAACGCGCAGAATCTACTGCAAAAGTGTACGAAGAAGTAAACCAGGCACTTGCGGAAAAATACCCCGAGCAATCTGAGACCATCAACACGATTCTCCACGACCTCGAGTATCACGCTATGCGCTCGACCATCCTGGAGCAAGGAAAACGCCTTGATGGTCGCGGCCTAACGGATATCCGCAAGATTACCTGTGAAGTGGGATTGTTACCTCGCACGCACGGCTCGGCTCTGTTCACGCGTGGAGAAACTCAAAGTCTTACGACAGTAACCCTCGGGACGAAGCGTGACGAGCAGACCCTGGAAGGCTTGATGGAAGAGACCACGAAGCGATTTATGCTGCACTACAACTTCCCGCCTTTCAGCGTTGGCGAAATTGGCCGCGTGATGGGTCCGGGAAGGAGAGAAATTGGTCACGGAAATCTTGCCGAACGTGCTCTCAAAAACCTTATTCCCTCAGAAGCAGAATTCCCGTACACGATCCGTATTGTATCTGACATCCTGGAGTCGAATGGCTCTTCATCGATGGCCACTGTGTGCGCAGGCTCCCTCGCTCTCTTCGATGCCGGCGTGCCGAACAAACGTCCGATAGCAGGCATCGCGATGGGTCTCGTGAAGGAAGGGGACAAGGTAGCGATCCTCAGCGATATCCTCGGGAATGAAGACCACCTGGGCGATATGGACTTCAAGGTGGCCGGCACAACTGAAGGCATTACAGCATTCCAGATGGATATCAAGATCCAGGGTATCACGCTCGAGATCATGGAGAAAGCTCTTGCGCAGGCGAAAGTAGGGCGTTTCCATATTCTTAGCGTGATGAGTCAATCACTAGCGAATCCGCGACCGGAGCTTTCAGAGTTTGCACCGCGGCTGCAGACCATCAAGATCCCAGTAGATATGATAGGTTCGCTCATCGGCCCCGGAGGCAAGAACATACGGCAGCTCGTCAAGGACAGTGGAGCCGAAGTCAACGTCGAGGACGATGGCACTGTCACTGTTGCAGCCGTCCTGAAAGAATCCGCTGACAAAGCTATGGACTATATTCGCAAGTTGACTGAAATGCCCGAGGTCGGTAAGGTTTATCCGGCTACAGTGAAGAAGATCATGGAGTTCGGAGCGTTCGTCGAGATTCTCCCCGGCAAAGAGGGCTTGGTTCACATTTCTCAGCTCGATACAAACCGTGTCGAGAAAGTCGAAGACCTCTTCAAGGTCGGTGACGCCCTTGAAGTCAAATTGATGGCGATCGACTCTGAGGGCCGGCTCAGCCTCAGCCGTAAAGCTCTGCTTCCAGGCGGAGAGAATGCTCACGAGGAAATGAAGAAGGCACGTGAACGTCGAGCTTCGTCCCCACGCGACGGGCATCGGTCTGATAGTAGGAGACGCTAGAACGAA
This sequence comes from Bacteroidota bacterium, assembly GCA_015661185.1. GTDB lineage: Bacteria > Bacteroidota > Ignavibacteria > UBA10030 > UBA10030 > UBA9647. The sequence continues at coordinate 14,035 of JACVXU010000033.1, forward strand.
ACGTACCTCGTAGAATCTACAATCCTCACGCGGACGAGCTGCCTCACAAGGCGGAGCCAAGTGTGAGGATTTCTTTTTTGAATGCGAATGGACACGCGAATCTCGACATCAAGAGGGCTCCGGGGAGCAGTCATAGTCCCAGGCGACAAATCCATCTCCCATCGCGCCCTCATGATCAGTGCGCTGGCCGACGGACCCTCCGAAATTCTTGGACTTCTTGATGCCGCTGACCCACGCAGCACGCTTCACTGCCTCCGAAAGCTCGGTGTCGATTTCGAAAAGGTTAACACTGCTCTTCGAGTGAAAGGACGTGGACTCCACGGCCTTCGTGCCCCGATGAACGTACTTGATGCCGGCAATTCAGGTACTACCATCAGGTTGCTGACCGGCATCCTAGCCGGTCAGCCATTCCCATCTACGATCACCGGTGACGAATCCCTTCGACAACGACCAATGAAACGCATCATTGAACCGTTGTCTCTAATGGGTGCCAGGATTGAGGGAACTGCGAATCAGACGGCTCCATTGAAAGTCAACGGCACGTTCCCATTGAAGGCCACCAACCACCGGATGCATATATCCAGCGCTCAGGTGAAATCGGCCGTCCTGCTCGCGGGATTGTTCGCCGACGGGACAACGCGCGTCTCCGAGCTGGTTCCAACGCGGGATCACACTGAACGGATGCTCGGACTCACGCCTGTCAAGTCCGCCGACTCGTACACTGTCGACGTCGTTGGAGGTGCAGGGATCCAACCGCAGCAATTCCGGGTTCCCGGCGATATCTCATCTGCTGCCTTTCTCATCGCAGCAGCTCTCCTCGTTCCGCAATCCGAACTCCGCATTCTCAACGTTGGACTCAACCCAACAAGAACTCGCATACTTGACTTCTTCCGTTCCGTGGGCGGATCTGTAGAGACCATTCGAGAAACGATCGTAGCAGGGGAGCCTATCGGTGATCTTCTCGTGAAGAGCTCACAGTTGCAGGGGGGCATCGAACTTCAGGGGAAACAAGTCGCGGAGCTCATAGATGAGATTCCTGTGCTCGCAGTAACTCTGGCGCTCTCTGGTTGCAGCCTGACTGTTCGAGGGGCATCGGATTTGCGAAACAAGGAATCGGATCGAATTCGCTCACTCGTGATCAATCTTCGTAGGCTCGAACTCGATGTGGAGGAGTTCGCAGACGGATTTGCTTTTCAGGGCAAAAACACATTACTTCCTGCGGAATGTGACAGTTTTGAAGACCATCGTATCGCCATGGCATTCGGCGTCGCCGGACTAGTGCTGAAGGGCGAAACGGTAATAAGGCAATCGGAATGTGTCGATATCTCGTTTCCATCATTCTGGAATCTGCTCCGCAGTATTGAGCGTCGATAGCATCGGGAGGATTTCGCAGTGGCAAACGTTCGTCTTGAGAATATAAAGAAGGTCTATGAAGGCAACGTCGTTGCCGTACACGAAATGGATCTTGAAGTGAAAGACAAGGAATTCGTGGTTCTTGTAGGCCCTTCCGGCTGCGGGAAATCAACAACCCTGCGTATGATTGCAGGATTGGAGGAAATCTCTGGCGGCGACCTTTACATTGACGGACAACGAGTCAATGATGTGCCGCCGAAGGATAGAGATATTGCAATGGTGTTTCAGAATTATGCTCTCTATCCGCACATGTCGGTCTATGAGAATATGGCGTTCGGGCTGAAGCTCCGCAAATTGCCAAAGGAGGAAATTGACGAGAGAGTTCGTGCAGCCGCCGCGATCTTGGGCATTGGAGATTACCTCGACCGAAAACCTAAGGCTCTGTCCGGCGGTCAACGTCAGCGCGTCGCGGTGGGAAGGGCTATAGTACGGAAACCGAAGGTCTTCCTTTTCGACGAGCCGCTGAGCAATCTGGATGCCAAGCTGCGCGTCCAAATGCGAACGGAAATCTCGAAGCTCCATCAACGCCTCGGTGCGACGATGATTTACGTGACTCACGATCAGACCGAAGCGATGACCATGGGTGACAAGATCGTGCTGATGAAGGATGGCGTCGTTCAACAGATTGATACTCCGTTGGAGATCTATGCCAAACCGCTAAACAAGTTCGTTGCTGGATTCATCGGCAGTCCGGCCATGAATTTCTTCGTAGGGCTGCTCGAGAAGGGGAAGACGATGATGTTCGCGGAACACGAGGGAGGACTCCGACTGCCAATCCCGAAAAAGGATCAGGCACGACTGAAGAGTTACATCGGAAAGGAATTGACAGTCGGCCTTCGCCCGGAGCAAATCTCCATCGCAGGCACGAATGTCATAGGGGCATCTCGAACGAAGGCAAAGGTAACAGTGGAAGTCGTTGAGCCGATGGGGAATGAAACCTACATCTATTTCTCAACTCGGAAAGATAGTACACAGTTCGTTGCGCGGGTCAATTCAACTAAAAAGCCGGCCACCGGCAGACCATTGGACCTTGTATTCGATATGGGCTGCGCCCATTTTTTCGATCAACAAACCGAGAAGACAATCTAGAATACCTATCTCACGAACGGACCATCGCGTCCACTACAACCGGATGACCTGATGTTTGAAGAGGTCTATCTTGAGTTCGCCGTACAGCCAGCGCAGGAATTCCAACCCATATTTGTTCAGGAAATACACGACATTCAGCTCTCGCTCCTGAAAGTTTGACTGCGGGAATACCAGGTTCGCGACTTTTTCAATCTGTCGTAACGAAACTTCGTGCTGACGCTTCTGGGCCGCCACCGCGCGCTCTTTCAATCCTTCGATATTCACCGTGGTTTTCCTGCTCACATTTTCCAGAGCTCCCAGCAGCGTCGGGTCGATCGTCTGAAGAACGGGCGCTATTCTCTCTAGGGCTTCTTGTATCGAGAGAAGCGTCCCACCGAACACTTCATCCAGATTCAGTTCTGCGACTTCGCCTGCTACCTTCTGCTTTACAATCTCGACATCCCTGAAGAGATCAACCAGCGAGATAGAGAAGCGCTCGAGCACCTTTCCCGCTTTCTCCTCAAGAATGGTAGCGCTCGCCCGTGGGTAAATGATAGGCACAGGGATGTTCACAGCGTCATAAAGCGGTTTGAGCTGAGCAAAGTAGGCCGTTTCGGCCGGACCGGCGACATAGGCAAGTGTCGGTAGGAGCCAATCCTGGCAAATCGGCCTCAGCACAACATTTGAACTGAAAAGCTCCGGGGAAGTCTTTACAGCTTGTTCGACGAATTCCTTCGTGAGATGTTGCCGCGTCCCCTTTAGCGAATACCCATCCAGTCGTGGCTCCAGCAGATACCTTCCACCATGGTGGAAGAAGAACAGGTTGAGGGACTTTGGCTTCACTTGGGCGTGGTATTGTCTCTCAAGCTCGGCGCTCTGGTCTATGACCATTTTGCAGAACCTCGGAGTCTCAGCGAGCTCCTGTGCAAAGAGTGGAGCCAGCAGTCGTTTGACTTCCTTGTCATTTGGATCCAGAAAGACGAGCCCTGAGTTCTCAAGCAAGACGTTCATGAGATGTGCGAAGGCTCGATTGAATGTCATTCCCTTCTGATATGCAGTTCGAAACAACTCGAGCACTTTCGGCTTAAACTCTGTTTGTATCAAGGATTCATCGAGTTTACCGAATAACGATTCTATGGTGTCGTCGAATTCGATTTTCCCAACAGCTCCCAGGTTCTGCTCATCCGAGGAGCGCTTCAGCTCATACCGGAGCTCCTGAACATCGTTCGATGCTGAGAGCGTTTTGATCGAATTAACTTCCTCAAAATCGTGATCTTCCCCCTCGAGCCAGAATACCGGGACAAAGTTGTAGTCCGGATATCGCTGTGTCAGGGTTTCAACCAGCTTGAGCGTCGTCAACGTTTTGAGAATAGTGTAAAGCGGGCCGGTGAAGAGCCCCACTTGCTGCCCGGTCACGATCGCTACGGTATTGTCATTAAGAAGCAGATCAATATTGGCCAGGGTTCGCACGCCGCAATGGAAATTGCGATTTTGGTCTCCCAGAATCTGGACGATGGATGACCGGTCAAGGGATCGCTGCGTGACCCTCTTCAGGAGCGATTTCCAGTGGGATTCATCGCGAAAATTCCCTCCGTAAAATTGTTGCACATTGCCGAATTCGCCGATGTAGTCGACAAAGAGGGAAGAAAAAGTGCCGCTGACCGAGTGCAGTTCTCGGTAGTCGATTCCGTTGGTTTGTTCGTAGCCCATAGTGTTTGTTTGGTATCAGTCCTTGATTCGTAAAATCGTTTCTTCCAAGAGTGCAGTAAAGATCTCCTTCACACGACCAGCTGCTACCGCAACCTCTTCATGTGATAACCGCCCCTCCGACAATCCAGCTGCCATGTTTGAGATGAGTGAGATTGCCCCTGTCCGCATACCGAGTTCTGTGGCAAGAATGACCTCCGGAACCGTCGACATCCCGACAGCGTCAGCACCCAGTCTGCGTAACATCTCAATCTCCGCTTTCGTTTCATATGACGGACCCTTCAGCCAGCAGTACGTTCCACGACGGAGAGTGATCCCAAGAACTGCGGACGCATCTGTGATGTAACCAGAAATCTGTTTATCAAGATAGTGTGGGACGCTTGCGTGGAAGAGAGTTGTGGTTGAGGAGTGATTTTCTTGATGAGGGTTCAAGAAAGACAGATCCATGAAATCCTCTATCAGCATCAGGTCTCCCTCGGAGAAAGCGGGGTTGATGCCTCCCGCAGCATTCGTTGCCAGAAGGAAACGAGCGCCAAGAGCTTTGGCCACAGAGATAGGAAAGGTCGTAGCCTTCAGATCGTTGGTTTCGAAGAAATGAACGCGACCTTTGAATATCAGCAGAGGAAGGGATTCCTTGGTTCCAGTCTTCAGCTTTCCAAAAATCAGTTTGCCCTCGTGTCCGGCCACACTTGAAATGGGGTAGGAGGGGATGGAACTGGCGGTGATCTCAATCGGGTCAACAACGCGATCGGCGAAATCACCGAGTCCGGAACCGAGAACGACAGCCACAGCGGGTCTTTGAGTGATACGCGAAGTTATGTGCGTTATCGCCTTTTCCAGCCTGGAATTATCTGTCAATCCTCATTTCCCTCTTGTTGGAGATTGTGATCTGCTAAATCGGGTCGCTCGCGACTTTCGAGGACTGCTCTGCGAAAGAACCACTTGCGTCCGCTGCTGGCGTTACAACGAATGGGCGGGGACTCCGGGGCAGGAAATGATCAACTACTCCGAAGGAGGCTCAAAACAGTGCCGACAACGGGCTTCGTAGATGTCTTTCGCACCAACAACAACGCGATCGGCATGGTGCGTCTTGCGCTGTGTCCGATCTGCCGGATTTCCGCACACAACGCAGATGGCCAAAGTCTTTGTGATGTATTCAGCGACCGCCAAAAGTTGCGGCATCGGCTCAAAAGGTTTGCCTCTGTAATCCTGATCCAATCCCGCTACGATTACGCGCTTGCCCTTATTCGCGAGCAATTCACACACGTCTACGAGATTGGCTTTGAAGAACTGACCTTCATCGACACCAATAACCTGCGCATCCTTGCTGAGTTCGATGATTTCTGAAGCATCCTCTACCACCTGCGAGGTCAACGACTGCTCGCTGTGTGATACGATATGTTGGGCGCTGTACCTGTTGTCAATCCGCGGTTTGAATATCGCCACCTTCTGCTTCGCTATTTCAGCCCTCCGTAGACGTCGTATCAATTCTTCTGTCTTGCCGCTGAACATGCAGCCGCAAACGACTTCGATCCATCCCGTATTGCGCGGAACACTGTGGAGCTCTGACGTATCCATTCTCTACCTGCTTTTTTTCCTCGTTCGTTCGAGATTCTTCTGGCCAAACGCGTGCGGGAGAAGTTCTCGCATCTTGAGCACTTTGACCTTCCCTTTTCCGTTGACCATCAGAAAGTCAATATTGCCGGCGAGATCCATCAGTACCTGGCGGCAAGCGCCGCAAGGGGGAGTATATCCGGGATCGTCTGAGACCACCGCTATCGCCTTGAAGTGATGGTCACCTTCCGATATCGCTTTGAAAATCGCGGTGCGTTCAGCACATATCGTCAACGCGTACGTGCTTATTTCCACGTTGCAGCCTTTGTAGATCTTGCCGTTCGATGCCAGCAACGCTGCACCCACCCGGAACCGGGAATAGGGTGCATACGCTCGCTTCTTTGCGGCCAAGGCATCCTTGACGAGCTTCTCGTATTCAGGTCGCACTTCTGAATTTCGCCTCGTTGTTGCCGAATGTGAATCCTGGATTCTCCGACACTCAGAAAACCGTGAAAATATAGGCAAGATTGGACTGAAATGCAATTGAGTCGTCCGGTGGACCGGAGAAGGTGGGGACCTCGGGATACGATGTTCTCAATCCGACTCCGTGACGATTACCAGTTGGAACGAATTGTCAGGCAGACGGGACTTGCCGCAGCTCGATGAGAGAGAGTGTTTCAAAGAAGAGTCTCTTCGTCTTGACGATCTGAAAAGTGAACTGGTTTTCCTCGAATGGCTGCAAGCACGCATAGATATCGATATCAGAGGTTAGCACAACAACAACCGACGCCCCGGGAAGAAGGAACTTGGGCAGATCCCTCGCCAATCTTACCATGAAACTGTTAGCATGACCACCTCTGAATGCCTTCTCTGCAATAGTCTTTGCTTCTCCGCCATAGAAAGGTGGATTGCTGAAAACAAAATCAAAACCATGCACCGCCGGATCCAATCGATCCAAAACGTCACTTTCGAGAGCACAAATATTATCAGCGAGACCGTTTTGCCGGGCATTCACAGAAGTGGCCCTAATAGCAGCTGGATTGATGTCAATGCTTGTTACACTACCCCGAGCGCGCGCTGCAGCAAGAGAGAGAATGCCCGAGCCGCATCCAATGTCGAGAATTCGCTTCCCGCGGAGAGGCATCGTTTGAATGAACTCCGCGAAGAATTTACTCGTGAAATAGAATTTCGGGTGGAAGACGGTTGGAGGTACAACAATTGAAAACCCGAGTAGATCAGTCGTGACAGTCCTTGACGTGGTCGGCTTCACCCATCCGTAATATGCGATGAGAAACAAAATACGTCGGATGGTTTTCATGATGCGGATGTGCACGACAATAAGGGATCTAACGAACTGATAATCGAAAACAGGTCAAAATCCTTCTATCTCAGGCTGTCGATATCTGAAAAGGCGTTGCATCACTGCGAGTTCGTACGGGGCTGTATAGATCTTCATCTTGTAGCGCCAGGACCCGAGCAAATGCAGGAGTTGTCGACGGAAACGCGTGAGCTTCAAATCGGAATTCGTCGGGGAGTATGCATTTAATACCCGCTCGAAGTTTTTGATCAGCGCGATATTGTTCCGTTTGAGCCACGGTGTTACCGGATTTTTGCGCAAATCATGGAGCTGCCACTGTGGAAGGAGCCAATCGTCCAATTTCTCAGGGAATTGAAATCCCTGACTCTGTGAGGCGTGAAAAAGATCAGACTCCTGAAAATGCACAGGAGAGTAGGTATAAATGACGATCTCACTCTCAGGATTTATTTCTTTGATCTTTCGAATGTAATGAATATCCTGCTCAAGATCGTCTTGAACGGAGTTTGTAGGGTTGCCGAGAACGAAGGACAACTCCGGCACAATCTTGTAGAACTTCATTTTATCAACGAGCGCGAGCACAGTGTCGGGAGTTTGCGTTCCCCCTTTGTTCATCAGGTTCAGGACCTGTTGAGAACTTGATTCCGCGCCGAAGAAGATCATTTTGCATCCGGATCGCTGCAACATCTTCCAGGTGGCATCGTCATACTGCAGCATCGTATCCGGGCGGGCTTCGCCCCACCAGCCAAAATCCTGCCCGACAATACGCTCTGCAAATTCAAATGTGCGCCGTTCCGACGTGAAGAAGTTGTTGTCGTGAAATTCAACTGCGTTGACGTTGAAGTTCTTTTTGAACCAGACCAGGTCATTCGCAATTCGTTCAGGCGCCAAGCCAATCCACCGCGCCTTGTAGACCGCAGCCACAGCACAAAATCCGCAGAGGAACGGGCAGCCTACACTTGAGTGGTAGTTGACAGTCCGAGTTCCGAGATATGTTTTCCCGATGTAAGGAGTGATATTCAGCTTTGAATAGGGAAGGGGAGGCAGATCGTTGGGATCGATGAGTTCTTGTTTCTGATTGTGCTGAATGGACCCGGCCTTGTACGACAATCCTCGAATAAGGCTGAGGTCGCCACCGATCTCCAGAGAGTCAATCAAACTTCGAAAAGATAAGTTACCCTGATCACGGATGACAAAATCGACATAGGGAGCTCTCAAGACCACATTCGTATGTAAGGTCGGGAAATAGCCTCCCCAGATTATTTTGACAGAAGGGAAACGCTCCCGGATCATCCTGGAGAGGAGAATCGACTGGTGCAGTTGAGGGCCAGGCATGACAGTAAAACCCACGTATCGTATCGATCGCTCAACGATGAGCTTCGTCAAAGTGGTGGCGATATCCCTATCAATGTTCCCGTCAAGAATATCATAGGAGTATCGTCCCTCCAATGAAGCTCCAATGGAAAGGAGAGAAAGCGGGATTCTATATCGCCAGTTCGTCGCGTGCGGATTTACGAGAGCAATCATTTGATCATGACGAAATAGGATGAGGATTTTTGTGCCAGCCGTCTGACTTGACCAGGCCGGTGATCGTCAGGAAGAGACCCAGGAGCAGGTAAAGCCGGGGATATGCAAGAAGTTTCCAGGCACGTTCCAGGCTCAACGCCTCCAGAGCGCCTGCTGGTACTCCCCCGAGCCCACAAAAGCAGATTAGGACAAGAGCCAATGGAACAAACTGTCTGGACTCGAGCAGGATAGAACTCAATATGGCAACTGGAATCGTGAGCACCAGGAAATGATACGTTGCTGTCGCAGGAGCTACGAGCAACGCAAAGGAGAAGAGGATTCCGACAAAGAACGAAAAGTGCGCTCCCTGCTTGAATCCGATTCGAGCGGCACGGAGCAGAACCAATGTCAGGCCGGTGATGACCAACCCCCTGGCATAAGAAAATCCAGCGGACCAATCGACAAACGGATGCGGGTTAAGGGGATAGTCTTTGACAAAAAGGGACCTCAATAGGCTGTTCCAGGATTGATACGTGGCAGAAAAAGGATTCACCATCTGGCCATCAAGATGTTCGACCAAGACTACACGGAGAAATGAACTATGCAGGGCAGGTCCCAAGGTCAGCACACTGACACCGAGCACAACAAGAACTGCGAGTGCAGTACTCGCTGCGGCGATCCAACGCTTTTCAAACAGGAAGAAGACAACCAAAGCCAGGGGGAAATACTTGATCGGAATGAATAGTCCGGCCAGTATGCCACTCAGCACATCTTTCTTTTGTGTGTAGAACCGAATGCTGAAAGCGAGACAGAGTGTCAAGAGAAGATAGGATTGGCCGAGATAGAAATTGTTGATGAGTGCGAAGCCTGAACCAAGCAGAACCAGGAAGGAATGGGAATAGTCAAGCTTGCTGAGCCTGGAAAGCACCGATACCAGGGCGGCCAGGATGCCCAGATTAATCACGGTCCAGAGTGTCTTGGCTGTTCGCATGTCAAAGAATGCCAGCGGCACCATCAGAAGTGCGGTGGGAGGAGGAAAGGGCTGGAAGATTCCTCCTTCAGGGCCTCCCAACATTCTTGCTCGTTGGCTGAACCATTGGGAGTCATAGAGCCTTTCAACGTTTCGGCTCTCGTGGACCAGCACATACGAACTTGTATAGTAGTTCGAAAAATCTGTCCCGATCGTAGTAAACGCCGGTATGATTCCTTTCACGAGGAGCAGAATGGTGAGTGCCACCATGAGAAACACTCTCGCAGCTTTCATGAAGCCGCCTCCATCAACGTTTCGTTCGAAACGTCCTCCCTCAAGAGAACGCGGGCTGCATCGACGACTTGTTCAACCGAGATGTCTCTCATACATTTTGCATTGATCGGGCACCGGAACACTTTTGCATTGTACACGTTCAGACACGGGCTGCAGGGGAGGGATGCAAAAAGATTGATGGACTTGTTGCCGAGAGGGCCGTAGAATTCAGGAGACTCGGGACCAAACAGCGCGACAGTCGACAACCCGACCGCAGCCGCAATGTGCATCGGTCCGCTGTCATTTGTTATCAGGAGCCTGGCTCGGGAGAAGAGAGCCATGAGTTCCTTAAGAGTCAATTGTCCGGCGAGGTTCACAATGCGGGTCGATCTGAACATCATCTTTTCGACAACGCCCTCGACGTAGGCCCTTTCCTCAACTGAGCCAATGAGGCAGAAAAGGGCATCTGGATTGTCCAGCTGAAGTATGTCGATTGTGCGTGCAAAGCAGTCGCCACTCCAGCGCCGGTCAAGTGAAGTCTCACCAGCATTTGCATCAACGCAGATAATCTCTTCATGCGGAGAAGCTGCAGGCAATCCGGGAAGAGTACCACTCGCGGCTTCATTGATGCGAATGCGGGGGAGCACAAGATCCGAGCCATCGATCCCAAGTGGAGCTACTGTGCGCAGGAATGTTTTTGACACATGGCGATCGTTCTTGAGAGAGATCGAATCTGTCAGGTTCCATGATCGCCAGCGCGTCGGAAGAGCAAAGCCAATGTGCTTTCCTGGTCGGGCAATTGCCCCCAAGAATGTAGAGAACTTCGAGAAAAACTCGAGATCGAGGACGACATCGATCTTGGTCGTAACCAGCCGGCTCACGATGACGACGAACGATTTAAGAAAAGAGCGGGGCGTCCGTGCGTCGATGAGCCATCGCTCATCGATCATGGGTATCTCTTCGACAAGCTCAGAATTTGACGAAAACGTGAGAAAGGTGACTCTTGCCTCTGGAAACTGTATCCGCAATAGTCGAAGCGCAGGAGTGGCCAGCAGGATGCTCCCAAGTCCGAAGAACTTAATGACCAGAATCGATTCGACAGTCTCCCCAGCCCTCCGCTTGAACATCATTCTGACAAGTCCGGAGATCCAACAGAGCGGGAGGCCGAGAAATCGGTCAATGTGACGCATAGATGAGATCCTCATCGCAGCCTCTTTCGGAGGACCATCACATTATGATCACCGATGGATCGGAGAACAGGGAGACGGCAAAGCAGGTCATCGATAGCCTCTAGTCCAGCTGTGAGTGCTGGGAAGCGCTTTGCAGCCTTCCAGGCATGAGGTGGAGGGCTGAACACGTTTAGGCCAAATGTCTCTATGACCTCAAATCCGGCTGAGAACGCCCGAGCCACCTGCCCGGGAGAGTAGTAGTAGACTGTGAAGCTGATGCCATTCAGTTGAGTTACCGTTCCGGCTCGATTCAGCCTACGGAGCGCCTTTTTGAAATCTCTCCTAATCGCGAAAGAGAAGGTCTCCCACAAGGAGAATGACGGCATCACGACTGCGATGAAGTACCCGCCTGGCTTGAGCCGGTCTGCAACTTGTTTCCCCACCTCTGTGAGGTCCCGCGTGCAATTCAGCCCGCCGAAGTTTGAGAGGACCAGATCAAATTCATTCGCTGCGATATGATCGAGGTTCTCATAGGATGCTACAAGGAACTGAGCATTTGGGAGCCCTTGAGATTTCCGGTTGGCTTCTGCTATCATTCGAGACGAAAGATCAACCGCAACAATTGAAAAACCTTTTTCCGCAAGATGGATCCCGTCTGTCCCGGTCCCGCAATTGATATCCAAAATCTTTGCCGGAGGACGCACCCAGAAATCAATCGTTGAATAGATTTTTTGGCGAAGTCTCTCGCTAATTGCATTGTGCCCGAACAATGCGTCATATTGCCCGGCAAGGGAATCGAATGCTGATGCAACTTCGGGATGATCGTGTGCCAGTTGCGCCATGGTTTCAACTCTTCGAAAACTTCGTCGACAGCATACCGAGATGAGCAACTTTTGCTTTCGTAAAAGCTGATACCCTGTCCAGCATCCGGCCATGCTTGCTGCTTGTCAACGAGTGGAAAAGGACTTCATTCGTCAATCTTCGCTGAGCAAACCAGTAAAAGAGGTCAGAATGTCTTCCTCGAATCCGCACATCTCTCTCAGTTCGTTCTTCCCAGGGCTTATTTGCCTCTACGAGTCCTTCGTTTTCGGTGTGATACGCCGTTCCTTTGATCGGATAGGCAACCGTGGTAAGAAATGTGTTGGCCTGCGTCAGTTTCAGATGGTCGATCGTTGCGTCGATGTCCTCGATCGTTTCTCCTTCATATCCAAGCATCACGAAGAGGCCGGCTTCTATCCCATGACGCTGGGCACGTCGGGTGGCTTCTCGGATCTCGGCGACAGTGACTCCGCGAGACATCGCGTCAAGTACGCGTTGTGAACCGCTCTCGGAGCCAAACCAGATGCGAAAGCAACCCAGGTTCGCCATCACATCCATGACCTGCTCATTCAGGCGATCAGCCCGCGAAATGCACTCGAATGGTATATGCAAATTGCGCCGTTTCATCTCGGCCGCGTACTCGTGCAGCCATTTGTGGTTGATCGTGAAGACATCATCGGCAATCCACAGCATGTCGGGTTTGTAGCGGCTTACAACAAGCTCGATTTCATTCACCACGTTCTCGGGGCTTCGCCGCCGGTGAGAGAAGCCGTAGACTCCGTGGCTGCACCATTTACATGTGTAGGGACATCCGCGTGCCGTGATCAACGAAAGCGATCCTCGTCCGTGATGTGCGCGCCATGTCGACACATAGCGATCAATGTCGATTGCCTCCCGATCAGGAAACGGAAGCGTATCGAGGTCCTGGACCAATGATCGCGGGGGAGTGCGTATGATAGTACCTGATTCGTCTCTGAAAGCAATCCCGTGAACATCGTGGAGTCGATGGACACCAGCCCTCACAATACTGTGCATGACAGATTCAGTTGTGATCTCTCCCTCGCCATTGATGATCACATCAGCACCTGAGTCAATGAACTCTTTGGCGTAGGAAGATGGCTCCGGGCCACCAAGCAGGACTGTTGACCCGATGGATTTGCACAGTCTGATCATCGCCAAAACGTTCAGCTTCGTCATCAGATTGCAGTAGATCCCGACGATCGAAGGGCGGTGTTCCCGGAGATAATCTGTGAAATCTTCCATGCGGCGAAACGTCGAGTCGAACACGGTGACGTTCACCTCTTTGGACTTCAAGTATGCTGACAGATACAGGATCCCCAATGGCGGATATGGCTTCATCACGCGTTTCTCGTGTTCATCCTTCGCGAGGAAGTAACCATGGGTCAGAAGCAATTCCATCAGCGTGTGCTCGAGTCTTTCTTCTCTTGATGTTCCTGCGATGCGAGGGCATTGAGCCTGGAGTGAATGCTGGGTGCCGTAAGCATGTGAAATGCGGATTTCGCCAGCCGTTCGAGATCGGCTTTGCCCAATGACCGCGGCCTGGCAAGCGCTTTTCTCAGGATGTTGCTCGCCTCCCAGATCCTGAACTTTTTGTGCGTGAATCTGTGAAGCAAGCGATAGAATTCTGGAGTGTAGGTTCCCCGAAACATCAGTGCGAGGTCGCCGCTGTCGATCCAGTTCTGCTTCTGTTCCAGCTCCGCCTTCACTGTCTCAAAAAGCTTTGTGCCGGGGAGTGGGTAGGAAACTGAAATTCCAATTTCATCAGGCATACACTCCCGCACCATTCGGAGCGTTCGCTCGATGTCATCGCGGGTTTCGCCGGGATAGCCGTACTGCAGGAAAAACCCGACCCGAATGTTGTTCTGGTGAAGGCGGGAGGTGGCCTCATAGATTTGTTCCACCGTTGTTCCCTTCTCCATTGCGTCCAAGACCTTTTGCGAACCGGATTCGGCTCCAATCCAAACTGTTTGGCATCCTGCATTCCTGAGGTGGCGGATGTTGTCTTCCTTCAGGAGGAGGTCTGCCCTTGAAAGACACTTGAACGGAATCGCTGCATTTCGGGCATTGACGAGCTCATCGAAACGGCTGATCCAGCCCGGTTTCAGCCCAAAGATATCGTCAGTAAACCACACATAATCTGGATTCGCTGTTTCCCTCAGAACCAGCATTTCTTCCACCACATTCTCAGGGCTTCGGCTGTGATAAACCTGTCCATAGATCGGTTTTGCACACCAATTGCAGTGGAAAGGGCAACCCCGTGTCGTCACCATATTGAGTGAGAAGTACCCATGCCTTTGCTTCCAGGCCTCCCGGTATCGTTCGAATTCCACAAGGTCCCACGCCGGAAAGGGGAGGAGGTCCAGGTTTTCTAAAATCTTGCGCGGGGCTGTCCGGACGACCTCGTTGCCCTTCATGAACGCAAGACCGTGGATTAATTCGACGGGAGAACCTGAATTTCGCAGAAGGTTCTCCATCAATTGCCGTAGCGTTTCCTCGGCTTCTCCGCAGATCACATAATCGGCTCCGTGGAGAAAGTACTTTTCGACGTGATCGGATGAGTCAGAACTGAATATGACGACCTTGCACCCCCGCAACTTCGCGATTTTCGTCATCGCAAACGCCGCCTCTCGCATTCGCGTCAGACACATTTTTGTAAGGTAGTTAAACTGATCGTCATAGATGACCACAACCTCCGGATGATGATGGGCGAGCGCCTCCGCAATGTCGTCTTAATGATGAGAAAGCATAACGTCATGCAACGCTACCGAGAACCCGGAGCTTCGAAGGTAACTCGCTGCGTAGAGCGTCCCCAGCGGAGGATACGGCATCATCGCCCGAAGTTCTTTCGGGTCAAAATGCAGGAAGTATGAATGCGTTAGAAGGATCTGTGCCATGACTCGTTCTGAATTCGCTCTCAATTGCGTTGTTCGAAGCCCAAGATACTATAGTGCCGGAGCCTGTATGCATACTGCGCGAGCACCTTCTGTTGAAAATCCTCACCGTACGCGGTCGAGATACAGGAGTCACAACGAAACTTGTGATTCCGCTCTTCTTCGCTCAGGTGAGCGTAGCGCCGCTGCCACACCTGCCTCCAACGACCGAGAAGCCATGAGTCCAGTTCGTCTCCGGCGATTTCCGGCAGGAATGATTCGACGACTCGTTGAACAATGCTTCTCGAGTCCTCTTCCTCGACACAGCCGGTTGATCCCATGTCCCAATGAGGGAAGAATTCTCTGATCCACTGATTTGCTCTGATGTACTCCATATACAGTGGATGATTGTAAAGAGGTTTGAGCGTCGCGATTTCGGTCGCCGAGTAGATATTTCTCAACTCAACCGTCAGGCGATCCTCAGTGATGAAATGGTTCAGGCAAAAGTACTTCTTACTGTTGAAGAGAAAGACTTTCTTAAAGAGGATCAGCAAAGACCTGCAAATCCATAGTCTGCGTTTTTCGGTGACAATCACAAAATCGATATCGCTGTTCTTGCTGGCGACGCCTTTTGAGAGTTCGCCTGAAAGCATCACAGCGCGCACGAAGGGGAACATGCGTATGAAGCGTGCCACTGCCATCGCAGTCTTAGTCCTCCGTCTGGCCAGTCGCTCCTTCTTCAGCCGTGTCTCAACGCACGATTCGGTCGCGGAATGAAGGAAATAGTGCCCTTTCCTCGATTTTACTATCCGTTGAAGGGAGTTCGATTCCAGCACTCTCCGAAGTTCTTCAAGCGTGATCACAGTGCAAGGAAAGAATGAAAATATCTCTGCGGCTGTCAGGGGATGATCAAAGATGTTGAAATAGAGGAGCACTCTGAGAATGCTCTGCTCATGAGGCGACAATCCGGGGACGGATTGAGGTGCATGGACAATCGGTGCGTTCATTACGTCGTGCTCCGCGGGAGTAGAATCGACTCTTGCTTATGATGAAAAGCGTGTTTCACCAAAAAGCAAATTCATATGTCGAATCAAGGATCAAAAAAGGGAGACATCGTCTGATCTTGTCAGCTTTTCGAGCAACGTCGCCGGAGGAATTGAACTCGAGATAAGTGACTTGCAATCCTGATGCCAGGAGAGTGTTGCGACGGATCTACGTTTCAGCCCAATTTCCTTGACATCTGAATCTAGGAAGCGGCTGGAAGTGTGGAAAAAACACAACATGCGTACATGATTGTGAGGAATAAATTCCTCGCGATTGAAGGTCAGGCCCCGATCGCTGATGTTGTAACTCTGACGAAGTTTGGCTATATTTTTGAAGTTATTCGAATGACATCATGGAAGAACATACGGCTTAAGGACCTTCGAACACCCGCAATCATACTCGGGGTATTCCTGGTTCTCTTGTACATCTTTAACAACATCGTGATGCCTCGGTACGTTCAGCAGGGAAAGACCACGACGGTGCCGAATGTGGTTGGAAAGGCGCTCGATGAAGCTGTCACGATGCTTGCCGAGGCAGGCCTGCCGGGAAAAAAAGCTGACGTTCGCAACGACAAGCAATACCCCGAGGGAACAGTCGTTGTTCAGAATCCGCCGGCTGGTGCCGAAGTCAAGTTTGGACGCGGAGTGTATCTGACCGTCAGTGGCGCGTGATGCAACGTTCGCCTTGGAACGGTTTGCTCTTGTGATGGGTTCGGCGACATATCAGGTCTCTGAAGAGTATCCGCAAGGCACAATTATCGATCAGGATACACCCGAGAATTCGAAGGTTCCGAGCGGAATGGTCATCAATGTCACCGTCAGCCAGGGGAAGAGCGCGGATCAGGTGCCTGTTCCTGATGTAACCAAGAAAACGTTCTCTGAGGCTGAGCGCGTTCTGATTCAAGCAGGTTTTCGCGTTGGCAACATCACGTATCAGGTCAATGCAGATCTCTTGCCCAACACCGTCCTCGAGCAATCCCCCAAAGCCGGACAGTCGATCCCTGCCGGACAAGCCATCGACCTCGTCGTTGCGCAAAAGGGAGAGAAGCCAAACGATCTTCAGAACTAGTCCGGACCTATGATCTACATCGCCCCTTCAGTTCTCGCCGCCGATTTTTCCCATCTCGCAGATCAGCTAGCACAAGCCGAAGCCGGCGGAGCCGATTGGATACACCTCGACGTAATGGACGGGCAGTTCGTTCCAAACATCACCATTGGTCCTTTTATCATTAACGCAGTTCGTCAATCGACGAAGCTCCCCCTGGACACTCATTTAATGATCGTGAACCCCGATAAGCACCTCGAAACGTTTCGCGGTGCTGGGGCGGATTATATCACAGTTCATCAGGAAGCGTGCACGCATCTGCATCGGACCATCACGCAGATCAAACATCTCGGCGCAAAGGCTGGTGTGTCAATCAATCCAGCGACGCCATGTTCGACTTTAAAGGAGATCATCTCGGAGGTTGATCTCATCCTCATCATGTCCGTCAATCCTGGATTCGGCGGGCAAACGTTTATCGAAGGGACACTGCGGAAACTCCGTGAGGCGAAGTCAATGATCGAAGAGTCCGGCCGTGATATCAGGCTTGAGGTCGATGGAGGCATTGACATGGTCACAGGACCACGAGTGGTTCGGGCGGGGGCCGATGTACTTGTGGCTGGTACCTCAATCTTTAGAAAACCTGACATCAAGAAAGCAGTCGCGGAGCTGCGATCAATCATTGAATCAGGAGCAATGAAGAAGTAACGCGCATGACCTTTGCCATTCGAAATGTCGATATCGTAACGCCCTTCCGTATTATTCCAAAAGGATCGATTCTCGTTGAAGGGAAGAAGATCGCCGCTATAGGAAAAACCTCGGAGGTCGCGATTCCTTTGGGAACAAAGACTTTTGATCTCGACGGGATGGTGCTTACTCCTGGCTACATCGATCTCCTTGTCCACGGAGGCGGCGGCTTCGGATTCGCTGATATGAGCATAGAGGCCGTTGAACACATCTCCCAGCACTTCTTTCAGCACGGCACGACAGGGCTCCTTGCATCACTCTACAGCAAGCCCGAAAAAGATATGCTGGCCGACGTAACGAGAATTGCCGAATTCTGCAGCGCTTCGAAGAACTCGAATGTCTGGGGCATGCACTTAGAAGGCCCATTCATCAACAAGAAATGGCACGGTGCGATGTTGGTCGACTACCTCTGGCAGCCAAGTGTCGAGGGATGGAAAAAGCTTCACGCAGCGGGCAATGGATATATTCGCCTTATGACGCTCGCTCCCGAGCTTCCGGGAATGGAGGACGTGATGCGGGCGGCTGCCAAGAATGGCGTGGTTT
The DNA here is from genome assembly GCA_015661185.1 of Bacteroidota bacterium. Classification (GTDB taxonomy): domain Bacteria; phylum Bacteroidota; class Ignavibacteria; order UBA10030; family UBA10030; genus UBA9647. The sequence goes on from JACVXU010000033.1 coordinate 32,095, forward strand.
TGTCGATCGGACATTCCGCTGCAACCTTTGAAGAGGTCCTCGTTGCGATCGATAACGGAGCGGCCCATATCACACATATGTTCAATGCGATGACTCCATTCCATCATCGCCAGCCGAGCGTCACAGTGGCAGCACTGCTTCAGAATGAGCTCAAGGTGGAGTTGATCGCTGATGGGTTTCACGTTCATCCCGCCGTGATGAAGCTGATCTACAATATCAAGGGAGATGGGGGAATCGTCCTGATAACCGATGCAATCCGAGCCAGCGGGATGCCGGATGGTGAATATGCATTTATGGACCAGAAAATCATTGTCAGGCAGAAAAAAGCCTACCTGGAGAATGGAACCCTGGCGGGAAGCACCTTGACGATGGAACAGGCAGTGAAAAATATGGTTGAGCTCGTTGGAGTGCCCCTGACCGATGCGGTTCGAATGGCTTCACTCAACGGCGCCAAGGTCCTTGGTCTCGAGCACAAGAAGGGTATCCTCGCCGTCGGCAAAGATGCAGACCTCGTCGTACTGAACAAGGACTTCGACGTCCAAATGACCATCTACGAAGGAACCATCAAGCACAACGCCCTCACGGCTGCCTCCTGAAGCCCCAGCTCATCGGAAAAGTCTTTCGGATGCCCCGTCGCATACGCCGCGGGGCTTTTTTTGTTACAGAAAAGACTTGACATGAAGCAACCTGTACCTTATATTTGTAGGTCAGAAGCACGTTATGTCTTAGTTTGTTAAGTATTCCCCCCATATTCCTAATAAATTACCGAATTGACCATGCTTGACGACATCGACCACAAGATCCTTGACATTATTCAGAAAGAGGGACGAACGAGAAGAAACGACCTCGCGGATCGCGTTGGTCTCTCTCTCCCCTCGGTCAGCGAACGACTCAGAAAGCTTGAGGATGCCGGCATCATCACGGGCTATTTTGCCAAGCTGAATCACCAGAAACTTGGGAAGGACATTACGGCGTTCGTGCTCGCCACCGTTGACTCATCGAAACACTATAACTCGTTTGTAGAACATGTGGGAGGGACAGACGATGTTCTCGAATGTCATGCTATTACCGGAGAAGGGACACATCTTCTGAAGATCCGGACGGAGAACACCGCAAGTCTGGAGAAACTTCTCGCAAAGATCCAATCGTGGACCGGCGTTGTGAAAACCACCTCAAGCGTTGTCCTCTCCAGCCCAAAGGAGACGAGTGTCATCAAAATTCACTATCACAAATAACAGTTCGTCCACCAAACGAGGAGTCTCATGGCCACAAAAGGAAAATCGACATCGGGAGTGGAGCACGTTCTGAAGTTGATCAAGGAACACTCCATCAGAATAATCGACCTCAAATTCACTGATCTGATCGGCCAATGGCAGCATTTTTCCGTCACAGCTACGGAGTTTTCGGCCGACATTTTCGAGCAAGGCATTGGATTCGACGGCTCGAGCATCCGTGGTTTCCAGAAGATCCACGAGAGCGACATGCTTCTTTTTCCTGATCCGTCATCCGTATTTTTGGACCCCTTTACGGCGGTGCCAACGCTTAGCCTCGTCTGTGACATTGCTGATCCCATAACTCACGAGAGTTATTCCCGGGATCCCAGGCATATTGCCAAGAAGGCAGAAGCGTATCTGAAAACCACTGGCCTGGCCGATGTCGCTTTGTTTGGACCGGAGCCTGAGTTCTTCATCCTTGACCATGTGCGGTTTGATCAGTCCCACCAATTCGGATACTACTATCTCGATTCCGAAGAAGGTTCTTGGAACAGCGGCGCGAACGAGGAACAGAACCTCGGCCACAAGCCACGGCTGAAGGAAGGATACTTCCCGACATCTCCCATCGACAGTTTGCAGGACCTCCGATCTGCCATGGCTTTGACGCTCGAAGCCGTCGGAATTCCGATTGAAGTTCACCACCACGAAGTCGCCACAGCTGGACAAACCGAAATCGATATGCGGCGCGACACGCTGGTCAAAATGGCAGATAATTATCTGCTTTTCAAATACGTCACAAAAAACGTCGCCAAGAAACACGGCAAAACGGTGACATTCATGCCAAAACCGATCTTTGGTGACAATGGCTCGGGAATGCACGTCCACCAGAGTCTCTGGAAGGGAGGGAAACCCCTCTTCGCTGGCAATGGCTATGCCGGCTTGAGTGAAATGGCTCTGTATTACATCGGCGGGCTCCTTAAGCACGCGCCTGCTCTTTGCGCCTTCACCAATCCGACAACGAACTCCTACAAGCGCCTTGTTCCCGGTTTCGAAGCACCTGTGAACCTCGCCTACTCCCAACGTAATCGTTCTGCCTCGGTTCGTATCCCGATGTACTCCTCCAACCCGAAAGCAAAACGAATCGAATTTCGCTGTCCGGATCCGACCTGCAACCCCTACATCGGTTTCGCGGCATTGTTGATGGCAGGCCTCGATGGCATCATTCACAAAATCGACCCGGGAAAGCCATTGGATAAAGACATTTACGATATGACGCGAGAGCAATTGCGCGACGTTCCTTCCACGCCCGGCTCGCTCGCCGAGTCGCTGGAAGCGTTACAGAACGATCACGAGTTCCTCTTACGCGGCGATGTTTTCTCCGAGGATGTCATCAGTACATGGATCGAATATAAAACGGAGAAAGAGGTACAGCCGATGCAACTCCGGCCGCATCCGTATGAGTTCTTATTGTACTACGATGCTTGATCTTTTATTCTGCATCGTTGCGTAGAATACATGAAGGTCCCGGCTCTCGAGTCGGGACCTTCTTTGCTTCTGCCGGCTTCCTTGCATTTCAGGCGCCTTCTTGGTACTTTCATTCACGGCAACTCACACTATGGACTATACCCGAATCAAATATCAGACCGATCGCCGCGTCTGCACGATAACGCTCAGCCGGCCGGATAAACACAATGCACTCGATGACCTGATGATCACAGAGTTGACGTCAGCGTTCCAGACTGCACAGCGCGACGCCGACGTGAAAGTCATTCTGCTCAAAGGAGAAGGAGAATCGTTCTGCTCCGGCGCAGATCTTGCTTACATGCAACGAATTACAAAGTACGACTTCAATCAGAACCAGGAAGATTCCAACCACCTGATGCGGCTCTTCCTCCAGATCTATACGCAGCGCAAACCCGTCATCGCACAGGTGCAGGGTAATGCTCTCGCGGGCGGATGTGGACTCGCTACGGTGTGTGACATTGTAATCGCCTCAAAAGAAACGGCGCATTTCGGCTATACCGAGGTCAAGATCGGCTTCATTCCGGCAATCGTTCTCTTCTTTCTTGTTCGCCGGGTCGGAGAGGGAAGGGCGCGTGAACTTACGCTCCGCGGCAACATCATTTCAGCGGAAGAAGCATATCGGACTGGACTGGCTAACTACGTGGTACCGGAAACAGAGATCGAACAATTCGGCATGAACCTGGCCGAAGAAATTGTGAAGAATTGTAGTTCTTCATCTCTCGGATTGATCAAGGAGTTGCTTTCCCGCATCCACGGCATGTCCGTCACCGACGCGCTCAGCTATGCCGCCAATTTGAACGCCCTCACGCGCATGACTGACGACTGTAAGAAGGGGATCGACGCGTTCCTGAAGAAGGAACCCATAAAATGGTAGTTCGCTCACTCCCTTCGCCCTCACCTTATGAATACTGAACGCCGCACTCTCGCTTCCGTTATACGGACCGTCCCCGACTTCCCAAAGAAGGGAATCATGTTTCGTGATATCACCACACTCCTGAAAGATCCGGAAGCGTTCCGGGAGGCGGTAGACATTTTCTGCTCGCGCTATGCAGATCAGCGGATTGATAAGATCGTCTGCGTGGAATCCCGAGGCTTCATCCTTGGCGCTGCTATCGCCCTCAGGCTCAACGCAGGTTTTGTCCCGATCAGAAAAAAGGGGAAACTCCCTGCAGCCACATTGCGGCAGGAATATGCGCTGGAGTACGGGACTGACGTGATAGAGATCCATCAGGATGCCGTCTCCCCGGGCGAACGTGTTTTGATGCATGACGATCTGCTCGCAACAGGAGGCACCATCTCAGCGGCCTGCAAACTGGTCGAGAATCTGGGCGGGACGATAGCGGGGCTCTCATTCCTGATCGAGCTAAATTTTTTGAAGGGAAGGGCAAAGCTTGGCGCGTACGATGTTTTTTCCATCATTCAGTACGATGCTGAATAGGAACTCAGTTGTATGTCACCCCTCTCCGTGAGGGGATTTTCATTTTGCGAAGAAGGGCGTGCTCAACCCCGGGTGCAAGACGCCCGAACTTGAAAACCGTCGCGCTGTTGGACGTTTGAACAGGACATCTTGATGAAAACAATCATCGAGCCATTCAAAATCAAATCTGTCGAGCCCATTCGCTTTACTACGCCTGAGGACAGGGAGGCAATTCTCCGCACGGCATGCTTCAATCCGTTCCTCATTCATGCAGACGACGTGCTGATCGATCTGCTCACGGACAGCGGGACTTCCGCCATGAGCGCAAAACAGTGGGCTGGAATCATGGACGGAGATGAAGCGTACGCTGGATCAAGGAGTTTCTTCCGCTTCGAAGCAGCCGTACGGAACCTGACCGGATTCAAACATATCATTCCGACCCACCAGGGGAGAGCTGCCGAGAAAATTCTGTTCACAATCGTTGGCGGAAAGGGGAAGTACATCCCCAATAATACGCACTTCGATACTACGCGTGCGAACATTGAATTCTCTGGAGCAGAGGCTTTTGACTTTCAAACAGAGGAAGGGAAAAGACCGGACTTCATTGCCGACTTCAAAGGCAATATGAACATTCCTGCGCTGGAAGAATTTATCAAGAAGGTTGGACCGGCGAATATTCCGCTCTGCCTGATCACCGTTACGAACAATTCCGGCGGAGGTCAGCCAGTGTCGATGGCAAACATACGGGAAACAAAGAGAGTCCTCGAACACTACGCTATTCCGCTTTTTCTCGACGCCTGCCGATTCGCCGAAAACGCGTATTTCATCAAGACACGCGAACCGGGCTATGCTACAAAATCGGCAGAGGAAATTGCACGGGAGATGTTTTCATACGCGGATGGCTGCACCATGAGCGCAAAAAAAGACGCACTGGTCAATATGGGGGGCTTCCTGGCGCTGAACGATGATACCATCGCTTTGAACGCACGCAATCTCTTGATCGTGACAGAAGGCTTCACAACCTACGGCGGCCTGGCAGGGAGAGATCTTGAAGCCATTGCACAGGGCTTGGAAGAAGTCCTGGATGAGCACTATCTGACTTATCGCATTCGCTCTGTAGGGTATCTCGGAGAGAAGCTCGTCGCGGGAGGAGTACCGATTGTTGAGCCTCCAGGGGGACATGCCATTTACCTTGATGCGAAACGATTTGCCGCGCACATCCCACCTCACCAGTACCCTGGACAGGCGATCGTGTGCGAACTCTATCGTGCCGGAGGGATTCGATCCGTGGAGATAGGGAGCGTGATGTTCGGGAAATATGATGCGGACGGCAAACTGATACCCCCACCGATGGAACTGGTCCGGCTAGCCATACCTCGCAGGGTCTACACTCAGAGCCATATTGACTACGTGATCGAGGTCGTTCTTGACGTGTTCGCCCGAAGGATGGATCTGCGTGGTCTGAAGATCACCGAAGAGGCACCGATCCTCCGGCATTTCACGGCGAAGTTCGCGTTGATTTGAGAACAAAAATCCACCGGTCCAAAACGCCAAATAGCGAGAAAACCGTTGCATCCGAGGCTCAATCTTCATAAATTTTGCGAGAAATTCTCCGGAGCGCGATGATAAAATGCACCGTCTGTCTTACAGAAAATGATGATTTTGCCATTACATGTCCGAGCTGCAAAGCGTTTCTGCAGGACCGTATCCCAAATCTAGATCTGTTTGACATGGGGTGGAGGGTGCTGGAGTCGCCCAGGAAAGCATTTCGGACGATCACCATCGCTGATCACAAAAACTATGCTCTCCTCCTCTTTACTCTCTTTGGCATAAGCCTTTCGTTTACCGGCTTCTGGTACTTCCGCCTCGGAACTCAATTCGCGTCCCTTCTCGATTTGATGCCAGCGGCAGTTGGCGTCGGAATCATCCTCGGCCTTGTTGCGTCAGTACTTATTACAGTTGTTTATTACGCATTTGCGAAACTTTTTGGCGGAGCGTCTGGATTCCGGGGATCACTCGGAGTGCTCGGTTATTGCCTAACTCCCATTGCACTATCGCTGTTTATCGTTCTCCCTATCGAACTGCTCACATTTGGAATGTTTCTCTTTACCTCGAACCCTAGCCCCTATGCTATCAAACCTGTTTCGTACATGCTCCTCGTGGGGTTCGATGTTATGATTTCCCTGTGGAGCATCGCGCTTGCAGTTCTCGGTACGCACGTGGGGCATAGAATAAGCATGATGAAGTCCATCGTTGTGGTGCTTGCGACACTCGGGGTATTCTTTGGTGGCCTGCTTCTGGTTGCACAGCAGTTGCATCTGACTGATCGCGTCTAATCGCGGAAGTGGGGGAGGCGTGACGCGAGAACAATTTGAGGAGATTGCCCAGCGTGCCTTCGACAGTCTCCCTGATACATTCAAACACAACGTCGAGAACGTACAAATCGTGGTCGAGGATTACCCTTCCGACGATGCGTTATCACGAACACGATCAGGTAAACGCGGTCTTCTCGGGCTCTACCAAGGCGTGCCGCTCCCGCATAGGGGAACATCGTACGGCATGTATCCCGTCGGACCGGACAAGATAAGTCTCTACCAGAAGAACATCGAGAGCACCTGCTCGACCAGCGAAGAAACTGAACGTCGAATTGTGGAGGTGCTGTTTCACGAACTTGGACACTACTTTGGAATGAACGAACGAGAAGTCCGAGAGGCCTTAAGAGATTTCGAATAAGAGGACCATGCACCAAACTACGGAGAAATCAGCCTATGCCGAAAGTCCTGTTACAGATTTCCTATGATATCGATCCTGAGAAGCGCGACCAGTTTCTCGCACTTGTGATGGAAATGAAGGCTCACTTTAGCCAGGAGAGAAAGAAGAACTATGTCGTGTACGAGCAGAAGGGGAAGAAGAACTCCTTTGTGGAGGAGTTCACATGCGCTTCAATTGAGGAGTATGACGCTCTTGAAGACAACCTCGACGAGAAGAGCGAAGATCTCGTGAACAAGCTTGAGAGCATTCTCAAGGGGGGAAAAGCAAAATACACGACGCTCACTGAAATCGAATGAAAACAAAGTGACCGTCACCTTGCCTCAGCGGTGGGCAGGTCAGGTGACGGTCACCCTGCAAGGCTCCAGTGTTCCCCCCTAGTTTCTCTTCTCCAGTTTCACTCGTACTGTCTTCGTCTCGGTTCCCCGCCTGATCACTACATCCACTTCGTCTCCTGGTTTGTACTCGCCGAGCGCATAGGAATAATCGTAGAGATTCTTGATCTCGACCTTTCCAAATTTTATGATGATATCACCTCCGACCATGCCAGCCTTCGCTGCAGGGCTTCCTTCCCGAACTCCGGAAATCTTCATTCCCTGGACTTGCTCACCGAAATCAGGGATCGTCCCCATGAATACCCGCGTGCCGCGGCCTGCACCGGGCTGCCGTGGGGCTTCTACGGCGACGTACTGCGGACGATCAGTCGACTGGCTAAGTTCCTCTGCAATCCCCGCGATGTAGCGAACAACCTGCTCCTCCCCCTGGTAGTTCAGCTTATCATACGTATCCGAAGGCCTGTGATAATCTGAATGGATGTCTGTAAAGAAATGGAATACGGGAATCTGTTTTCCATAGAATGAGGCGTGATCACTCGGACCAAATCCATCTTTGTTCAACTTGAGCGCGAAAGCAGAATCCCTGTTATGTCTCTTGACAAGTTCCTCGAATCCGGGCGAAGTGCCAACACCGTACACGATCAGTGACTTGTTGTTGAGCCGCCCTATCATATCCATGTTGATCATTGCGACCGCTCGTTCAAGCGGTAGAAGGGGGTGATTGACATAGTAGCCGGAACCCAACAGCCCCAGTTCTTCACCTGTGAATGCGATGAACAGGAAACTCCGTTTCAAAGCGCTTTTCG
>JACVXU010000200.1 GCA_015661185.1 Bacteroidota bacterium
CGCTCCTGCATGACATCGCGAAACCGCGAACGAAGGCATTCAAAGAGGAAATCGGGTGGACCTTCCATGGCCACGAGGAAGTCGGTGCGAGGATGGTGAAGCCGATCTTTCGGAGGATGCGTTTCCCGTTTGAGCACATTGCCTACGTCGAGAAACTCGTGCGTCTGCACCTTCGACCGATGGCATTGGTAGACGAAGGTGTGACGGACTCAGCCGTCCGACGGCTCCTGTTCGAAGCGGGCGAAGATATCGATGACCTTATGGCGCTTTGCCGGGCCGACATTACCTCCAAGAACCCGAAACTCGTTGTCCAAGTGAGGCAGAACTACGATCTGGTTGTTCAGAAAATGGCTGAGGTTGAGGAGAAGGATAAAATCCGAAGTTGGCAGCCGCCTCTCAGAGGCGACGAGATCATGCAGATCTGTGGTCTCGAGCCCGGTCCGCTCGTCGGCAAGCTGAAGACAGCAATCACAGATGCGATTCTCGATGGGCGCATTCCGAACGACCACGACGCTGCTCTGTCGTACCTCCTGGAAATGAAAGGAAGTATCATCGGAGGTTCTTCTCAATAATTGTTACGATTGCAGGACGAATTGGCGTTTTTGGGGACGCTATGCCAGTGCCAGTGATTCGATTCAGGTTCGTCAGCTCGCCACCAAAAGGCCGCTGGATTGCCCTTGAAATGCCAATGTTCATCGAAACTTTAAGTCCCTTTTGCCGTCTATAGATAGCGTGACCGCAATAAACAACAGTGCCATTGTGACTCTTCCCACCATTTCGGAGATTTGTTTATGAAGAAGTTGGCTTTGATCCTCTTCGTCGGGATCGTATTCGCAAGTGTAATGCTTGCCCAAGTTTCGGCCCAACAGACCAAAGTGCTCTCTCTTAACAAGGCGGTATCGGTAGCCTTGGAGCAAAACATCAGCGTCCGACAGGCCTACAACAATTCCAATTCTGCGCAGAGTGGAGTGCTTGCTGCCTATGGCTCCTATTTGCCATCGGCTTCCGTGACTGGTGGCTGGACGCGCCAACAGACCGACAGGCCGGCTTCGACTCAGCTCATCGGTGGGCAACCCATCCAGGTTCCAGCTACGCTGTCGACGACGAGCAATTTCCAGACTGGCCTCTCTCTGGGGTACACAGTCTTCAACGGCTTCGCTCGCGAGGCCAATTTCAGTCAGGCTGTCTCCAATGCGACATCAGTCGATCAGCAAGCCATAAGGACGACTCAACAAATCGTATTTCAAGTGCAGGCTGCGTACTTGGGAGTTCTGAGGAACAGGGAGCTGGTGAAGGTTAGTGAAGAGAATCTCAAGAGAGACCAACGGCAGCTCGAGCGCATCACCGAATCCAACCGTGTCGGGGCTTTGTCAATCGGTGACGTCTATCGTCAGCAATCTCAGGTTGCCCAGGATGAAGTCGGCCTTATATCCGCACAGAACACATACGACAAGTCTATTGCGGACTTGGTGTCGCTCATCGGCGGTGATGTCTCCGAGAACTACGAAATCTCCGATCCCACGCTGCCGAGCGAACTCTCCGAGGCAGATTTTAGCGCCACCAGCGCACAAGTCAAGAGTTTCGAGCAGATGCGTCAGCGGGCCATGGCAGCTCGGCCGGATTATGTCAGTGCCAAAGAGAACTACAATGCTGCGCAATCCGGTGTTACGTCTGCGTCAAGCGCCTATTTCCCGAGCGTCTCTGCATCAGCCGGATACAATCTTTCCAACACGGAGATCGCCAAGCTCTCGGAAAGCAAGGGTGTCAGCTGGGGACTCAACATCCGGTGGACGCTTTTTGACGGGTTCCAGACGAACCGGTCGATCCAATCGGCAATCGCTCAGAGGAGAAACGCGGAACTCTCTCTCCTGCAAACCGAGCGGAATATTAGCGTTGATGTGAAGAAGGCACTTCTGGATCTTGACGCAGCGAGAAAACAATACGATGCAAGTCTGAAGGGCCTGCAGTCCGCAACGCAGGACCGAAGGGTAGCGGAAGAGAAGTACAATCTTGGCTCCGGCACACTGGTCGATCTTCTCACGGCTAACGCCGGACTGGTCAATGCTCAAGCCAACAAAGTGAACGCAACATACAACTACATCACTGCATCCCGGAACCTTGATTACGTGATAGGCGAGAAGAAATTCTAAGAGGAGTAATTCAAGGGCCTCCACACTTTTTGAAGGAGTTGTTCTCCATGGCAACGAACGGCAAGAAATCAAGAAAGAAGCTCATCATCTTCTCCATCATTGGCGTTGTGCTGATTGTGCTCGTCTTGCTTGTGATCCTCGGAAGCAAACGGGACACAGTCCTGACGGTCCAGACGGAGAAGATCCAGCGGCGGACGATCACGCAGCTTGTCTCCGCCACGGGTAAGATCCAGCCCGAGGTACAGGTGAAGATCAATGCTGAGGTGAGCGGAGAGATCATTACTCTCGCAGTGCGTGAGGGTCAGCGCGTGTCAAAGGGGCAGCTGCTCGTTCACATCAAGCCGGATGCGTACCAGGCCGGCATGGATCGTGCACAGGCATCGATGGCCATCAGCGAAGCCAACCTGCTCAAAGCTGAGGCTGAATACAAGCGCGTCTCGGAGCTGTTCTCCAAGAAGCTCGTATCGCAATCGGAAATGGACATTTCGAAGGCAACGTACCAGAGTGCGAAGGCGTCGGGCGACCAATCGATGGCATCGCTGAAGGAATCCAAGGTTACGTTCTCCAAGACGACGATTTATGCCCCGATGGATGGAATTGTCAGCCAGTTGAATTCCGAACTCGGTGAACGCGTGAGCGGAAGTACCTTTACACAGGGCACTCAGATCATGACGATCGCAGACCTTTCGCGAATGGAAGCGCGCGTGGACGTCGGTGAGAATGACGTAGTCCTCGTGTCGGTCGGAGACACCGCAAAGGTTGAGGTTGATTCCTATCCGGACAGGAAATTCATTGGCACGGTGACCCAAATCGCCAACACTGCCAAGTCTCGCGGGCTCGGGACTCAGGACGAAGTTACGAACTTCGAAGTGAGGATTCGGGTGGTGACACCGGAAGGCGTGCACTTCCGACCAGGTATGTCCATGGCTGCTGATATTGAAACGCAGACGCATGTAAACGTGCTGGCAGTGCCGATCCAGTCTATTACCGTCCGTGCCCCCAAAGAGGAGATGAAAGTTGAAGCTCCTGCTCAGGGAGAAGCGAAGATGACTGAAACTAAGGCAAAGAAAAAAGAGGAAGAGAAACTCGACGAGGTAATCTTCGTTGTCGACAATGGCAAAGTGAAGACTGTTTCTGTCAAGCGCGGATTGAGTGACGACGCATACTACGAGGTCAAGGGAGAAAATATCGAAGGTGTTGAAGTGGTGTCCGGCCCCTTCAAGGCGATCAACCGGGATTTGGAAAACGGCTCGGTAGTAAAAGTGGAGAATAAGAACGTCAAACGAACCGGTGCGTCCGCTGAAGGAGAAAAGAAGTAAGGACACCTAAACGGATGAAACTTCTAAGCTGGCTTGCATATTGTGTCGTCTTTACATGCTGGGCATCAGCGCAATCCCTTGATGAAGGAGTGGCCCTCCTCAACAAGGGAAAGACTGGTGAGGCAAAGTCCATCTTTGAGAGTGTCCTCAAGCAGAACGACAACAGCGGTGAGGCGCACTACCGGCTTGGTCTGATCTTCCTGATGCGTCAGTTCCGAAACGAGGACGACGCCGTCGATCATATGGAACGAGCAGTGGAGATCAATCCGGCGAGCGCCGACTATCAGTACGGACTGGGTGCCGCATACGGGACGAAGGCGCAGAACGCGGGCGTCATCAAGCAGGCCTTCATGGCCCCCAAGATCAAAAAGGCGTTCCAGAAAGCTGTGGAACTCAACCCGAAACTTGTGGAGGCCCATATAGGATTGGCTCAGTACTATTGGCGGGCGCCGGGCATCATGGGCGGGGATATGGAAAAGGCATGGAAGGAAGCCGACGCAGTCATTGAGCTGGATGAAATCCGGGGTCGTCCCTTCAAAGCAAGCATCTACGTTTCCGAGAAGAAGAACACCGAGGCCGCCCAGGAGATCAAGACCCTTACAACCAACAGGCCCAATGAATGGCGAGCGTGGCGCGCTGCAGGCTCGTTCTACCTGCAGAATCAGATGACGAATGAGGCGATTGCGTCTTTTGAGAAGTACACGGTCATGAGGCCGGACACTGCACACTCGTTCTATCTCCTCGCACAGGCATATGTCCAGAAAAAGGATGCAGAGAAGGCCCTTGCACTCGCGAAGAAGTCATTGACGCTCGACAATGACTATGTGCCTGCGATCAGCATCCTTGCTCAGGCATACGAACTCAAAGGCCAGAAGAAAGAGGCACGTGAGCATTACCAGCGACTCCTGACGATGGATCTGTCGGAGAATCAGAAGAAGAATTTCGAGAAGAAGGTCAACGAGCTTCAATAACAATTATCCACAAGGAAGGTCGGCATGCCCACAATCATCAGATTCAACAACATCGCTAAGATTTATCACGTCGGTTCGGAAGACGTACACGCTCTTGCGGGAGTCACTCTGGAGATCCAGAAGAACGAATATGTGGCGATCATGGGCCCTTCCGGATCCGGAAAGTCCACGTTGATGAACATTATCGGGTGCCTGGACACACCGACGTCGGGGTTGTATGAGCTGAACACCCATAATGTGAGCGAAATGAACGACAACCAGCTTGCGAGGGTCCGCAACAAAGAGATTGGCTTCGTCTTCCAGACATTCAATCTGCTGGCCCGATCCGATGTTCTCCACAACGTTGAGCTCCCCCTCATCTATGGCGGTATAGGCTCAAGTGTGAGAAAAAAGCTCGCGAGGGAAGCGATCGAGAGAGTTGGACTGACAGAGCGAATCCATCACAAGCCGAATGAGCTCTCCGGTGGCCAACGCCAGAGGGTGGCAATCGCTCGTGCCCTGGTCACTCAACCCTCTATCCTGCTTGCAGACGAGCCCACGGGCAACCTCGATAGCAAGACGGGCGACGAGATCATGGCGTTGTTCGACAAGCTCCAAAAAGAAGGAAACACGATCGTTCTGGTCACGCACGAAGAGTACATCGCGGAACACACGGACCGTATCATTCGGCTCCGGGATGGAAAGATCGAAACAGATTATGCAGTGCAGAACAAGAGAGTTGTTGACCTTCCACAAGTGCCGGGCTAAGAATGCGAAATTCCATCGGTGAGTTCCGTGAAGGGCTTTTGATCGCGTTTAACGCAATCAGGGCCAACAAGATGCGATCGGTCCTTACAGCACTCGGCATCATTATCGGGATTGTCTCGGTGACCTTGATGGGGACGGCGATCGAAGGATTGAACCGCGCCTTCAACAAAAGTATCGCGATGATCGGAGCGGATGTTCTCTATGTTCAGAAATGGCCATGGGGCGGTGGCGAGGATTGGTGGAAGATCCGAAACCGACAGGATATCAGGATCCAGCAAGCGAAAGCACTCGAGAAGCAGGCAGAGCTCGCCCGGTCCGTTTCCCCGGCGACCGGCACCAGAAGAAATGCAAAATACGGACGGAAGTTGCTTGAAGGTGTTACCATCGTCGGTACAAACGCCGAATTCCTTCAAACGACAGGTGTGAATGTAGCATTCGGCAGATTCTTCACACCCATGGAATCTGATGGAGGAAGACCAGTGTGTGCCATCGGGTCGGAGATTGCCGCGAATCTCTTTCCGAACGAAAATCCTATCGGGAAAACGATCAAGCTCGGGGCCGGAAATTTCAGGATTGTGGGTGTACTCGAGAAACAGGGAAGTTTCCTGGGATTGGAGAGCCTGGACAATCGCGCTTACATCCCGATCAACAGATTCTTCAAAGAATTTGGCAGCCGCCGCGGCGGGATCCAGATCATGGTGAAAGCAATCTCGATAAAGGATCTTGAAGAAGCGAAGGAGGAAGTCCGGGGCATTATGCGCAAGGCCCGGGGCGTTCGCCCCAAGCAGCCCGACGATTTTGCCATTAACCAGCAGGATATTCTCATACAGACGTTCAACACGATCGGTGTCGTCATCGCCGGTGTCGGGCTTTTCATCACAGGTCTCTCGCTCTTCGTGGGTGGAATTGGCATCATGAACATCATGTTTGTCTCCGTCACGGAAAGAACGAGGGAGATCGGCATTCGGATGGCAATCGGAGCTCCGAGGCGGACAATCCTGCAGCAGTTCCTTATGGAATCTGCGGCTCTGTGCTTGTTGGGAGGGGTCATCGGGCTTGCGATCGCATTTCCCCTCAGTCTTATTATCGACACAATTCTTCCAACGGCAATGCCGTTGAGCATCGTCGCAATCGCAATCCTTGTTTCGTTGTTTGTCGGAGTTGTTTCCGGATTCTTGCCGGCGTACCGTGCCTCCCGGTTGGATCCTGTTGATGCACTTCGATACGAATGACCCTAACCATTCACTGAGAGCGGACAAAAAACGTGCTTATCGCCGAGATTATCA